>DATATK010000237.1:0-30909 GCA_036268825.1 Rhizomicrobium sp. | reverse complement strand
CTCGACGATGATCTCCACCGTCGAAGCTTCGCTGACCAACGTGGACAGCGCGCTGGCTCAATTGTCGAGCGGCGCCAAGAAGTTCTCGATCCAGGCGACCTTCGTGTCCAATCTGTCGGACACGCTGACCACCGGCATCGGCAATCTCGTGGACGCCGACATGGCCACGGAATCCGCCATGCTGACCTCCTTGCAGACCAAGCAGCAGCTCGGCGTGCAGGCGTTGTCGATCGCCAACCAGGCGCCGTCGATCGCCCTGTCGCTGTTCCGCAGCTAAGGGGCGGACATCTGGCGCGTGCGCGTTTTTTAAGGAAGCGCACGCGCCGTTTGCCCCCGAGGCGTCTCGGGTCCGTTGGTGGGATAAAAAAAAGCGAACGGAGTTTCGTGCCGGGGGGCGCGAAGCTCCGTTACGTTTTGTGCAAACAAAATTGTCATGGCCCGCGAATGCGGGCCACCCAGGTCACAAAATCGCAGCTTCCTAAATCACAGCGCTTCTTCTCCGTGGCTCTGTGTCTCTGTGTGCAAAAGTTTTTCACACAGAGACACAGAGCCGCAGAGGGAGCGAGTTTCGTTTTCGCGATCGCCGCAACATCAGCTGGGTGGCCCGCATTCGCGGGCCATGACAGGAAGATGGAGGGAAGCGCGAGCTTCTAGAAGCCCAGAACAGCCGCCAGCGCCTGCGCCACGCGCGCGGCATCGTCGGTGGTCATCGCGGCGGAGAGGGGCAGGCTGAGGGCGCGGGCGTAGTAGCGGTCGGCGCCGGGAAGCGCGGGCGTCGCGAACCGCGCTGCGTAGTAAGGCTGGCGATGCACGGGCACATAGTGGACCTGCGTGCCGATGCCGCGTTCGGCCAGCGCCCGCATGACGTGGGCGCGGCTGATGCCGGCGCGCTCGAAATCGATCCGCACGACATAGAGATGCCACGCCGGCAGGCAGGGACGTGTGCGCGACAGGGGCCGGATCAGCGGCGCGAACGGCGCGAACAACGAGTCATAGGCTGCCGCGATGGCGCGGCGGCGCGCCACAAAGCGGCCAAGCTTGCCCAATTGCGAGACGCCGAGCGCGCATTGGATGTCGTTCGCGCGCCAATTGAATTGCGGCTCGTGGAGTTCGTAATACCAGGGGTTCGGCGCGCCGTCGGCGTCGAACGCGTCGTCGGTATTCTGGAACGCGGTGGGGTCGCGGACCATGCCGTGATTGCGCGCCAGCACCAGCCGCTTGGCGAGTTCGGGATCGGTCGCGGTGACCGCGCCGCCTTCGCCCATCGCGATGGATTTGACCGGATGGAACGAAAAGACGCTGAGGTCGCAGAACGTGTTGGAGCCGATCTGGCTGACCGAGCCGTCCTTCGCCACATAGCCGGCGCCGACCGCGTGGCAGGCATCATCCACGATCCTGGCCCCATGGGCGCGCGCGACGTCGGCGATGTCCTCGATCGCGCCGCACTGGCCGTTGAGATGGACGTTGAACACGGCGTCCGCATGGCCCGCGCGCTCCAACGCCGCGTCCAGGTCTTCCGCCCGCATCAAGCCGGTTTCCGGATCGACATCGGCGAACACGATCTCCGCGCCGTTCATATGCGGCGCGCTGGCGGTGGCGAGGAAGGTGATCGCCGGCACGATCACTTTCGTGCCGGGGCCGAGGCCGAGCGCGCGCGCCGCCATGTGCAGCGCGGCGGTGCCGTTGGCGCAGACGGCAGCGTGTTTGGCGCCGACGGTCTTGCACAGCGCGGATTCGAAACGGGCGACGTAAGGCCCGGTGGTCAGCAGCTCGCCCCGCATCGCCTCGGCGACGGCGGCGATGTCGTCCTCCTCGATGACCTGGCGGCCGTAAGGCAGAAACGTCTGGACTGGCTTTAGAGCGGGAACGCTCACGTATAGGCCTGCGTCAACAGCATCTGCAGACCGCGTGCGTCGAGCTGTTCCGGGTTGGAATCGCTCACATAGGCGAAGTCTTCCGCGACCGGCCTGGCGCCGCGATTGATATAGGCCTCGCGCGCCGCCGCGGCGAAGCTCGCCAGGATCACGAAGCGGTCCTCGATCTCGACCGTCCAGCGGCTGTCGTCGGCCGGGATCATGGTCTCGTGCAGCTTCTCGCCAGGGCGGATGCCGACGATCTTCTGGCCCATCTTGGGCCCGATCAGGCTCGCCAGGTCGCACATCGTCGTCGAGGGGATCTTGGGCACGAAGATTTCGCCGCCGCGCGCCAGCTCCATGCTGGAAAGTACGAAGTTCACGCCCTGGGTGAGCGTGATCCAGAACCGCGTCATGCGCGGATCGGTGATCGGGAAGCTGTCGGCGCCGTCGCGCATCAGCTTCTGGAAGAACGGCACGACGCTTCCTCTGGACCCGAACACATTGCCGTAGCGCACGACGGAAAAGCGCGTACCGTCCGCGCCGGCCAGATTGTTGGCGGCGACGAAAATCTTGTCGGAGGCGAGCTTGGAAGCGCCATAGAGATTGACCGGATTGGCTGCCTTGTCGGTGGAGAGTGCGATCACTTTGCGCACGTTGCGGCGCAGCGCGGCGGAGACCACGTTCTCCGCCCCGAACACGTTGGTGCGGATGCATTCGAACGGATTGTACTCGGCGGTCGGCACCTGCTTCAGCGCGGCGGCGTGGATCACATAGTCCACGTCGCGCATCGCCATTTCAAGCCGGTCGCGGTCGCGCACGTCACCGATGAAATAGCGCATGAAGGGATGCTGATCCATCGGGAAGATCTGCTGCATCTCATATTGCTTGAGCTCGTCGCGGCTGAAGATGATGAGGCGGCGCGGCTTGTAATGTTCGATCACCGTCTTGACGAAATGCTTGCCGAACGAGCCGGTGCCGCCGGTGATGAGCACCGATTTGTCGTTGAGGTCGAGCCACGGCTGGGCGAAATCGCGCAAGGCGGGACTGATCGGCATGACGCGCGCCGACGCGGCGTTCGCATCGCCGGGTTTTTCCGAAACGAAAATCTTCGCAGCCCGCTGGCCCATGGAGCACATCCCTCGATAACGCCCACATGGTTGCAGAACGCGGTTAACAAGCGCCTTACGGTAGGGTCGCGCGCACACCAAACTTGAAGCGCCGCGGGCCTTTAACGAAGGCGCAAGGTTTGCGCGTCTCGTCCAGCTCCAGCGCCGAGAGCGCCAACTGGCAGAACAAGCTGCCGCCAACGCGCTTGTGCGTCAGAAGCCCCAGAAGCGGCGCCGTGGCGCGGTCGATCTCGATACGCAGCCGCGTGGCGCCGTCGCCCAATTCCGCCCAGCCCTCCGTCATGCCGATGCCATGCGAACAGGAGACGAGGAACGACACCGGCGCGCCGTGATCGACCTGCGCGTCCTTAAGCAGGAAGGTTTCCGGATCCTTGCCGCCGTTATGGGTGGTTAAGGAAAGCTTCGTCCAATCGAACGCGTCGGGCAGCAGTGTGATATGGCCCAGCCGCAAGCTGCCTTTGCCCCAATCGTCCCAGTGTAAGGCGAGATCGAAATCGACGCGCGGCTCGGTGGCCGAGAAGCGCAGCGTCTTTTCGATGGGGCCCTTGTGCGTCTCGATCCGCGCGAACGCGGTGGTGTCGCCGTTTGCCTCTTGCCAGACCTGTGCCTCGCACCATTCCAGATCGGTGACTTTGTGCTCGCCCGGCGCCTCGAACACGCAATCGCCCGTGTACCAGTCCGCCTGCAATGCGATGTCGTCGAAGTGGCCATGGGGGATGCCGCCGATCACAGGCGCGCCGCCGAACCGCAGCCATTCGATCGCCAGCCCCCGGCGGCGGTCGAGTTGGGCGGTAACAAACGGAGTGGTGACGGCGACATGCCGTTCCTGCACCTCCCCCTTGTGGGGAGGTCGAAAAATGCGTCCCGCATTTTTCGGGTGGGGGGCGATGTCAAACGTCTGGCTCGGTCCCCCACCCGAAAAATCATCCCGCTCCGCGGGACAATTTTGTCGACCTCCCCACAAGGGGGAGGTGCAGGATTGTTCCGCCTTCTGCAACCGTTCGCAAAACCCCGCCCAGCGCTTTTCGGTGATATGCGTGCGGAAATCGCTGGCCCAGAGATAGCAGAGCTCTTTCCACGCCGCGTCATCGCCCTTCGAAGAAACAAGCCGCTCATAGATCCTTTGGCACGCAGCATTCACCGCGATGTCGTCGCGGCCGGTCACGGCCCAGCGGGAGAGATTGTATTTGCGCTGCTTCTTCACCGGCACCGGACACGCCGCCGATTCCAGATGCAGCGGCAGGTTCGCATCGCGATTGCCGCCCAGGGTCAGCGCTTCGCCCGGCGCGATCAGCGGATGCTCGTCGGCGAGCGCGTCGAAAGCCTGCATCAGCCGCGCCCATTCGCTCCCACCCGAAAGCGTCTCCTCAGTGCGGAACCGCCCAGGCCGGAAATCGAAAATCTCCGCGTCGCTGGCATAGACGCATAAAGCTCGCGCGTTCGCCGCCTGGCGGGAACGGACGAAACCGAGATACTCATCCAGCCCGATATCGCCATGGGCGAAACGTTGCAGCTTCTGGAATGCGACGGTGCTGGTCCAGAGCAGTCCGATCGCCCGCCCATCCGCGCCGACGGCGCGCTGCGGCAGATGCCGCGTCTCGCTCGGCCATTCGGGGTGGTTCGCGCCCGGATTGTCCCAATCCATCAGGATCGCGCGATAGCCCGCATCGATATAGAGCCCGACCAAGCCGGCCGAAAAGGCCTGCTCGTTGATCAGCGCGAGCGTGGGCCGCACGCCGAGCAGGCGTTCATAGACGAGATGACCCAGCCGCAAATTCTCTTCCGTCACCCGCGCCGGAACCAACGGTCCGATGATCTGGGCATAGCCCGAGCCGATCAATTCGATACGCCCGCTTGCGATCAACGCGCGCGCACGGCCGATCCATTCCGGATCGCGTTTGGCGATTTCTTCCAGCGTGAAGCCGGTCGCTTCGAGACCGATGGGGCCGTGCTTCTGCGCCAGCTCCAGCAGCGGCCAATAGCAGCGCGCGATCACGTCGCCGCGCTGCTCTTCCTCGATGGAGGAGAAGGCGAGGTTGCAATGGAACAGCGCGAACAGATGCAAGGTCGCGGAACTCGCGGAAAGATCGCGGGCGCGAAGGGGCGCGTTCATTTCGTCACGATCTTGAGCTGCGCCAGCGCGTCGTTCGCGGCTGCCAGCGCCGTTTCGCGCGAGGCGCCGGTGGCAAGCACCATCGCGGCGCTGGGCCGTTTGTCGCCGGCCGGCGGGATGATGTCACCCGGCTTGGCGGTGACGACGAGTTCGGCAATGCCCGGCATGGCGCGCGCATCCTCCGCACCCGCGACCGAGACGATGCGGCCGGGTTGGGGGAATGCGTAACGCTGCACCACGGGGGTGAAGTGCCTGGGCTCCAGCTCGTCCGCCGAAACCGCTTCGCCCAGCGCCACGCGGATCGCCGCGCCGACGAAATCGACGCCGGTGTTGAGCGGGATCTCGCGCGTGCAGAAGAAGCCGCCCGACAACCGCGCTGCCAGTTCGATCACATAGGGCTCGCCGTCATGGACGACGATGTCGCCCTTGACCGTGCCGTTGGTGATGCCCAGCGCCTCGGCGGCGCGGGCGACGACGTCGCGGACCTTGGCCTGTGTCTCCTCGGGAAGATGGCTCGGCAGGTCGCCACCATTCTCGATGAAGAACGGGGCGTAGCGTTCGAGATGCTCGTAATTGCGGTCGGAGAAGCCGGGCGTGAAGCAGCGGCCGTTCACGATGATGGATTCGGTGGAGACCTGCGGGCCATCCAGATATTGCTCGACCATCACGCGCTGGGTCGGCGAATGCTGGCGGGCGAGCGCGAAGGCCTTGTCGAGATCGGCGACCTGCGCCACGCGCTGCACGCCGCGGCTGCCTCTGGAATCCACCGGCTTGATGACGAGATTGTGCCCGCGCTCGATGGCGAAGCGCTGCAAGGCCTGTGGCGTCGCCACCGGCGAGAACCACGGGATCGGCACGCCGGCGCCCAGGAAACGCTCCTTCATCGCCAGCTTGTCGCAAGCGATGCGCGCGCTTTCGGTGGAGATGCCCGGCAGGCCGAGGCGCTTGGCGACGGCGGCGGTGGTTTGCGGCGCGTCTGCGGCGACGCAGATCACGCCGTCGATCTTGCGAATCTTGCGGCTGTAGCGTTCGGCCGCCGCGCCGGTCTCATCGGCGCTGTAGACGTCGGCCAGGATGCAGCTATCGGCGAAAGCGAAGCCCGGCGCTTCCTGGTCGCGGTCGGAGACCACGACGTAAAGCCCCATCTCCTTGGCGCGCTTGGCCGCATCGGCCGCTTCGATCCCGCCGGAGACGATCAGAATGGTCTTGCCCATCGGAAGTGTTTCTTTCTCAGAAGTACAGGCCGCCATTGACGTTGAGGGTCTGCGCCGTGATGTAGCTCGACGCGTCGGAGGCGAGGAACACCGCGGCGTCCGCGACTTCGCGGGGGGTTCCCTGGCGTTTCAGCAGGATGTTCTCGGCCGCCTTCTGCACGCTTGGCGCCGTCATGCCCGCCGCCGCCATTTCGGACGCAATCAGCCCGGCGGCCAGCGTGTTGGACCGAACGTTATATTGTGCGCCGAAACGGGCGATGACTTGTGCCAGTGAAATCAATCCGGCTTTCGATGCCGCGTAATGCGCCGTGCGCGGCCCGCCATATTGGCCGCTCACCGACCCGATATGCACGATGCTGCCGCCGCCCGCCGCTTTCAAGAGCGGCAGGAAGACCTGCGCGCAGATGAACGGGCCTTTGAGGTTGGTGGCGAGGATCGTGTCCCAGTCCGCGTCTTCGATCTCGTCGAAATCCGTTGGCTTGTTGATGCCGGCATTGTTGATCAGGATCGAGATCGGGCCCAATGCGCTCGCATGTTTCGCGGCGAGCTCCACGCTGGAGCGGTCCGTCACATCCATCTGGAGCGCCACGGCTTCGCAGCCCAGCGCGGCGATCTCGCGGCAGACTTCCTTGGCCTCGTCATGCTTCTCGCGGAAGGTGAGCGCGACATTGGCGCCGGCTTCCACCAGCCCCAGCGCGATGGCGCGTCCGAGACCGCGGCTTCCGCCGGTGACCACGGCGTTCCTGCCCGCGAGCGAGAAGCGCGACATCAGTGCTTGGCCTTGCGTGCGAGCACCTTGCGCGCGGCCTGCGCGATGGCGCCCGAGCCGATGCCGAACATCACGGCCAGTTCCTCCGGCTCGCCCGACGCGCCGAACGTATCGCGCACGCCGACGAATTCGATGGGGCAGGGCATGGTCGTCGCCAGCGACTCCGCCACCGCGCCGCCGAGGCCGCCATAGATGTTGTGATCTTCCGCCGTCACGACGGCGCCGGTCTCGCTGGAGCAGCGCGCCAGCAACTCGCCATCGATCGGCTTGATCGTCGCCATGTTGACGACGCGGGCGGAGATATTCTCCGCCGCGAGCGTCTCGGCCGCTTCCACCGCGCGCGCCACTTCCACGCCGCAGGCGACGATGGTCAGGTCACGGCCGTCGCGCACGATACAGCCTTTGCCGATGGCGAATGTGTGGTCGTCGCCGAACACGCGTTTGGCGGCGCTGCGGCCGGTGCGCATATAGACGGGCCCGTCGAATTCCAGGATCGCGCGCGTCGCCAGCGCCATCTCGATGGGATCAGCCGGCGAGATCACGGCCATGCCGGGGATGGCGCGGAACGCCGCCAGATCTTCCAGCGCCTGCGCCGAGCCGCCATCCGGCCCGACATCAATGCCGGGATGGCTCGCCACGATCTTGGCGTTGCGCCGCGCGTAAGCGAGTGAAAGCCGTGCCTGTTCCACCGCGCGCAGGCAGAACACCGCGAAGGTGGTGACGACGGGCAAAAGGCCCGTTGCCGCGAGCCCACCAGCCGCTGCCATCATGTTTTGCTCGGCGATGCCGAATTGCAGGAAGCGGCTGGGATGGGATTTGCGGAAATGGTGCACGCCCGTGCCGCCCGCGATATCCGCGTCGAGCACGACGAGCTTGGGGAATTCGTCGGCGAGCGACGACAGCGCCTTGCCGAAAGCTTCACGCAACGAATCGCCGCTGGTGCCGATCAATGCGGGAGATTCAGACATCGAGCAGCTCCTTGATCTCGTCGCGGCGTGCGCCCAAAGCATCGAGCGCCTCTTCGGCCTGCGCGCGGGTCAGCTTCACGCTGCCATGCCATTGGGGGATGTTTTCCATATAGGGCACGCCTTTGCCCTTGACCGTGTGCGCGATCAGGATTTGCGGCCGGCTATGCGTCGCGCCGGCGCGGCGGAAACCGGAGAGGATATCGGCAATATCGTGCCCGTCGATCTCGCCCACGGCCCAGTCGAAGGCGCGCCACTTGGCGGCGAGCGGCTCCAGCCGCATGATGTTGTCGTTGCGGTCGTCGCTTTGCAATTTGTTGTAATCGACGATGACGCAGAGATTGTCGAGCTTGTGATGCGCCGCGCACATCGCGGCCTCCCACACTTCGCCCTCCTGCATCTCACCGTCGCCGAGCAGCGTGTAGACCCGCGCGGTGCTGCGCTGAAGCCGCAAGCCCATCGCCATGCCGAGCGCGACGGAGAAGCCCTGGCCGAGCGAGCCCGTGCTCGTCTCCACCCACGGCATGTCGAGCACGTGGGGGTGGCCCTGGAACGGGCTGTTGAGCTTGCGCAGGCCCAGCGCCGCGCGCGCGTTGCAGAAACCGTGATGGGCGCCGATGGCATAGAGCGCCGGCGCCGCATGGCCCTTGGAGAGCACGAAGCGATCGCGCTGCGGATCGGCGACGCCGTCCGGCCAGAAATTCATCTCCGCGCCGAACAACGTGGCGAGGATGTCGGCACAGGACAGCGCGCCTCCCGGATGGCCGGAGCCGGCGTGATAGATGGACGCCACGACATGCTTGCGGGTGAAGCGCGCGGCCTTGGCGATGTCGGCCGCGATCTCGTTGAGCTCGGCGGCATGGTCGATCTTCTGGATTTTGACGGAAGACGCCATGATCACGCCGCCTTCCGCAGATGGGCGCGGGTCAGAAGCGCGCTGTAGAAGACGATCTCCGCATCCGGCACCAGCATGGCCGCCTGCGCCGCGATCTCTTCGGCGAAGCCGCGCGACATGATCACGATCACGCCGGGATCGGCTTTCACCAGGGCTTCCGGCACGCTGAGCGCGATGCCATGGCGCTCGCCGACATGTGCGGTCAGATGCGCATCGACCAGCAGCGACAAGATGGATGTGTCGAGCCCGCCATGGACGACGAGGCTGTCGAACAATCGCCCCGCGCCCCAGATCGCGACACCGCGCGGCGCCAGCTCGGCGATCTCGGCGGCGGCATTGGAGAGCGCGGCGATGTTGCGGGCGCGCTTGCTTCTGTAGGCCGCGAGAAGACGCTGCGCCTCGGCCACTTCGCGCGGATCGGAATCGATGGCGAAGCGTGTGGCGCCGGTCTTGCGGGCGACGATCAGCAAGTTCTCGCGGTCCTTCAAGTCCGGCGGCACGACGATGTCGAAACCGGCGCCCACGATCATGCGCATCAGGGTGCGCGGCGAGAAATGATAGAGATGCTTGTCGATGAACCATTCCTCCACGATGTCCTCGGCCTCGAGGATCGCGGTATTGGGCGCATCGATGATGAGCAATCCGCCCGGCTTCAGCACGCGCCAGTGATCGGCGAGCGTGCCGGCGGGACCGGCGAGATGCTCGATCGTGTGGCAGGAATGGACGACGTCGAAGCGTTCGCTCTCCAGCGCGGCATCTTCGATGCGCGAAACGATCAGTGTGGTGCGTTCGAGGCAGGCGCAAGATGCTGCCACGCGCTCATCGGGCTCGACGGCGACGATGTGGGCGTGCGGGGCTTCATCCAGCGCGGCGCGCGCGAAGCTGCCGCGGTTGGACCCGACATCGAGGATCGCGACCGGCGCGGTCACATCGATGTGGCGGGTGAGGGCGGCGACGGCCTGTTTGGTGCGGAAGCCCTTGCCGTAACGCACGTTCCCCCAATCGGCGCCGGAGGACACCGCCATCGCAGCGCGTGGCGCGCGGTCGATGCGCGGCAGGCTCTGTATCAAGCCGCAGTGCTTGCACAGATGCACGGTGAGCCCGCGCGTCGAGCGTTCGGGACTATAGGCGGCTTCGAGCGCATCGCGGCCGCAGAGTTCGCAAGCTGTTTCGAGACGTTCTGGCATGGGACAATTCCGGCAAGGACCCGGTAACCATCTTCCGCTGCCTGTGCTTAATAATTCACTACATATTCGGCACGGTCCGCATAGCCGAGCGCTGTCATCACGTCGCCCGCGATGGCATCGAACTGTGCGCGCTGATCCGCGCCCAGCAAACGATCTTCCGGGTGGTTGACGTTGTGGGGGCGGGCGAACATCGCGAAGTGTTCGTCCCGGTAACGAAGATTAAGAAAGTCATAAAGCGCGCGCACCTGATGCGCCGAATTCTGAAGGTCTTCGAGCCGCACGAATATCTTGCGGTCGTCGGGCAGCGCTTCGAGGGCGTCGGTCATCACGCGGTTGATCTCGGCCCAGTGCCAGGCGATGCGCTGGAACTGGTCATAGCCGCGAAACGGCGCCGCGGCCGGATCGGACTGGCGCGGCACCGGCCACCAATATTTCTTCTCCGGCGGCGGCGCGGGATTCTCGCCGTCATAAAAGCCCTGAAGGATCGCGGTCGAGCGGTCGTCGTAGCACTCGTCGCCCAGCTTGCGGAAATAAGAGCCGGCCACCTTCCGCCCGTCGCGCACCAGGTGGACGAATTTGGCGCGCGGCAACAGCGCGGCCAGTTCGGGGATCAGCCACGATGCCTTGTTCGACGAATCGCCCCAATGCGCCGCCTCGCTGCAGCGGATCGCCGCCGCGTAGGTGTCGCTGAGAATGCCTGTGGCGGCGAGCGAGTCGGTGAGACCGAGATAGCGCTTCACGGCCAGCGGTTGGACGATATGCACCATATATTCGTGGTGCATCTCCACGCCGTCGGTCGCGGCGAGCGCCTTGTGCAGCATCGCCGTGCCGGACCGGCCGCTGGAGACGATGAAGAAAGCTTCTGTCGCGTCGCTCACATGCGTCCTCGTTAACCTTCTTTTAGCCAGACGGCGTTTAGAAACGGTTAAGCACGGAGTCCCTTGTGAGTCGGACGATTTTCATCGCAGAAGCCTCCAGCAATCACGCCCGAGATCTCGGCCGTGCGCTGGCCTTTGTCGACGCGGCGGCGGATGCCGGCTGCGATGCGGTCAAATTCCAGCTCTTCAAGATCGACCGCATGTTCGCGCCCGAAATCCTGTCGCAAAGCCCCAAGCATTGCGCCCGCCGCGAGTGGGAATTGCCGCTGGACCACCTGGCGCCGCTCGCCGATCGTTGCGCCGCACGCAACATCCAGTTCTCCTGCACGCCTTTTTATCGCGAGGCGGTCGAAGAACTCGCGCCATACGTCGCGTTCTACAAGATCGCGTCCTACGAACTTCTTGTCACGCCGCTGCTCGAAGCCTGCGCCGCGAGCGGCAAGCCCGTCGTGCTCTCCACCGGCATGGCGACGCTCGCGGAAATCCAGGCGGCGGTCGCCACGTTGCGCCGTTCCGGTGCTGCCGACATCACGCTGCTGCATTGCGTCTCCGCCTATCCGACGCCGGCCGCCGAAGCGAACCTCTCCGCCATTGCCGCGATCCGCGAGGCAACGGGTTGCGCCACCGGCTGGTCCGACCACACGCGCCGCCCGGCGGTCATCGAACGGGCGGTGCATCGCTGGGGGGCGAGCGTCGTCGAATTCCATCTGGATCTGGACGGAAAGGGCGCCGAATATGCGTCGGGCCATTGCTGGCTGCCGGAGGAGATCGCCCCCGTCATCGCGCGCATCCGCGAAAGCGGCATGGCCGACGGCGCGGGCTTCAAAGGCCCGCAACCGTCCGAATTATCCGACCGCGAATGGCGCGCCGATCCCTCTGACGGGATGCGGCCGCTGCTGCATGTCCGCAGCCAGTGGAAGCCGGAAGCGGCATGAGCTTCACCCCCGAGCCCAGCGACCATTTGCGCATCGTCGCCGTGATCCAGGCGCGCATGGGCTCCACGCGCCTGCCCGGCAAGGTGCTCAAACCCATCGCCGGCCAGCCGCTGCTCTGGCACATCGTGCACCGCCTCAAGCGTTCGCAGTTCATCGAGGATATCGCGGTCGCGACCTCGACCCATCCGCGCGACGACGCCATCGTCGAATGGGGCCGTCAGAACGGCGTCACCGTCGTGCGCGGCCCGGAAGACGACGTGCTCGCCCGTTTCGCCCGCGCGGCGGAGTTGCTCGATGCGGACATCATCGTGCGCGTCTCGTCCGATGCGCCGTTCATCGATGCCGGTTTCATCGATCACCTGCTCACCGCGCTGATGGAGCAGGATGCCGATTACGTGCTCTTGGAAGAGAACGCCGTCACCGCGCATGAAGGCGTCGATCCGTTCACCCGCCGCGCGCTCGACCGGCTGATGATGGACGCGAGCAGCGATCCCGCCGCGCGCGAACACGTCACCGGCTATTTCAAGCTGCACCCCGATTTCGTCCGCATCGCGCGCGCCCCCGCCTATCCCTCGCTCGCCCACGCCGCGGGCCGCCTCACCATCGACACGCCGGACGATCTGGCTTTCGTGGAAGCCGTGCATGCGCGGCTGGACGCCAAAGCAGGCGAAGCCTCGCTTGCCGACCTGCTATTGCTGCTCGAACGCGAGCCCGGCCTGCGCGCGCTCAACGGCCATGTGCAGCAGAAAGCCATCGTCGCCGAAGGCGGTCTCGCGCTGATCCGCTGCGATGGTGGCGGCCGTTTCGGCTACGGCCATGTCAAGCGCATGGTGGCGCTGGCGCGCGCCTTGCGCGACCACGAAGGCATTGGCTCGGTGTTCGCGGTGAACGGTACGGCGGATGCGCTGGAGCCCATCACCCGCGCCGGGTTCGAAGCCGTCGTCCTTGATGCCACGAAAGACGCGGAGGAATTGTCCGCGCTGATCGCGTCGCGCGAGCCGGACATGCTGGTCTGCGATCTGCGCGAAGGCATCGGCCGGAACGAATTGCAGGCGCTCGATGTGCCGCTGAAAATCTCGATCGACGACGGATCGGATCGCCGCCTTGCCGCCGATCTGGCCTACTACCCGCCGGTACCGCAGGCCGAGGCGCTGGACTGGCGCGGCTCGGATTGCGCAGCGCGTATCGGCTGGGAATGGTCGCTGCTCGGCATGACCAAGCCTGCCGCGTCCACGCGCGCCGCCTCGCCGCGCCCGACTTTGCTGGTGAGTATGGGCGGCAGCGATCCGATGGATTTGACGTTGCGCACCGCCCGCGCACTGACCAAACTCAATCCCGTCTTCCGCGCCCGTTTCGTCATTGGGCCCGGCATGGAAAATCGCGGCCGCATCGCGCGCGCCATCGCCTCGCTCGCGCCCCATTTCGAGACCGTCGAAGGCGCGGCCGATCTCGCCGCCGAATATGCCGCGAGCGATCTGGCGCTGGCCGCGTTCGGCGTCACGGCCTACGAGCTCGCCGCCTACGGTATCCCGGCGCTTTATCTCTGCCTCACTGAGGATCACGCGCTCTCCGCCTCCGCCTTCGAGCAGGCGGGCATGGGCCTTTCGCTGGGCGTGGCCGAGCGCGCGGAGGACGAAGACGTCACCCGCGCCATCTGGGCGCTCCTCGCCGATTCCGCGCGCCGCCGCGAGATGCGCGCCGCCGGGTTGATGACCATCGATGGCGAGGGCGCCTCCCGGATCGCAAGTGATATCGCGGCCGAAATGCGCGCGCGCCGTGCCTGCGGCCTCAAGCGCACGGGATAAAGGGAACCAAGTTGCCACCCGGGATTTTCCATTGCGGAGACGCCTGCCGTCTTAAAAAGAGGGAATATCCATGAAACTCCTGATCGCTTCGATCCTGGCCCTGGGCCTGATGGGTACGGCGGCGAATGCCGACGTCGGTGTCGGCGTGCATGTCGGCGGCGTCGGCATCGGCGCGCATGTCGGCGGCCATCACTACTATCGCCGCTATCATTGCCATTGGTACCACCATCATCGCTATTGCCACCGCTGAGTGCGGTATGCGTGAAGGCCGGGCGGTGACGCCCGGCTTTTTGCGTCTAAAGCGCGCCGGCGGCCTTGGCGAATGCATTGCGCCAGTCCCCAGCAATCTGCGGCATCACGCAGCGGCATGAGGGCGCGAGTGGCTCATGGCTTTGCCCGAACGCCGTCCAGCTATTGTTGTAAAGAATCTTGAACACCGGCACGCCCGCGCCGGACGCGAGCCACGACACGGCGGTCGGCGCGCTGACCACGGCGTCCAGCGCCGCGAACAATCCGCAGGCGCGATCCAGTTCCTGCTTCTGGTCGATGCCGGACGGTACGACGATGCGCCGCCCGCTCGCGGCTTCGAGCGTGGCGATCTCGTCCGGCGTCGCGTCATATTGCACGCAGACGATCGTGCCTGTCAGGCCGCGCAGGAATTCAGCCCAAGCGGCCAGCGGCGCATATTGCAGCGAACGGGCGCCGCCCGTCTTGCCGCTGCGCCAGCAGATGCCGATATGGGGGCCGTTGCCGGCCGCCGCGAAAGCTTCGCGCCATACAGCGGTTTCCTGCGCATCGGGCGCGAGGAAAGCGTGTGGATCAGGAAAGCGTGCCAGATCGCCGCGCAGGAATTTTGGGACGCTGCCCATCTCTATCGCGAGGTTCGCGCCGCCGGCCTGTTTGAGCCAGGTGTAATGCGCGGTGGTGATGCCGCCCCGTGTCCGCATCACGGACGGCTTCACCGTCGCAGCGGGGAATGAGCGGGCGAAGAGCGATACAAGGCGCGGCTCGCATTCCAGGATCACGCTGCCGCCTTCTTCCTTCGCGCGCGCGATCAATTCGGGAAACAGGCTCGCGAACATGATTTGGTCGCCGATGCCTTGTTCCGTGGTGACGAGCAGGCGCTTGCCCCGCAGCGTGCCGCCGTCCCAGCGCGGTAAAGCGTGATCGCACACCGGCGCCTTGCCGGAAATTTTCAGCCGCGCGGCATAATCGCGCCAGCCGTCCTTCAGATTGCCGCGCTGCAGATGCAGCACCGCGCGGTTGAGCCTGGCCTGCGCGCTGTGCGGATCGCGTTTGATGGCGCGGTCATAAAGCGCCAACGCCTCGTCCGCCTCTCCCGCATCGGCCAGAAGGTCGGCGACGTTGCACAGAGCCGCGGAGTAGTCGGGCCGCCGCGCCAGCGCCTCACGGTAGAAGGTTTGTGCGCGTTCCCCGTCGCCGCGCTCGCGATGGACCGAACCCAGGGTCAGCCACAACTCCGCCGCGTCCGGATTGCGTGTGAGCGCGGGCGCGAGTAGCGCCTCGGCGGCGTCGAAATTCCCGCTCGTGCGCAACAGATTGGCGAGATTGACCAGCGCTTCGACGCGCTCCGGCTCCAGCGCCAGCACGCGGCGGAAGAATTCCTCGGCAGGCCGCGCCAGACCCAACACGCGGGCGGTGTTGCCCAGCGCAAAGAGCGCACGCGTATCGTCGGGCTTGCGCACCAGCGCCTGCTCGAAACAGCCGATGGCGTCGGCATGGCGTCCGGCGCCCGAAAGCTTGAGTCCCTGCTCGTAAGGATCGGCGAAATGCGCGTTCATCGCGCCGGTTTGCCATGGCGGCCGTTAAGCCCGCGTTAAGCATCGGTTAGCGCGGTGTTAAGCGGCGCGCGGCAGAATGAAGCCATGGCCACCATCAGTATCGATTCCTCGATCCTGCTCAACTACTACGCCGCGAAGCTGCCGCTTTCGTCGTCGCAGGTGGCCGTGTCTCCGCTTGCCACGTCTTCAACGTCGGCCGCAGAGACCGCCGCCGAAACACCGCCCTGGGAAAATCTCAATCAGCCGACGACACAGGCAGCGGACGCGCAGGTTCTCAACACCACGAACTTCGTAGATGTCGACAACGCCAATCTGACGCCGGGCTCCAGCGCCGACGCCAAGCTCGACCAGGACAACCAGAAACTCTTCGCGCTCTACAATGGCATCAATTCTCTGACGCAACTGGCGACATTGTCCCAGGCGAGCACCGCGACCGCCGGCCAGATGGCGGGCTACAACACGCGCTTCCAGACGGGCCTGGCGCAGATCCAGAACTACCTGTCGAGCACCACGTTCAACAATTTCACGCTGCAATCCGGAACGCCCAGCGCCTCGGCCACCAGCACCGTCTCCATTCCGTTCCCCACGTTCGGCTATCAGGGCGCGACGGTGGTGAGCGATGCCAACGTCACCTCGCCTTTGCCCGATGTGAGCGCGAGCCAGAGCTTCGACATCTCGGTGACAAAGGGCGGCGCCACGACGGACGTGCCGATCGACCTGTCGCAGGTCCAGGGCGGATTGACGCTCGACAACATCGTCTCCTACGTCAACCAGCAGCTTTCGAGCGCCGGGTTCAGCACGCGTTTCCAGCGCGACTTCACCCAAGGCTCGGTCGATGATCTGACCACCGCGAGCTACGGCATCTCGATCACTTCCGCGCCCGGCGAGACTGTCAGCCTGTCGTCCGCCGCCGCGACGGCCGCGCTCTACATCGCCGGCAGCAGCGGCTCGGCGGCGGCCGTCACCACCGCCACCGGCACGACGAGTTCGACGACCGCGGCCGACCAGCAGGGCCGTCTCGTCAAGCTCACCGATCTGTCCGGCGCGCCACAAAGCGTGTTCAGCGCCAGCGCCGATCCCACGACGGGCAACACCACCGCGCAATCCACCGTGGTGGACGCGCAGGGCAACGTCTACGTCGTCGGCGACGCGACGGGCGACACCGGCAACCAGCTTATCCAGGGCAGCCAGGACGTCACGCTGTCCAAATACGATTCCGCCGGCAATCTGCAATGGACCAGCCTGCTCGGTAGTGCGGGCTCGGCATCGGCCTATTCGCTCGCCGTCGATCCCACCGGCGGCGTCGTCGTCGCGGGCTCGACCGACGCCGACCTCACCACCACCGCCATCGCCGACGGCAACACCGACAGTTTCGTCGCCAAATACAATGCCGACGGCAGCCAAGCCTGGACGACGCAGCTCCAGACCTTGAACAACAACCAGGCATCGAGTGTCAGCGTCGATGCCTCGGGCAATGTCTATATCGGTGGCCAGGTGACAGGCGTCGTCGGCGCCGGCCAGGCGAGCGCAGGCGGCAGCGATGCGTATATCGCCAAGCTCACTTCGACCGGCAAAGTCAGCTACGAACAGCAATTCGGCACCTCGGGCAACGACAGCGTCGGCGCCACCGCGACCACGGCCGATGGAAGCCTCGTCGTGGCCAGCGTGCAGAACGGCCATGCGATCCTGTCCAAATATGCGAACGGCGACGCGACCTCCGCGCCTGTCTGGCAGATGGACCTGGGCGATTTGCAGAACGGCGGCGCCATCGGCGGCATCGCCGTCTCGGGCAACCAGATCTATGTCTCCGGCACCACGGCCAACGCCGCGCTCACCGCGGGCGGCGCGGCGACGGTGGCGACCGCCAGCTCTGGTGGCGCCGACGCGTTCGTCTTCAGCGCGACGGATAACGGCAGCAGCGTCGCGGCCGATCAGGTCAACTATGTCGGCACCGCGGGTCAGGACAAAGGCGGCGCGGTCACGGTGGGACAGGACGGTACGGTCTATCTCACCGGAACGACCACCGGCACCTTCGCGGGTCAGGTGCGCAACGTCGCCTCGGTCAACAACATGTTCGTCTCGGCCATCGCGCCGGGCGGTTCGGTCTCGTGGACGCGCCAATATGGCGGCGCCAGCGGCCAGTCGACCGGCAACGGCATCGCCATCGACACGCAGGGCTCGAGCGTGCTCGACGCTTTGGGCCTGCCGCGCGGCGCCGTCACGGTCAACCAGTCGGTGGATCTTACCACGCAAAGCACCTTGCGCGCGGGCGACAGTTTCGGGATCGACATCCAGGGCACGGGCGCGCGCAACATCAACATCACCATCGATGCCGGCGAGACGCTGCAAAGCCTGGTCACCAAGATCAATGCCGAGATGCTCAATTCCGGAAAAGCGAGCGTGACGTTTGCGAACAATGGTGAGGCGCTTCAGATCCAGATGAATCCGGGCGTCACCGCCTCGCTGGTCTCCGGCCCCACGGACTCCGACGCGCTCGCGCGGCTCGGCATCGCGGCGGGAACACTGACCAGCCCGGCGGCGAAGGGCTCGACCAGCACCACCACGACCGCGGCGGCATCCTCCGCGACGCAGGTCTTCGGCCTCGGCCTCACCGGCAATCTCGACATCTCCAGCGCGACGGACGCGGGCGCGGCGAAAGCCACTTTGCTCAACGTCTTGTCTTCGATCCGCACCGCCTACCGCACATCCAACACGCCTGCCTCCGCCACGACGAGCACGACATCGAGTTCGTCCAGCGGAACCGTCCCCGCCTATCTGACCGCGCAGGTCGCGAGCTATTCCACCGCGCTCAGCCTGTTGACCGGCAGTTCGAGTTCATCGTCGACGGCGTAATTGGCGCAGGCTGCGTCAGATCGTGACCTGGCTGCCCAGCTCGACCACGCGGCCGGGCGGCAGGCGGAAGAAGCGCGCCGGCGAATAGGCGTTGGAGGCCAGCCACGTATAGAGCGCGATGCGCCACGGCTTCAGCACCGGCTTGACGGCGGGCACCAGGGTTTCGCGTCCCACGAAATAGGTCGCCATGTCGGGCTCGATGGCGAGGCCCTGCTTGCGCGCTT
Source organism: Rhizomicrobium sp. (assembly GCA_036268825.1). Classification (GTDB taxonomy): domain Bacteria; phylum Pseudomonadota; class Alphaproteobacteria; order Micropepsales; family Micropepsaceae; genus Rhizomicrobium. The sequence goes on along the minus strand of DATATK010000237.1, from coordinate 12,286 downwards.
CGGCGAGGCCCGCGGGCACATCGGGGAATTCGAAGAAGCCGTAATGCATCCGCACGGCAAAGAACCCCTTGCCCATTTTCTCGACATCGACCCGGCGGCTCTCGGCGACGACCGGCACGTCCTCCACGATCACGCTCACCAGCACGACGCGCTCGTGCAGCAGGCGATAATGTTTGAGGCTGTGCAGCATCGGCCCGGGCGTGAGATCCGTGCGCGGCGTCAGGAACACGGCGGTGCCCGCGATGCGCTGCGCCGACTTGTCGATATTGTTCAGGAACAGCGGCATGGCGAGCGCGCCTTCACGCAAGCGCTCCAGATGCAAGCGGCGGCCGACGCGCCAGGTGTCCATCACCACGAACACCGCCGCGGCCACCGCCAGCGGCAGCCAGCCGCCCGCCAGGATCTTGAGGGCGTTGGCCGACAGGAAGGTCAGATCGATCAGGCCGAGCACGCCGAACACGCCGATCACCACCGGCAGGCGCCAGCGCCATTTGCGCAGTGCCACCACCGCGACCAGGAAGGTCGAGATCGCCATCACGCCGGTGACCGCGATGCCGTAGGCCGAGGCCAGCGCGTCCGAATCCTTGAAGATCAGCACGATCAGCACCACGCCGACGCAGAGCATCGCGTTGATGCGCGGCACATAGATCTGGCCCTGCTCGGTGGCCGAGGTGTGGCGCACTTCCATGCGCGGCAACTGGCCCAGCTGCACGGCCTGCTGGCTGATCGAGAATACCCCGGAGATCACCGCCTGCGAGGCGATGATGGTGGCGAGCGTCGCCAACGCCACCAGCGGATAATGCGCCCAGTGCGGCGCCAGCGCATAGAACAGGTAGTCCGTCGCATGCGGATTGACGAGGAGCGCGGCGCCCTGCCCGTAATAGTTCAGCACCAGCGCGGGCAGCGCGAAGAAGATCCAGGCGTTGCGGATCGGGCCTCTGCCGAAATGGCCCATGTCGGCATAGAGCGCTTCGCAGCCGGTCACCGCCAGCACCACCGAGCCGAGCGCGACGAAGGCGATCTTCGGCGCATGGGTGAACAGCGCGATGCCATAGGCGGGATTGGCCGCGGCGAGAATCTGCGGCGCTTTCAGGATCGCGCCGATGCCCAGCACCGCGAGCACGACGAACCAGACGATCATCACCGGCCCGAACAGGATTCCCAGCCGCTGGGTGCCGTGGCGCTGGATCAGGAACAGGCCGATGAGGATCGCCAGCGACAGGGGCAGCACCCAATGGGCGAAGCTTGCGCTCTCCGCGCCGAGGCCCTCCACCGCGCTCAGCACCGAGATCGCCGGCGTCAGCATGCCGTCGCCGTAAAACAGGGCGAGACCCAACAGCGCCACGATGCCGATCGCCGTTTTTATGCGGCGATTGAGGCCGGTGGTGCGATGGGCAAGCGCGGCCAGCGCCAGCACGCCACCTTCGCCGTCATTGTCGGCGCGCATGATGAGGGCGACATATTTGATCGTCACCACGATCACCAGCGACCACAGGATCAGCGACAAGACGCCCATCACCGCCGGCATGGACGGCACGGAGCCGCCGGCGGCGAGGGCCGATTGCTTCATCGCGTAAAGCGGGCTGGTTCCGATATCGCCGAACACGACGCCGAGCGCACCAACGGTGAGGCCGATCCGGCGGCGCGGCGAAGCGGGTGCGGACTGGGCGAGCGGCATGATGCGATCCTAAATCGTCACTTGCGTGCCGAGCTCGACCACGCGGTTGGCTGGCAGGTGATAGAACCGCGCGGGCGACAGCGCGCCGGCGGCAAGCCATGTATAGAGCGCCGTGCGCCAGCGGCCCAGCACCGGATTGTCGCCCGGCACCAGGGTCTCGTGGCCGATGAAGAAGGTCACCGTCTCCATGTCGAGCGCGAGGCCTTGCGGCCGCGCCTGGCTCAATGCGAGCGGCACGTCGGGCATTTCGAAGAAGCCGTGATGCACCGTCACATTGAAGAAGCCTTTGCCGAGCTTCTGCACTTCGATGCGCTTTTCCGGCGGCACGATGGGCGTGTCTTCGACCATGACATGGACGAGCAGGATGCGCTCGTGCAGCACCTTGTTGTGCTTGAGGTTGTGCAACAGCGCACCCGGCACCACGTCGCCGCGCGCGGTGAGGAAGGCGGCGGTGCCCGCGACGCGCAGCGGATTCTTGTCGGCCTTCTCGATGAAGAGTTCGAGCGGCATGGAATCGTTGCGGATGCGCTCCTGATGGGCGCGCCGCCCCACCCGCCAGGTCTCCATCACCACAAAGACGGCCGATGCGATGACCAGCGGCAGCCAGCCGCCTTCCACCACCTTGAGCGAATTGGAGGTGAGGAACATCAGGTCGATGAAGGCGAGCGCGCCGAACACGGGTACCGCCCAGCGCACGCCCCAGTCCCATTGCTTGGCCGCCACGACGGAGACGTTGAACGTGTCGATCGCCATCACGCCCGTCACCGCGATGCCATAGGCGGTGGCGAGCGAGGCGGAGCTGCGGAAGATCAGCACGATCAGCACCACGCCGATGCACAGGACGAAGTTCATTCGCGGCACGTAGATCTGGCCGTAATCGGTGGCGGAGGTGTGGCGGACCTCCATGCGCGGCAGCCGTCCGAGCTGCACCGCCTGCTGGGTGATCGAGAACACGCCGGAGATCACCGCTTGCGAGGCCACCACGCCCGCGACGGTCGCGAGCAGCACCATCGGATAATGCGCCCAGTGCGGCGCCAGCGCGAAGAACGGCGACACGGTGATATGCGGATCGCGCAGCACCTGCGCCCCCTGGCCGAAATAATTCATCACCAGAGCGGGCAGCGCGATCAGGAACCAGGCCGCGCGGATCGGCTTGCGGCCGAAATGGCCCATGTCGGCATAGAGCGCTTCGCAGCCCGTCACCGCCAGCACGACGGCGCCCAGCGAGACGAAAGCGGTCCACGGTTCCTGGATGAAGAGCCTCAGCCCATACCACGGATTGAGCGCCCAGAGGATCGCGGGCGTCTTGACGATCGAGAACACGCCGAGCACCGCGATCACCGTGAACCACACGCACATCACCGGCCCGAACAATTTGCCGATATGGGCGCTGCCGCGATTCTGGATCAGGAACAGCCCGACCAGGATGATGAGGGTCAGCGGCAGGACCAGCGGCTCGAACACACGGCTGCCAATCCCCAGTCCCTCGACGGCGCTCAGAACGCTGATCGCCGGCGTCAGCATGCCGTCGCCGAAGAAGAGCGCGAGGCCGATGATCGCGGCGGCGCCGATGGCGGTCTTCATTTTGCGGCCGATGCCCGGCGAGCGATGCGCCAATGCGGCCAGCGCCAGCGTGCCGCCTTCGCCATCGTTGTCGGCGCGCATGATGAGGCCGACATATTTGATCGTCACCACGATGATCAGCGACCAGAAGATCAGCGACAGCGCGCCCATCACGATGAGTTCGTTGGCCAGCCCCCCGCCCACCGCGCGCACGGATTCGCGAAAGGCATAAAGCGGCGAGGTTCCGATATCGCCGAACACCACGCCCAGCGCGCCCAGCGTCAGCGCGGACATGCGTCCCTTGGGCGCGTGCGGCGCCGAAGTGAGGGCGGCGGCGAGATCGTCGCCTGCGGAGCTGGATGCGTCGGTCACTGGAGTGGAGAGTGTGTCATCTGCCGTTCGCGAAAGTAACGCGTCTGTCATCCGTCCGTTCGAAGGGCCGGGACCATATGCTTGTCGCCGGGCCTTAGATAGATGGGATGGCGCAAGGACGCGTCTTTGGGCCCAAGGCCTTGACCCGGCTGGAGATTACCAGCTCGCGACCTGCTGGTCGGCGCCGCCGGGGCCGATGAAGCCCTGGACCAGATAGGTCCTGGTCCCCCAGGCGCCCGAGCGCGGGTTCCACACCCGAACCTCGGTCCAGTCATTGTCCGGGCTCACATCCACCACCGGATCGTTGCGATAGATGGCCCCGTCATTGAGCCAGTTGGCGTGGTCGACGCGGATTTCGCGGTCCGAATCCATTGCGGTGACGACCGCCAGATGCCCGCGATGCGGCCCGGCATAGCCGGTCAACACGAGCACCGAACCCAGCAAGGGCTGCGAGCCGCGCGCATATTTGCCGTCCGCCGCCTGCCACCAGCCGGAGGCGTCGCCATAGATCGCGATGCCGGAGCGGGCGCGCGCATAGGGCACGCATTCCAGCGGCTTGTTCGCGGCCTCGACATGGGTTCCGCGTGTGTTGGGAGGGGCGATATCGCCGAAGTCCGACGTCCCCGCGCAGCCCGCCAGGCTGAGGGAAAAAATGGCCGCCGCCGCGAGCCGTCCGAAAGACCCCACCATCACCCAAAGCCCCTCTCGCCGCTCAAGCTTGGCGGCGGCCTCACACGGAAGGCTACACGAAAGGGTTCAAGTGCTGGTTAGAACAGCCCCTCGCATTTGAAATATTAGAATTGGACTCAAAGCGTTGTCCATCCGGTAAGTATCGGGGTGCGTTAAGGAATTCTTTACCTTCACGCAGTCTTCGCGACGTCTACTCCGCAGCGGTGGTGAACTCCGCGGCGGGCTCGGGCGCGGGCAGGCGCATCGAACCACGCAGGCCCATCGCGCCGATAGAGACGAGGCCTGCGGCGGCGAAGACGAAGAAGGGCGCGCTCCACGCCTGCTCGGCAAAGGCGAACACCGGCAGCATCACGCCGGCCGCCAGTTCCGGCCGTCCGCGCCAGCCGCCGCGATAGGCTTCGCCGTTGCGCTGCGTGCGGTGGAACACGAGATTCGCGCCGGAGAACGCTTCGTATGTCGCGCGCGCGTTGGAGAGGATGAGCCCGCTCGGGAAGACGATGGCAAGCAGCAGCGACGGGATGAAATAGCGCCCCGTCGCGCGGCCGAGCATCGCCTGTCCGCAGGCGAGATAACTGAGACTCGCGCACAGGCCGAGCACGGTGACCGCCATGCCCAGCATCGCGACCGACGGCAGATATTCGACGCCGAGTGCCATCAAAGCCAAGCTGATCACGGCGCTGACGCCCGCCAGCGTGTAGAACGCGAACTGGCAAATCTGCAGCGTGATCAGCGCTTTCTTCCAGATCGGAAACTGGCTCGACCAGATCGTCGGAATCAATTTGCGCGCGACCTGCGCGTGGCCCTTGGTCCAGCGCGCCTGTTGCGCGCGCCAGGCCGCCGCGGTGTCCGGCAATTCGGACGGCACTTCCAGGTCGCTCACCATCGCGGCGCGCCAGCCCTTGAGCGCGCAGCGGATCGACAGATCGAGGTCCTCGGTCAGCGTGTCGCCCGTCCAGCCGCCGCCCTGGTCGATCGCGCGCCGCGACCACACGCCCGCGGTGCCGTTGAACGAGAACGGCAGGCCGGCGCGGAAACGCGCTTCCTGTTCCACCGCGAAATGGGAGTCGAGCAGGAAGGCCTGCGCCCGCGTCAGCCAGTTGCGGTTGCGGTTGTTGTGGCTCCAGCGCGCCTGCACGTAAGCAAGACCGCCATCGGAGACGAGCGCGGGAACCGTGCGGCGCAGGAAATCCTGCGGCGGCTCGAAGTCCGCATCGAACACCGCGACGTAAGGCGCATCGGAATGCGACAGACCGAAAGCGAGGTTGCCGGCCTTGTAGCCTTCGCGCACGCCGCGGCGGAGAACCTTGAGATTGATGCCCTCCGGCGTCAGGCGGCGGATGGCTTCGGCGAGGCCGGCATGTTTCTCGGCCGGGCCGTCGTCCAGCACCTGGATTTCGAGCCGGCCGGCCGGCCAGTCCAGCCGCGTCGCGGCGGCGGCAACGCGCAGCGCGAGCGCGCCTTCGTCGCAGACCGGAAGCTGCACCAGCACGCGCGGCAGGTTCACATCCGCGATCAGCGGGCGGCGCACGGCGCGGGCGGGAAAGAAAAGCCGGACGATGGCGAGGCCCGCCAGCTGGACCGACGCCAGCGCCAAGCAGCACAGCACCACTGCCAGGATCGTTTGCAGGATCAAGGACATAGCAAGCATAGCGGCGCGTCGGCCCCCTTCCGATGCTGCGCCGCCTGGGCGGGCGGCCGGCGTGTGTGGAACGCCGGAGCGTTTCAAAAAGACGTGCGGCCGAATTTGGGCTGAGGGCGATTCTTTAGCAAGGGTGTCCCGGCTTAATCCAGCGTCCTTCTGAATCGGGCCAGGGCGATGCTGGAGACCAGGAACATAAAGAGAATGAGCGGCCACAGGTCCGGCCAGATGTCGCCGAAGCCATTGCCCTTGAGCAGGATACCGCGGACGACGCGGAGGAAATGGGTCGCGGGCAGCACCTCGCCTATCCATTGCGCCCAGACCGGCATGCCGTCGAACGGGAAGGCGAAACCGGAGAGCAGAATGGCGGGGAGCAGGAAGAACATCGTCATCTGCATCGCCTGAAGCTGGTTCTCGGCGATGGTGGAGAATGTGTAGCCGACCGCCAGATTGGCGGTGATGTAGAAGACCAGCGCCAGGCCCAGGAGCCACAGCGAGCCGATCATCGGCACGTCGAAGACGAATTTGGCGACCAACAGAATGATCGCGCTCTGGATTGCGCCGATCACGATGTTGGGCGAGATCTTGCCGATCATGATCTCCAGCGGCGTCGCCGGCATGGCGAGAAGATTTTCGTAGGTGCCGCGTTCGCGCTCGCGGGTCAGCGCGAGACACGTCATCAGCACCATCGTCATGGTGAGGATGACGGCGAGCAGGCCGGGGATGATCGTGTATTGCGTAATCGATTCCGGATTGTAGAGCAGGTGCGTGACGGTGTTGAACGGCGCCACGCTTTGCACGCGCGCGGCGAGCGGCCCGGTGAGATCGTCGCGCAGCGCAGTGCTCGCGATGCCGTTCAGCGCGCCGATGGCGTAGGAGCCCGCCGCGGTGTCGGTCGCGTCGACTTCCACGAGAAGATCGGGCGGCGTACCGCGCACGATGTCGCGCGTGAAGTTGGCGGGGATCTCCACGACAAAGAGAACCTTGCCCTGCTGCAGCAAACGCCGCGCCTTCACCGGCGAGTTGGTCTGCGCGATAATGTCGAAATAGCTGGAATTGTTGAGCGCCGCGACGACCGAGCGCGCCATCGGGCCGGGATCGTCGATGGAGATCGCGGTGGGCAGCGCGTGCGGGTTGAAGTTGATCGCGAAGCCGAACAGGAAAAGCTGCATGATCGGAACGCCCACGATCATGCCGAGCGTGAGCCTATCGCGGCGCATCTGCAGGAATTCCTTGGCGAGGATCGCGAAGGTGCGCGCGAAGGAGAAATGCCAGTTCATTGCGCGTGGTCCTGCAGCAGGATGAACACGTCTTCGAGGGTCGGCTTGGTCTCGTGGATTGTGACGCCGGGCTCGCTCTTGTAGGGCGCCAGCGTGCGCTCCAGCGCGGCGCGGTCATGCCCGCTCACATGCAGAGCCGCGCCGAAGAACGCGACATATTCCACGCCCGGCGCGCCATGCAGGCGCGGCTGCAGCCGGCGCACGCCGTCGCCTTCGAGCACGAAGGTGATGAGACCGGACTCCGCGATCACTTCGGCGACCGTGCCGCGCGCGACGAGTTTGCCGTTGAGGATATAGACGATGCGGTCGCAGCGCTCGGCCTCGTCCATGTAATGCGTCGAGACCAGCACGGTGAGTCCCTCTTCGCTCAAGCGGTGGATCTCGTCCCAGAAATCGCGCCGTGCCTTGGGATCGACGCCAGCGGTGGGCTCGTCGAGCAGCAGCAATTTGGGCTGGTGCAGCATGCAGGCGGCAAGCGCCATGCGCTGCTTCCAGCCGCCGGAAAGCTCGCCCGCCAGCTGCTTCTGGCGATTCACCAAACCCAACCTTTGCAGCGTTTTATCGACGCGCGTCTTGCGGTCTGGGAGTTCATAAACGCGCGCGACGAAGTCCAGATTCTCGCGTATCGACAGGTCTTCCCAGAAGCTGAAGCGCTGGGTCATGTAGCCGACCTCGCGCTTGATCTGCTCGGACTGGGTGACGAAATCGTAGCCGAGACAGGTACCCGTGCCTTCATCGGCGTTGAGCAATCCGCACAGCATGCGGATAGTGGTCGTCTTGCCCGAACCGTTGGGCCCGAGAAACCCCCACACCTCGCCCTCCGGCACGGCGATGTCGATATGATCGACGGCCGTCTTCTTGCCGAAGCGCTTGGTCAGTCCGTGCACGTCGATCGCCAAAGATGAGGGTGCACTCACTTGGGCGCGACTTCCAGCGGCTGTCCGGGATTGAGCGGTAGTCCCTCCTCGCCGCGCGCCTCCAGCTTGAACACCAGCTTCTCGCGATTGCCGACGCTGAAGATCACCGGCGGGGTGAATTCCTGCTGTTGCGCGATGAAGCTGATCTTCGCCTCCATCGGCTTGCAGCCGTCGCAGGTGATGTGGACCGCGTCGCCCAGATGCACCTTGGCGAACTGCGTCTCCGGCACGAAGAAGCGCGCATAGATGTTCTTCGGCGGCAGGATCGAGATCACCGGCGTCGAGACCGGCGCGTATTCGCCCTGGTGGAAATAAATGTCCTGCACCGCGCCGTCGACATAGGCCATGATTGCGCGCTGGCTCAGCGAATATTGCGCGCCGGACAACGCGGCCTCGGCCTGGCTCTCCTGCGCCTGCAATTGCGCGAGCGACGCCTGCGTCTGCGCGTAAGCCTCCTCTGCCTGATCGAGCGTCGTCGGCACGCCGGCATGGGCGCGGGCCAGGCCCTGCTGGCGCTCGAAGGTCTTGCGCGTGTAGTCGAGATTGGCCTGCGCCTGCGCCATCTGAGCCTTGATCTGCGGCAGCACGGCGGCAGCCTGGTCGCGGCTCGCCTGTTGCGCGGTATCGTCGAGCACGAACAGGATTTGTCCGCGATGCACGACGGTGCCGCGCGCAACATTCATCTGCGTCACCCATCCGGCCTGCGGCGCGGAGACGAACACGTTGTCGCCTTCCGCATAGCCGAGCCAGCCATGATCGGTTTTCTGCCCGCAGGCGCACAAGATGAGCGGGAGAAGAAGTCCTATTACCCTCCCCTTGAGGGAGGGTCGAAAAATGCTGAAGGCATTTTTCGGGAAGGGGCTCACTCCGGGACCGTTGAATGAGCCCCTTCCCGAAATTTGCTTCGCTGCGCTTCGCGAATTTCGACCCTCCCTCAAGGGGAGGGTAAAAAGTTTGTGCAATCTCATGGTGCGCCTCCATCGGCGGCGAGGCCTCGCAGGAGCACGTCGATATGCGTCTCGATGAGGCCGGTTATGTCGTAGGGTTCGTCGTCGAATTGGGCGAAGAGTGTGCGCCAGATCGCGGCGAGCAGGATCGGGCCCATGCACAGCCGCGCCATGTGCTCGGGCGGTAGCGGGCGGAATTCGCCGCGCGCGATGCCGCGGGCGATGATCGCTTCCCACAGCGCCATGCCGCGGTCGACGACCTGTTCGCGATAGAAGCGGTGCAGGTCCGGGAATTTCGAGATCTCGCCGATGACGAGCTTGAGCAGCACCACGCGGTCGGACTGCGCGATGAAGCCGCCGATGATGCGCAGCACGGCTGCGAGAAGGTCGGGCGTCGAGCCTTCGAAACTGTTCAGCATTTCGGTGGAGAGCCGTACGCGCTCGCCGATGGTCTCCACCAGGAGCGCCTTGAACACCGCATCCTTGCTCTGGAAGTAGAGATAGATCGTGCCTTTGGTGATGCCGGCGCGGGCGGCGATGTCTTCCATCCGCGCAGCGCTGAGGCCCTTCTCGGCGAACACGGCCAGCGCGGCCTCCAGGATCTCCGGCCGCCGCGCCTCTTTGCGGCGGCGCCAGCGCGCCTGGGATTCGGGTGGAGATTCCGGATGGATTTCCATGGTTCAGCAAGTAACTGAACGGATAGTTATTTACAAGTCCACACCGCTTCCCGCCCGCCTATAGGCCGCCTATAGGAGAGGGGACGGGCTTCATGCTTGAACCCGGCTCCGGCAGGCCTTAAGCGGGCTGTCGCGCATTTCGAGGTGAACCATGCGGGATACGATTATCGGGGTCGTTCTGGCCGTCGCGTTTGTGGCGGCGATCTTTGCTGCGGGCATGCATCCGCATTCCTACACGCCGGCCTATATCGAGGCGGCGGCAGAGGTGCAGCCGGGCTATGTCGGCATCAAGGCGATCGGGCCGTGGGAGTTCATCTGCCCCAAGGGGCCGGCGGCCCGCGGCAAGGCCGCGATTCCCTTCTCGCTCAACCCCGATCCCAAGACCGCCGCGGCGGTAACTCCGCAAAACGCGCTCGGGCGCTGCCGCGTCGCTCTGATCTATCGCCGCAAGGACAATCCCAAGGCCGTCATCCTGATCCTGAGCTTCCGCTATTCCAGCGATTACACGAAACTCGCGATGATCGTCCGCTTCCCGCAGCCTTTCGCCCAGAAAGGCGACAAGCTGATCCTCGCGGTCGGCCGTGAAGGCAGGGGCATCGAAATGCCGGTCAGCGAATGCAGCCAGCAGGGATGCCTGGCCGCCGGCCTGATCGATCGGCCCGGCCAGGACCTGATTCTTTCAGCCAAAGAAGGCGCCTTGGTCTTTCCGGGGAAGGACCATGCTAAGGCCTTGAAAATGCTGGTGCCCCTTGTCGGTCTGAAAGAGGCTTTCGCGGCGATGCGCCGGGCGGAAAGCTGAACAAAAACGACCGGTTGCGGTGAGGCTGTGGCAACCATGCCACTTCCAACGGTGAATGGACCCTTTTTTACCAATTGCTGCCCCGGGATGCGCTTGGCGTATTGCGGGCTTTTGCAAGTGATGAAAGATTAAGGCATCTGGAAAAGGACCGCCTCTCGGCGGTTCGATGGCGCACTTTATCTGAGTGGGGGGACGCATGCGCGACGCCAACATTGGTCGACGCCTGCCTTTGAAATCGAAACTTCTGGCTGGAGCGGCGGGCCTTGCCGCCGCCACCATGGCCACGGCTGCCTTCGCTGACGGCGCACCTGCGGCCGCAGCGCCTCCGTCCGATCCCCCGAAATGGGCGCCCTATACCGAACTCGGCGGCGGCATCGGCTCCGGCTACACGGTCGGCAAGCTCGATTTCTTCGCGCCCGTCTGGCAGGACCTCGACTCGATGCTCTACGCCCGCGCCGGCGTGCAGCTGCAGGGTCAGGACGACAAGCTGTGGAATTTCGGCCTCGGCTATCGCACCAAGATCAATCAGGACTGGATCCTGGGCGGCTATGGCGGCTTCGACACGTCCGAAACGCAGACCGGCCACGCTGTCCATCAGTATTCGCTCGGCGTAGAGGCGATGAGCGCGGATTGGGATTTCCGCGTCAATGGCTACATCGCCCCCAAGGAACTGCACACCGATAGCGGCGCCTATGCGCTCTACATCCACGACACCACGATCGCGATTCTCGAAGGCCAGGATCTGTCCTATTCCGGCTTCGACGGTGAAGTCGGCTATCGCGTGTTCAACACCGAGGACACGGACGTCCGGCTGTTCGCCGGCGGCTTCTGGTTCAATCATTCCAACATCAACAATCCCGGCGGCATCGATTTCACGGTTCGCGACATCAAGGGCCCGAAGGCCCGCGCAGAAGTGAACATGTTCGATCTGGACGATATCGGCCCGCAATCGCGGCTGTCGTTCGAGGCTGAGGTCGCGCATGACGACGTGCGCGGCACAACGGGCTTCGTCGGCGTCACCTTGCGTATTCCGCTGGACGACACCGGTGCGGGCGCGCAGGCGCTGGACGAACTCGATCGCCGCATGGCCGATCCGCAGCGCCGTTCGGAAAATGTGCTGACCCAGACGGGCTTCACCAAGCCTGAGCCGGTCATCATCTATGGCCATCACATCACCTCCCAGCCGACCAACACGCTGTATTACGCGCAGCAGCAGGCGGCGGCGGGCGCGGGCTCCTATGCCCACCCGACCACGATCCAGGACGCCACCGCGCGCGGTCCGGTCAACCAGTTCATCGTCGTCACCGACAAGGGCGGCCCGGTCGATGCCACCGGCACGACGATCCAGTCCGGCGAAACCGTCGTCGGCGGCGGGCAGACCTTCAGCGTCCGCGGCGTCGATTCGGGCAAGGTCTTCAGCCACACCTTCGCGCCGGGCTCCGGCACGCCAACGCTGACCGCGGCCACCTCGGCGGACAACGTGCTGACGACGTCGTCGACCACGAACATCGAAGGATTGAATTTCGCCGGCCCGTTCGCCAACGCGATCTACGGCCACAACGTCACCAACGTGGTGATCTCCGGCGTCGATATCGACGGCACGGGCGGCGGCGTGAACGGCGTGCATATCGTCCAGGACGTCTCGGGCGATTCGAACGTCACCGTCTCCTATTCGACGATCGCGAACGTCTCGAACGACGGCATCTACGTGACCAACACGTTCG
>DATATK010000236.1:0-20547 GCA_036268825.1 Rhizomicrobium sp. | reverse complement strand
CGCCTTATACCGCGATCCTCTATCCGATCAAGAACGCGCTCGAAGTCACCGAAGGCAAGCTACCGCCCGAAGACGTCGGCGTGCGCGCGATCGATCCCCATACGTTGGAGATCACATTCCATATCCAGGTGCCTTACGTCGCCCAGCTGCTCACACATTTCACGACCTTCGCGATTCCCAAGCATGTGGTCGAGAAATATGGCGATGCCTGGATCGAACCCGGCAAGGTCGTGACCAACGGCCCCTACGTGCTGCACGAATGGGTGCCGAACGATCACGTGCTGCTGGTCAAGAACCCCTATTTCTACGACCGTGACAGCGTGAAGGTCGAGCGCGTCTTCTACTATCCGACACCGGATTACGGCCAGGCGCTGAAGCGCTTCCGCGCCGGCGAGCTGGACACCACAAACGGAATTCCCTCGCAGCAGATCGACTGGCTGAAGGTCGAGATGCCCGCGAGCCTGCGCGTCACGCCCTTCATCCTGACGCAATACGTGCAGTTCAACATCACGCGCAAGCCGTTCGATGATGTGCGCGTGCGCACCGCGCTTTCGCTCGGCATCGATCGCGAAATCATCGCCGCGCGCGTGATGCGCGCCGGCGAGAAGCCGGCCTATGCCTTCGTGCCGCCCAACATGCCGGGCTATGAAGGCAAGCCGCGCGTCGATTTCGCGTCGATTACCATGGGCGCGCGTATCGCCAGGGCCAGAGCGCTGCTCAAGCAGGCCGGCTACGGCCCGCAAAACCCGCTGACCTTTGACTACAACTACCAGAACCAGACCGACGCGCGGCTGATCGCGGTCGCGTTGCAGGCGATGTGGAAGGATGTCGGCGCCGAGGTGCGCCTGATGCCTTCCGAAAGCCAGGTCCACTACAATCTGCTGCGCAAGCAGGAATTCTCGGCCGCCTGGGCGGGCTGGGTCGCGGATTATCGCGACGCCAAGAACTATTTGATGCTTTGGGAAAGCACGACCAACGACCTCAATTTCGGACGCTACTCCAACCCCAAATACGACGCGCTGATGGCGCAGTCAGACGCCCAGCGGGACCCCGAGGTGCGGGGAACCATGCTGCAGGCGGCCGAGCAGATGGTGCTTGACGACGCGGCCTTCGCGCCAGTCTACTTCGGCGTGTCGCGCAACCTTGTGTCGACGGAAGTCCGGGGCTGGATTGCCAATCCCGTCAACATCAACCGCTCGCGTTTCATCTCGCTCGACCGCAACCAGACGGGCGTCTGACGCGCCCGTTCTGGGAGTATCGGCATGATCCGCCTGCGGAGCTTCGCGGCGCTTTTGCTTGCCGCGCTCGCGGGCTGCTCGCCGGCGCCGGATCAGGGCGTGGTGCTCAACCGCGGCAATGCCGCCGACATGAAAAGCCTCGATCCGGCCTTTATCCAGGGCAATTGGGAAGCCTGGCTGCTCGGCGACGTGTTGATGGGTCTGACGACAGAGGGCCCTCGCGCCGAGCCGGTACCCGGCGCCGCTGAAAGCTGGGATGTCTCGCCTGATGGACTGACCTGGACCTTCCATATCCGCAAACATGTTTGGTCCGACGGGGTGCCGGTCACCTCGCAGGATTTCCTCTTCGCCTGGCGTCGCGAGATGGACCCGAAGACCGCGGCGATCTACTCCTACAATCTCTGGGTCGTGAAGAACGCCAAGGCGATCAGCGATGGCAAGCTCCCACCCACTGCCCTGGGGGTCGCGGCGCCGGACGATGCGACCTTCATCGTCCATCTGGAACACCCTGCGCCTTATCTTCCCGAACTCATGGACCACCAGGTGGCGTGGCCGGTACCGCGCCATGCTTATCTCAAATACGGCAACGCTTGGGCGCGGCCGGGCCACTACGTGTCGAACGGGCCGTATCTGGTGAAGTCCTGGATTCCGAACGACCACATCACACTGGTGAAGAACCCGCGCTTCTACGACGCGAAGAACGTGCGCATCGACACGGTGAATTACTTCGCCATCACCGACTCCGAAGCCGCCTTGCGCGAATTCCGCGCCGGGCAGTTCGACACCCAGAATCCGTTCCCCAACGACGAAATCGACTGGATGCGCGCCAACATGCCGGATGCGCTCAAGATCGTACCTTATCTCGGCACCGCCTATATCGTGATGAACGTCACCCACAAGCCGCTGGACGATTTGCATGTGCGCGAGGCGATCAATCTCGCCTTCGACCGCGAATCCCTGGTGGGCAAAGTCCGCCGTATCGGCGAGCCGCCCGCCTACCACATCGTGCCGCCCGGCACCGCGAACTATCCCGGTGGCAACGATCTCGATTTCAAGGCGATGCCGTTCCCGCAACGCCTGGTCAAAGCACGCGTCCTGATGCAACAAGCCGGTTACGGGCCGAACCGTCACCTGAAACTGAGCTTCCTGACTTCGACCAATCCCGACAACAAGCGCGTGGGCGCGGCGGCACAAGGCATGCTGGCGAAGATCTATATCGACTTGGCGCTGGACCAGTCCGAGAGCGGCGTGTTCCTGAACCGGGTGCAGCAGCACGATTTCGATCTGGCCTTCGCCTCCTGGATCGCGGACTTCAACGATGCGAGCAACTATCTCGACCTGTTGCGTACCGGTGCGGGCGAGAACTACGGCGCCTACAGCAATCCCAAATATGACGCGCTGCTCGATCGCGCCCAGCAGCAGACCGACCTCAAGGTCCGAGGCCAGATGATGAAGCAGGCCGAACAGATGCTGCTAAACGACTACGTCTGGGTGCCGGCTTATTTCATGGTCACCCGCGACGTGGTGCAGCCCTATGTCAAAGGCTGGATTCCCAACATCAAGGACTTCAACCGCACCCGCTGGCTGTGGATCGACAAGCGCGCGCAAAAATAGAAAGTCGCTTGCCAATCGCGCCCGCCGAAGGCAGTTTCACGCTCTAGCGCGACCCCGTAGCTCAGCAGGATAGAGCGGCGGTTTCCTAAACCGTAGGCCGGTGGTTCGAGTCCTCCCGGGGTCGCCATTTTTCCTGATCCAACCTGTCCTATGGCGCCAGGTTCTTCTGCGCGTCGTCCGACCACGGAAACACGATTCTGCGGTCTGGCTGCACCAGTTTCTTCTTCTGGCCTTTGTAACTGAAGCTGCCGAGCAGGTCGCGGATCATCTCCAACCGCGCGATCTTCTTCACGTCGGCCTTGACGATGCGCCAGGGCGCGGCGCTGTGGCTCGTACGCCGGAACATGGCGTCTCGTGCCCTACTGTAATCATCCCAATGCTTCTGCGCGGCCTCGTCGATCGGCGATATCTTCCATTGCTTGAGCGGGTCGTCCTTGCGGGCGTTGAGCCGCTTCCTCTGCTCCTTGCGGTCGATGTCGAGATAATATTTGCGGATATCGATGCCGTCGCGGATCAGCATCTCCTCGAGCGGCACGACGGAATCGAAGAACGCCTCCACCTGCTTGGGCTTGGCGAAACCCATCACGCGCTCGACGCCCGCGCGGTTGTATCAGGAGCGGTTGAAGATCACGAATTCCTCACCCGCCGGCAGGAACGGCATGAAGCGCTGGAAATACCATTCGGTGTCTTCGCGGCTCGACGGTTTGCCCGGCGCGTGCACGCGGGTCTCGCGCGGACTCATGTTCTCGGTCAGGCGCTGGATCGTGCCGTCCTTGCCGGCAGCATCGCGGCCTTCGAGGATGACGAGCACGCGCGCGCCGGTGGCGATCAGCTCGCGCTGCAGCTTCACCAATTCGATCTGCACGTCGGTGAGCGCTTGCTTGTAATGATCGTCGTCGTCATCGTCGCGATGATGTTTGCTCATGGCGTACTCGCAATGCGCTGCCAGGAGATGATCGGCGCGCCCGGCCCCTCCATCCTAACGGCTGAAATCCCAAAGGTTTCCGCGAGGATCGCGTCGGACAGCGCCGTCGCGGGCACGCCTTGCGCCACCGCGCGCCCCGATTTGAGCACCACCAGCGCGTCGCAGAAACGCGAGGCCAGCGCCAGATCGTGCAAGGTCACGACCACCGCCACGCCTCGCGCTGCCTCCTCCCCTAGCAGTTCCATCAGGCGGAGCTGATGCGCCGGGTCCAGGTGCGCGGCCGGCTCGTCCGCCAGCAGGATCGGCGCTTCCGTCGCCAGCGCGCGGGCGAACAGCACCCGCGCCCTCTCGCCGGCCGACAATTCGTCCATCCGGCGCTGCGCGAATTCCACGGCATCGGCGCGCATCAGCGCCTCCGCGATAGCGACTTCATCCTCGACGCTCAGCGGCGCAAACGCCCCGCGGTGCGGCGCACGCCCCAGCGCCACCAGCTTGCTTGCCAGCACGGGCCAATGCGCCTCCGCCGATTGCGGCAGATAAGCGATGCTTCGCGCCAACGCGTCGCGCGACCAGTTCTCGAGCGGCTGCCCAAGCACATCGACACGACCTTGCCTGGGCTTGAGGAAGCCCAACGCCACGCGCAGCAGCGTCGTCTTGCCAGCGCCGTTCGGCCCCACCAATCCGGTGACGCAGCCGGCCATGAAATCCGCCGAGATATTCTGCAAGGCGGGACGCACACCGTAACTCGCACAGGCATCATGGAATGAAAGGGCCGCGCTCATGGGTCGCGCCTCAGCCGCAAGATCAGCCATATGAAGAATGGCGCGCCCAACATCGCGGTGAGCACGCCCAGCGGCAACTGCCCGTCTGGCGCGATAAGGCGAACGGCGATATCCGCAGCCGAAACCAGCGCCCCGCCGCCCAGCGCCGACGGCCAGATCAGCCGCGCGGGCTCATAACCGTAGAACGGCCGCAGCAGATGCGGCACCACCACCCCCACAAAACTCACCGCGCCCGTCGCCGCCGTCGCGGCCCCTGTCGCCAGCGCCACGCCGATCACGACGCGCCGGCGCACCGCATGAATATCGATGCCGAGACTCTGCGCGGCTTCCTCGCCGAGCAGTAGCGCATCGAGCCCGCGGCCTGCCGTCAGCATGATGGCAATGCCGAGGGCGACGAGGGGTGCAGCGAATTCCAGATCGCTCATCGTGCGATCCTTGAGCGAGCCCATCATCCAGGTGACCATCTCGCTCATCGCATAGGGATTGGGTGCGAGCGATAACGCCAATGCCATGAGCGCGGTGGCGAGGCTTGCGATCGCAACGCCCGCCAACACCAGCGCCATCACGCCGGCGCCTGCGCGCGACAGCAGATAGAGAATCGCGGCAGAACCCAACGCGCCGATGATCGCGAAGGCCGGCAGGAACGCGGCATTCGTCGCGGCAAAGCCGAAATAGAGCGCAAGGATTGCGCCCAATCCCGCTGATGACGTGACCCCCGTGACGCCCGGTTCGGCCAGCGGATTGCGGAACAGGCCTTGAAGCGCTGCGCCGCTCGCGCCCAGCGCGCCACCGGCAACAAGCGCGAGCAAGGCACGCGGCAAGCGTATCTCGCGCGCGATGAGCCCCGCTGCACCATTGCCTGACACCATCCCATGCAGCAAAGCGCCCGCATTCATATGCGACGGACCGATGAAGAAGGAGAGCGTGGCGAACAGCAACGCGAGGGTAGCCAGCATCGCGGTTGCGAGCCTTCCGTGCGATGCGCGCGCGAGGGTGGGAATATGCATACCGCTCAATTCCTAGGGTGCGCCGCGCGCGCCCGCAAGGCCAGCGCTTCGAGCGGCTCCGCTACATCCGCCGACCACGGGCCGGGACACAACAAAGGCGTCAATGACAGATGCGCGACCAGGCTGCGACCCTTCAACCTGGACAATGCCGGATGATGCAGCAGCAGATCGGCATGCGCGGGCGTCGCCTGCCGTGCGTCGTTGAGCACCAGAAGCTCCGGCGGCATCGCCACGATCATCTCGACCGCCACGGTGCCGTTGCGCGCCTGCCGCATTCCCGGCCCGGCATTGCGCATGCCGCCCGCGCGCAGAATCTCGTCCGTCACGCCATCGGCGGTGACATAGCCGTTGGGCTCGTAGATCAGCGTGGTGACGGGCGGGCGCGGCGCACGGGCGCGCGCGTCGGCGAGCTTGCGGTCCATGTCCGCGATCAGCGCTTCGGCACGCGCCGGCTCGCCAAGAATACGGCCGAGGCTGCGTGTGATGAGGCGCACATCGGCGAGCGAGTTCGCCTGCGGGACATCGAAGACAGGGATCCCCGCTGCCGCCAGGATCGCGTGCAGCTTCTGGTTCACATATTGATAGGTGACGACGAGATCGGGATGCAGCGCGAGCACCGCCTCCGCGTTCTGCCGAATCAGCGGGATGCCCTGCACCTTGTCCGCGATGGTCGACACCACCGGGTGCCGGTCGGCAGCCAGATAGGACAGCGCCGCGATCCGATTCCGCGGCAGAAGGCGATAGACATATTCATCCGTGCAGACGAGCAGCGAAACCACATGCTGCGGCGCAGCAGTCACAGGCCCCGTAAGGGCCAGCAGGCCCGTGAGGAAAACGACATGCCAGCCATGTGTGGAACGCATATTGATCCGCTACTATGAGCTGCCCACGTCAGGTCCAACCCTCGGAGAAGCCATGAAATCCTTTACGATGCTCGGCCTGCTCGCGGCCAGCGTTTCCTATTCCACGCTCGCCTTCGCCGCGCCTTCGGCCGACGAAGTGCTGTCCACCAACAAGGCCGCGACGGCCCCCAACTGGGACTCGAAGGCCGCACTGAAGGTCAGCTACGACTATGCGGGCCAGGGGCTCACCGGAAAAGTCGAATCGATCGAGGACCTCAAGGACGGCCGGTGGACCGATAGCGTGAATCTTGGCCCCGTGACCATGGCCAACGGTTTTGATGGCGCGCACGCCTGGGCCAAGGACCCCTCCGGCACGGTGACGGTGCAGGACGGCGGCGACCAGCGCCAGCTCGCGGTGAACGAAGGTTATCGCCGCGCCAATCTCTGGTGGCGCCCCGGCCATGGCGGCGCGCAGATCGTCAGCGACGGCGAGAAGACCCAGGGCGGCGCTACGTTCGACGTGCTCACCGTCACGCCCAAGGGCGGCAAGAATTTCGATGCTTGGTTTGATTCCAAGACACATCTGCTGGTGCGCATCGTCGAGGCACAAGGCCCGCAGACCTTCACCACGACGCTCAGCGGCTTCAAGACCATCGACGGCGTGATGCTGCCGGACAATACGCTGATCACCAATGGCGATCCCAAATATGACCAGCACGCCACCGCGACGAACGCGACGTTCCTATCCACCCAACCGGCCTCGGCCTATGCCGCGCCGAGAGTGACCGTGGCGGATTTCGCGATCGCGGGTGGACATCAGACGTCCTTCCCGTTCCAGCTCATCAACAACCACATCTATGCGCAGGTGTCGGTGAACGGTAAGCCGTTCACTTTCATCTTCGACACCGGCGGCACCAATCTGATGACGCCCGCTACCGCGAAGACGCTCGGTCTTCAAACCCAGGGCCAGATGCAGGCCAACGGGGCGGGCTCGGGCCATATGGACGCAGGCATGACGAAAGTCTCCTCCATCCAGCTTGGCCAGGCGACGATCAAGGACCAGGTTTTCGTCGTCATCCCGTTGGACCAGATGTCGAGTATCGAAGGCATTCCGATGACCGGCATGATCGGCTTCGAGACGTTCCGCCGCTTCGTTACGCGGGTGGATTACGGCACGGACACGCTCACCCTGATCGATCCCAAATCCTTCGACTCCAAGGACGCGGGCACGCCCATCCCGATCGTCTTCGATGGCAATACTATCGAAGTGGCCGCCACCTATAATGGCGTGAAGGGCAACTTCACCGTAGATACCGGCTCCCGCGCCTCGCTGACCTTGAACAGACCGTTCGCCGCCGCCAATGGGATCGGCGCCGGCAAAGGCATCGACGCCGTGACCGGCTGGGGGATCGGTGGTCCGTCGCGCTCCATCGCGCTACGCGGCAGCGCACTGCAGCTTGGGCCCTACACCATCGCGGGCCCGGTTGTGGAGGTTTCCACCGACAAAGGCGGCGCGTTCGCCGATGCCTCGCAGTCCGGAAACATCGGCGCGGGCATCCTCAAGCGTTACGTGCTCACGCTCGATTACGGGCATTCGGTCATGTACGTGAAGCCGGTCGCTGGGCCGGTTGCCGACCTCGACACGTTCGACCGCGCGGGCATGTGGATCAACCAGACTGATGACGGATTCGCGGTGGTGGACGTGACCAAGGGCGCGCCCGCCGAGGCGGCCGGCATCAAGACCGGCGATACCATCGTCGCAGTCGATGGCAAACCCGCCACAGCCATTGCGCTCACGCAAATCCGTTCGCGGTTGCGTGACGAAGCGCCGGGCACGGTCGAGACCTTCACGGTCAAGACTGGCAGCGCGACCCGCGACGTGCGCGTCACGTTGCGCGATCTGATCTGACGGCGTTCAGGAGGGCGCGGCCCTGCTCCGCTTTGGCGGACGGGCCGCGCCGCTTTCGTGAACGCCGGTTTCGTTGACAAGCGCGAGCCGCATCCCTCGAATGCGCCCGCTACGGGAGGCACCATGCTCAAACTCGCCACATTGACCGCCATCGCCGTTCTGTTCGCCGCGTCAGCGCAGGCCATGACGCCCGCGCAAATCCTCGCCACCAACAAGTCTGCCAGCGGCGGTGGGGCCTGGGATGGGAAGGTCACGCTGAAGCTCGACTACAGTTACTCTGGCCAGGGCCTCACTGGCACGGACACCTCGCTCGAAGACCTGCGGCGTGGCGCGTTCATCGACTCCTATGTGATCGGCCCGACCAGCGGCGCCAGCGGTTATGATGGCGCCAGCGCCTGGGAAAAAGACCCATCCGGCACCGTGACCACGCAGGCCGGCGGCGACGTGCTGCCGCTCGCGGTGAACGAAGCCTACCGCGACCGGAATTTGTGGTGGGGGCGCGGCTTCGGCGGCGCGGCGGTCGTTCAGCGGGAGCCGGCGTCGGCCGATGGCAAAAGCTACGATGTTCTCACCGTCACGCCAGATGGTGGCAAGCCGTTCGACGCCTGGTTTGACGGTGCAACACATCTGCTGTCGCGCACCGTGGAAGTCCAGGGTACGCAGACGATCACGACATTCTACTCGGACTATGCACCCACCGGCGGCGCGATGATCGCGCACAAGCAGGTGATCGACGACGGCAGCGGCGCGGCGAACCGCCAGACCATCACGCTGACCAGCGCCAAATTCTCCGCCGCACTGCCGGCTGCCGCCTACGCACAGCCGGCCGCGCATCTGTCGGACTATACGCTCGCGAACGGCGCGACGGAGACCACCGTTCCGTTCCGGCTTCTCAACAATCACATCTATGCGGACGTCTCGGTGAATGGCGGCAAGCCGATGCCGTTCATCTTCGACACCGGCGGGCACGACATCCTCACGCCCGACACCGCCAAGCTGCTGAACGTGGCGTCGCAAGGCAGCCAGGACATGTCCGGCGGCGGCGAAGGCACGGCGCAAAGCGGCGTCGCGACCGCGAAGACCATCACCGTTGGCGGCGCGACCCTGACCAACCAGCCGGTGAGCGTGGCCCAGTTCAACCCACCTGGCGTGGAAGGCATCCACGAAGGCGGCATGATCGGCTACGAATTCTTCGCCCGCTTCGTCACGCGCTTCGACTACGGCAACCACACGATCACCTTCATCGACAAGAAGCATTTCGATCCGAAGGATGCAGGCGTGGCCGTGCCGATCCGCTTCTATCACCAGTTCCCGGAAGTCCTCGGCTCGTATGACGGCATTGCCGCGCGCTTCGGCATCGACACCGGCTCGCGCATGCCGCTGATGCTGACCGGTCCCTTCGCCGCGAAGTACGACATCCGCGCCAAGGCCATCGGCGGCGCCGTGGCGATGACCGGTTGGGGCGTCGGCGGCCCGTCGCGCGGCTTCGTCTTCCGTGGTGGCGTGCTCAGGCTTGGCGACGTGACCATCGACAATCCGCTCGTCGTCCTCAGCACCGACAAAGGCGGCGCCGGCGCGGCGGAGGCGTTCCCGAACAATATCGGCGGCGGCGTGCTCAAGCGCTTCGCCGTGACCTTCGATTACGACCACAACGTCATGTACCTGAAGCCGGTCGCGGGGCCTGTCGCCGACCTCGACACGTTCGATCGCTCCGGCATGTGGATCAACGAAACGGCGGACGGGTTCAAAGTCGTCGAGCTCACCAAGGGCGGCCCGGCGGAAGAGGCAGGGTTGAAGAAGGACGACCTGCTCGTGGCCGTGGACGGCAAGCCGGCCGGCTCCATCGGCCTCGCCGATCTGCGCCGCCGCCTGCGCAACGATTCGCCGGGCACGATCGTGACGTTCACGGTCAAGGACGGCGCCGCTACCCGCGACGTGAAAGTGACGCTGCGCGACCTGATCTAGAGCCCGAATAGCGAGTGGCGGAGGGCGGACACTTCGCCTAATATTCGCCGCTCGCCATTCGCCCTCATCAGGAGACCTGCATGCCCGTCTATCGCGCGCCGCTCGACGATTTCCGCTTCCTGATGAACGAACTGCTCGAAGTCGACAAGCAGCACGACCTGCCGCAATTCGAAAGCCTTACGCCGGACCTGATCGAGGACATCCTCACCAACGCGGGCAAGTTCGCCGAGGAGGTCCTGCATCCGCTGAACCAGTCCGGCGACGAGGAAGGCTGCCATTTCGAAAACGGCGTGGTGCGCACGCCCAAGGGCTTCAAGGAAGCTTACAAGGCCTATGCCGAAGCCGGCTGGGGCGCCCTGCCCGCGCCGGAGAAATTCGGCGGCGCGAACCTGCCGATGATGATGACCATGGCGGTGGGCGAGATGATGCAGTCCGCCAACCAGGCCTTCGCGATGTATCCCGGCCTCACCGCCGCGGCCGCCGGCGCGCTGCTCGCCACGGGCCTGCCGTGGATGAAGCAGAACGTCGCCAGCAAGATGGTCTCCGGCGAATGGACCGGCACGATGTGCCTGACCGAGCCCGGCTGCGGCACCGATCTGCGCCTGATGAAGACGCGCGCTGTCGAGCAGCCGGACGGCACCTATCGCATCACCGGCACCAAGATCTTCATCTCGGGCGGCGACCACGACCTGGCCGACAACATCGTCCATATGGTGATCGCGAAGATCCCGGACGAGAAGGGCCAGATCTACAACGACCTTTCCACCGTGAACTTCTTCATGGTGCCGAAATTCCTGGTCGATGAGAGCGGCAAGATGGGCGCGCGCAACGGCGTATCGACCGGCGGCATCGAGAAGAAGATGGGCATCAAGGCGAACGCCACCTGCGTGCTCAATTTCGACGACGCCATCGCCTGGCGCCTCGGCCCCAAGCCCACGCCGCCCAAGCCCGGCGAGAAGCGCTCCGCTTCCGCCGGCATGGCGGGCATGTTCGGCATGATGAACGCCGCCCGTCTCGGCGTCGGCGTGCAGGGCATCTCCATTGCCGAAGTCGCCTATCAGAACGGCGTCGATTACGCACTGACCCGCCGCGTCGGCCATGCGCTGACGGGGCCGAAGGAACCCGACCAGCCCGCCGATCTTGAGATCGTGCATCCCGACGTGCGCCGCATGCTGCTGCATTGCCGCGCCTTCGTGGAGGGCGCCCGCGCGCTCGCGCTCTGGACCACGCTCAACATGGCGATCGCCGACTCCACGCGGCCCGAGAAGGAGACGGCGGGTTATCTCTCCGACCTGATGACGCCGGTGATCAAGGCATTCTTCACCGACATGGGCTTCGAATCCGCGAACTTCGCGATGCAATGCTATGGCGGCCACGGCTATATCCGCGACAACGGCGTGGAGCTGTTCGTGCGCGACGGCCGTATCAACCAGACCTATGAAGGCGCCAACGGCGTGCAGGCGATGGACCTTGTCGGCCGCAAGCTCGGCCGCCGGGGCGGCGCGGCGCCGCTGGCGCTGTTCGCGCTGCTGGGCGGCTGGCTCACCGACAACGAGACGGACGACAAGCTCGCCAGCGTCGTCAAACCCGTAAAGCGCGGCCTTGATACGCTGCAGCAGGCGACAATGTGGCTCGCCCAGCACGGCATCCAGAACCCGAACGACGCCGGCGCCGGCGCCACCGACTATCTGCGCATGATGGGCATCGTGGTGACCGGCTGGATGTGGGCGCGGATGGCGAAGCTGTCGCAGGAAAAGCTCGCCGCCGGCACGGGCAACAAGAACTTCTACGAACAGAAACTCGTCTCCGCCCGCTACTGGATGGAGCGCCTGATGCCCGAATGCCCGATGCTGTTCGAGCGCATCCAGATGGGCAGCGAAGCCTTGATGGCCTATGTGCCGGAAACGGCTTGAACGTTCGCTGACCTGCCCTTGCGGGGAGCCTGCCTCGAACGAAAGGCGGACCTGTCCTCGGCGCGCAAGTTTTTCGCTCGCGACGCCGGGCCTATCCGCCTTGCGCTCAAGCCGAGGGCAGGCAAGCCAGGCGCGTGAGGGGTCACGCGGATCGCAAGCACCGTCGGCTATCATCCTCGGGCCTGGCGAAGCGAAGCGCACGGACACCTGCGACCCCCGCCGCATTCCCTTCACGCCACCGGGATGCGCGCGAGTGCGCACCCTGCCCTGTATGTCCTCGCGTTAAATTCGATTGCTCATAACCAAACCTCTGATAAGATCAGAAGCAGGAACATACGGCCTGTATTTGCCTATGTCAACAGCACGACAAGATTTTTTACCCTGCTATAAGTCTTTGAACCCAATTATGTATTTGGTGTCAAGCGCGGCATGAAAGGCGTCTACCAGCATTGCAGCGAGAAACGTCTGCATCGCTACCTCGCCGAATTTGACTTTCGCTATAACCACCGCGCAGCCCTCGGCTGGACTGACGAAGCCCGCACCATCGCCGCCGTGAAGGGCGCCGAAGGCAAGCGGCTGACCTGTAATCAACCTCTTCAAATCCAAGAGCTTCAAGGCGCAGGCGAAGCATTTCTCGCGCTGGCGTGATTAATCACTGCGCTAGCATGCCCGTCACTGCAAACGTGCTTCCCAGCATGTGGCCGAACAGCACTCCCCGTACAGAGGGCAGTGAGAACGGCTTCATGGCCTCCACTATCTCAAGCGCCTCACTCGGCGTCTTGGCGTAGATAGGGTAGTGCCGGTGCGTCTGGTCGGCATCGCCAGCGCGACGCGCGGTCACTCGGACAGTGTAGAGCGACATAGCGATATGTCCTGTAGGGCGGCCCAATATACCGCCAAGACAACGTTCTAGCGAATCTGTGGATTTCAGCGCGCTTTTGATGCTTTCTTGGCAGCGCGGGGCGGTTGATTCTTGCCCAGTTTTCTTGGGATCGCCTTCAATGGCGTGGGCTTCATGCCTAAGGCTGCGCGCAACGTTCTCCGCAGCCGCTGGTCGGTTTCTTCAGCGCTGTATGGTCTTGGTCGGGAGAACTCATTGGCGAATCATAGCACAAGGCGCGCAAAGCGGAAAAGGAGGGTGGTCGAACGCTATACGTCGGAGGCGTTCCTGCCCTACGTGAAAGCCATTGGACAACTGGCGCTGACCTGGAACGACTTGCACGAAACTCTTGGCAGTTTGTTTTGCACCATCGCCGACGATATCACCGAGATGAAACTTCATGCGGTGTGGCATTCGGCGAATACAGACCGAGCCAAGCGCGCGATGTTGGAAGCGGTAGTTCGAGATCTTTCGTGGCAGGAAAAGAAAAATAACCCTCGCGCTGAAAAGGACCTCGATTGGCTTTTGAGGGAACTCAATAAACTGGAGGATATTCGCAACAATGCGATCCATGCACCTCTAAAATCGTTTGATGATCCGGTCTGGCGAGTATTTGAAAAGAGACCGGAAGGCATTGCTCCCAATGATCTTCACGGAAACCGGCGCGCCCTGCAAATGATGAATAAGGATTTGCTCAAGGAGTACCGCTATTGCCGCAACGCTTCGTTGATTCTCCGCGAGTTCGCCGACGCTATCCAATATGCTTGGGGCTATACGGAGATCGATCCATCATGGCCCGAAAGACCTCAACTGCCAAATCGCGGGCAGAAAAATGGCCGCCCAAATCCGCGCCGCCCACGTGGCCAAGGACAGCTTCCGCTCCTGCCAGAATCATAGCCGGAGTGATCTTCGAATCCGGCCCCAGGGCCTCAAGCGCGGTCCTGTCACGCATAAACAGGATACTATCCCTGGTATATGGGCCGTAAACTACATAATTGGGTTTGGTTGCAAGTATATAATTGGGTCTTTGAACCTAAAGCGCTTTTCGGCCGGTCGCGCAAGAATGCCGCCCGCAGCGACGATGGAGGCCGCCATGAATCACCCGTCCACTTCGAAATCCACGGCAGCAATCCGGACGCATTGCTGAAGTTCTACGGCGAAGTCTTCGGCTGGAGCTTCACCAACTACATGCCGGGCGAATACTGGCTGATCGATACGCATGGCGGCATCAATGGCGCGTGATGAAGCGCCGCGGATCGGCACCGGGAGCCGACGCGCCGGTGAACGCCTTCGTGTGTTCGCTGGGCGTGGGATCGGTCGATGCGATGTTGAAGAAAGCGCTCGACAACGGCGCCACCGTCGCGCTGCCGAAAGTCGGCATCCCTGGCGTCGGCTGGCAGGTCTACATCAAGGATCCGGACGGCAACATCGTCGGCCTCCACCAGCCCGACACGGCTGCGAAGTAAATGGACGAAACCCCAAACGCTTCCTGATCGCCGGCGCGGCGCTGAGCTCGCCGCGCTGGCGCATCTGGGCTGCATCGTGTTCGGCGCGCCCTGGTATCGCGCGATGGGCGCAGGCGAGAAGATGGCCAGGATGGCGGCCGCCGGAAACTGGCGCCCCGCGTTCATCACCGCGATCATCGCGACCGTTCTCGCCACCTGGTCGCTTTACGCGCTCTCCGGCGCGGGCGTTATTCCCAAGCTGCCACTGCTGCGCCTGGCGTTGTGCGCAATCACGGCGGTCTATCTGCTGCGCGGAATAGCCGGCGTGCCGCTCGCGATGTTTGCCACAGGTAGAAGTACCGCGTTCTGGTGGTGGAGTTCGGCGATCTGCCTCGCCATCGGCGCCCTGTATCTCACAGGGCTCAAACAGGTTTGGGCGCGTCTGTAAGCGTCTGTGTCAGGAAGGCCGCGCGGCGTTGGCCTTCCTGGCGGCGTCGTTCGAGGGTTGGGCGTTGAGGCCCGATTGGGTCATCAGCACGCGATACATCGCGCCATCCGCCAGCGGCATATAGGTGCCGGAGCCGAAGCGGCGGTCCTCGGTGTAGGAGTGGCCCACCACCCAGAACAGCCAGGATTTCGGAACCCACTCGTCGACGGCGGGCGGCGGGCCCTTGAGATCGCAAGCGGTGATCGGCTTGCCGTTGCCGCGCGTGGCGTCGAAATATTTGTTGTCCATCTGGTCGAGCGTGTAGGTCGCGTCCAGCCCCATCGCATTGGCCCAGGGCATCCATTTCTGCACCCGCGCGGTCAACTCCCACTCGTCGCCCTGGATGCGGCAGGTGAGCGTTTCTTTCGGCCCGTCAAGCCGGTTGACCGTGACCTGATAGATGCTGTGCGCCGGATCGACCGCCTTCACCCAGACATCCGCCACCGGCGCCTCGAACGAGAGCCGCGCGAAACCCTGCGTGTTCACGCCGAGCAGCGCGAAGGCCGCGCCGATGATCGCGATGGGCGCGCCGATCAGGATTCGCGGCAGGCCCTTGCCCGTCTCGCCGCTGAACAGATGGCCGAAGCCGCGCAGGAACAGGAGCACGCCGATCACCGCCGCCGCCGCGGGCAGCAGCAGCCAATACCAGCCAAAAGACATCAGGGTCGCGAACACGGGCACTCCTCACGCGGCACTCGGCAGCCGCGATCTTATCAAACTACAACGCGCACCGAGCCGGATTGGTACAGTTAACACCGGTTTTGGGCAGCTTCGTGACCGCCTCGCCACAGGCGGGCAGCGGAAACCGGCGGTTTTCGCCCGCAATCAGGGCGTGTTGCGTAAGAGCGCGCCACCCACCAGCTCCTGCAACAATGGGCTCGCGGGATAGGGATGGCAGGCATATTGGCGGAAGCCTTCCGCATAGAGGACGCCGAACCCCTTGCCGCGCTTCTTGGTCCACGTCTCCATCGAGCCCATGTAATCGTCGATCTCGTGCTGCTTCTCCACCCAGCCGACCTGGCTCTCATGCGCCGCCAGCATGCGGCGCTTGTGATCGAACCAGGCCGTCACGTCGACCGCGAAATCCGGCGCCACCTTTTTGTTGTCGCGATCGCGCCCGCCGATCGGATCCATGAAATAGAGATGCGGTATCGCGGGAAGCGGCGCTGCGTTACCTGTGCGGTAATTCGGAATCGGCGCGGCGAAACACGCATCGCGCACCAGCACGCTCGTTGTCTCGTGATCGGGATGATAATCGGCCGGCGCCGCAGTGATGACGAGATCGGGCGCGGCGGCGCGGATCAGCTCCGTCACGCGGCGGCGCGAGGGATCGTCGTTGAAGACGGACAGATCGCCGAACTCCGCGCACATATACTGCGCGCCGATCACCGCCGCCGCCGCAGCGGCCTCGCCCTTGCGGATACGCGCGGTCTGCGCATTGTCCGTAACCGTCGAGCCGCAATCGCCCGCCGTCAGCGTGGCGATGACGATGGCATGGCCCTGCGCAGCCAGCAGCGCGAGGGTCGCGGCACACAGCGTCTCGATATCGTCGGGATGGGCGTGGACCGCGAGGATTTTCGTCATCGCGCGATCCTACGCCGCCTTCGCGATCTTCGCGAGTTGGCCGAGGAGATTTTGCGCGCCTTTGAGGCGGGATTCGGGCGTCGGCCAATCGCGGGCGATCACCACCTTCTGGTCTGGCCGCACGCGCATGGTGCTCTGGTGCTCGGAGATCAGCCGCACCAACCCCAGCGGATTGGGGAACGCGCCGTTGCGGAACGAGAGGATCGCGCCTTTCGGCCCGGCATCGATCTTCTCCACCGACGCGACGCGGCACAGATGCTTGATCGCGACGATGTCGAGCAGATGCTGCACTTCCTCGGGCAGCTTGCCGAACCGGTCGATCAGCTCGGCGGCGAAACGCTCGATATCGTTCCGGTCTTCGAGCGTGGCGAGGCGGCGGTACAGCGCCATGCGCACCGTGAGATCCGAGACATAGGTCTCCGGAATGAGCACCGACGTGCCGATGCCGATCTGCGGCGACCATTGTTCGGCGACGCCGTCGCCGTCTCCCCCCGCGCGCATCTGCGCCACGGCCTCTTCCAGCATCTCCTGGTAAAGCTCGATGCCGACTTCGCGGACATGGCCGGATTGTTCCTCGCCGAGCAGGTTGCCCGCGCCGCGGATATCCATGTCGTGGCTCGCCACCGAGAAACCCGCGCCCAATTGGTCGAGCGATTGCAGAACTTGCAGACGGCGCTCGGCGGTCTCGGTCAGCTTGCGATCCGGCGGCGTCGTCAGATAGGCATAAGCGCGCTGCTTGGAACGCCCGATACGGCCGCGCAACTGATAGAGCTGCGACAGGCCGAACATGTCGGCGCGGTGCACGATCATCGTATTGGCGGTCGGAATGTCGAGGCCGCTTTCGACGATGTTGGTGGAGACCAGCACGTCGATCTTGCGCTCGTAGAACGCCGTCATCGCGTCCTCCAACGCATCCGGATTCATCTGGCCATGTGCGACGATGGCCTTCACTTCGGGCACGGTGTGCTTGAGGAAGTCCGCCGCCTCGCGCAGGTCCGCGATGCGGGGCGCGACATAGAAGCTTTGCCCGCCGCGATAATGCTCGCGCAGCAAGGCCTCGCGCACCACCAGCGGATCGAACGGCGTCACGAAGGTGCGCACCGCGAGCCGGTCCACCGGCGGCGTGGTGATCAGCGACAGATCGCGCACGCCGGACAGCGCAAGCTGCAAGGTCCGCGGGATCGGCGTCGCCGTCAGCGTCAGCACATGTACGTCGGCCTTCAGCGCCTTCAACCGCTCTTTGTGGCCAACGCCGAAATGCTGCTCTTCATCCACGATCACCATGCCCAGATTGGCGAACTCAATGCTCTTGGCGAGCAGCGCATGGGTGCCGATGACGATGTTCACGTCGCCGGTCGCAAGCCCTGCTTTGGTCTCGCGCGCTTCCTTCGCATCCACGAAGCGCGAAAGCTGGCGGATTTTCACCGGGAAGCCTTTGAAGCGTTCGGCGAAATTGCGGTAATGCTGGCGCGCCAGCAGCGTCGTCGGCACCACGACGGCAACCTGGTTGCCCGTCATCGCCTCGACGAACGCCGCGCGCAGCGCCACTTCCGTCTTGCCAAAGCCGACATCGCCGCAGACCAGGCGATCCATCGGCGTGCCTTTCGCCAGATCCTCCAGCGTGTCGGCGATGGCGCGTTCCTGATCCTCGGTCTCCTGATAGGGGAAGCGCGCGCAGAACTCGTCATAGAGGCCCGATGGCGGATCGGACGCGGGCACGGATTTCAACTGCCGCGCGGCTGCGATGCGGATCAACTCGCCCGCGATCTCGCGCACGCGCTCCTTGGCGCGCGCCTTTCTCTGCTGCCAGCCCGCGCCGCCGAGGCGGTCGAGCTGCGCGTTGCTCTCATCTGCGCCGTAGCGCGTGAGCAACTCGATATTCTCGACCGGCAGAAACAATTTGCCGCCGTCATAATGCAGTTCCAGGCAATCGTGCGG
Organism: Rhizomicrobium sp.; assembly: GCA_036268825.1. Taxonomy (GTDB): domain Bacteria; phylum Pseudomonadota; class Alphaproteobacteria; order Micropepsales; family Micropepsaceae; genus Rhizomicrobium. Next base: position 2,018 of record DATATK010000236.1, on the reverse strand, counting down.
CGCGCCCAGCACGTCGATGGTCTGCAGCCGCATGTAACGGCCGACGCCGTGATCGATATGGGTGACGAGATCGCCGGGCGCGAGGCTGGAGGCTTCCTGAAGGAAGTTCTGCGCCCGCTTCTTGCGCCCCTGGCTGCGCACCATGCGGTCGCCGAGGATGTCCTGCTCGGCGACGATGGCGAAATCCGGGCCCTCGAAGCCATGCTCGACGCCCAGCACGCCGACACCGACCGCCTTGGCCTCCATCCCGAGCGCGTCGGTCCAGTTCTCGACCGCGCGCATCGCGGCGAGACCGTGGTCCGCCAGCACGCCACCGATACGCTCCGCCGAGCCCTCGCTCCACGCGGCGACCGCGACGCGCTTGCCGTCTTTCAACAGTGCCTTGATATGCCCGACGACAGCCTCGAATACATTGGTGCCGACCACCGCGCGTTCCGGCGCGAAATCGCGGCCCGTCTTGCCCCCCGCATCGACGGAGTTCATCGACTCCGGCGCCTGGAACGGCGACAGCGCCCGCACGTCGCGATGCGAAAGCGCCGCGTCCCATTCCGCCGCCGTCAGATAGAGCTTCGCCGGCGGCAGCGGTTTGTAAGGCGCCGCGCCCGCATTCTCCTTGGCGTCATGCTTGCCAGTCAGGAACTGGCGGCGCGTCTCATAATAGTCCGCGACCAGTTCCAGCCGCGCCGCTTTCACTTCCTCAACTTGGTGCGCAAGGAAGACGAGCGCGTCCGGCGCATAGTCAAACAATGTTTCCAGATGGTCGTGGAACAGCGGAAGCCAGTGCTCCATGCCCTGATGCTTGCGGCCCGCGCTCACCGATTCATACAGCGGATCGTCGTTCGCCGGTCCGAACGTCGCGACATAACCGGTGCGGAAGCGGCTGATGGACTCGGCATCCAGCGGCGTTTCGGCCGCCGCCAGCAATTCGATCTCGGTCACTTGTGCGGTGGAAAGCTGTGTCTCCGCGTCGAAGCGGCGGATGGCATCGAGCGTCGAGCCGAAGAAATCCAGCCGCAGCGGCTCGTCCGTTCCCGGCGGCCACAGATCGACGATGCCGCCGCGCAACGCAAAATCACCCGGCTCGCGCACGGTGGAAGCCCGCGCATAGCCGTTGCGCGCGAGGAACGCGACCAGCGCGTCATGCTCGACCGTATTGCCGACATGGGCGGCGAAGCTCGCCCCCGCGATGGCATCGCGCGGCGGCACGCGCTGGAGCAGCGCATTCACCGTGGTGACGACCACCGCCGCGCCATCCTTGCGCCGCGCGAGCATGGCCAGGGTCGCGAGCCGCTCGCTTTCGATATCCGGCTTGGGCGACACGCGGTCATAGGGCAGGCAATCCCAGGCCGGAAACGCCAGCACCGGAAGCTGCGGCGCGAAGAAGCCGATCGCGTCCTTCACCGTCTGCGCATGGGCATCGTCCGCCGCGACGAACAGCAGCAGGCCCTTGCGGCGCTGCGCGGCTTCGGCGGCGACGGTGGCGTCGTATCCGTCCGGCATGCCGGTGAGCGCGAAGCGGCCGGGATGCCGGCCGATATAGGTCAGACGTTCCACGTCGGCGCCTTCCGCGCACAGAGCGCCTTCATGCGGTGGAACAAAGGCGTGTCGTAGCCGGGCTCCGGCTCGGCCGCCCCGCGCAGCCAGTCGTAGACATTGTGGTCGGGCGCATCGAGCAGCGCCTCGAACTGGTCGAGTTCGGTCTCGTCGAGCCCGGAAAGCTCTGCTGCCGCGAAGGTCCCGAAGATCAGGTCGACCTCCTTGAACCCCCGGCGCTGCGCCCGGAACAATAGCCTTTTGCGGCGGGCCTCCGAAGAGCCACCGTGTGATGAAGCGTTCATGGTCTGTATATAAAGCGGAGGGTCGCAAAGTTCCAGTGCGGCCAATTGAAAGGGCCAAGCCGACCAAAACATCGTCATGGCCGGGCTTGACCCACGGCTGTCCGGTTTAAATTTAGCGCCATTGTATCGCCAACTGCTGGGAAGCGGCTTGGTGGTGTGGCGGGGGCTCGATCAGTCGGT
>DATATK010000235.1:0-40759 GCA_036268825.1 Rhizomicrobium sp. | reverse complement strand
CGCCTTCGCCCGCCTCGTCCGCGCAAACCTCATGCATCGAAGGCGGCTCGACCGACTGATCGAGCCCCCGCCACACCACCAAGCCGCTTCCCAGCAGTTGGCGATACAATGGCGCTAAATTTAAACCGGACAGCCGTGGGCAAGTCCCGGGGACCCATAACCGCGGTCTGAGTCCATTTGGGTGAGACCGCGTGTATGGGTGGCCGGCACTTGGCCGGCCATGACGATGTTTGGGATGTAAGACTGTACGGAAGTTGGGTTGGTTGCGATCACCGGCACGCTCCCGCGTCTCCGCGGCTCCGCGTGCAATAGCCTTCTACTTCGTCTCGACCAGACCCATGCGGTTTCCCGCCGGGTCGGTGAACAGTGCGAAGGTCACGACCTTGGGGATCACGGTGCGCGGCATGGCGACGGCGCCGCCGGCCGAAATGATCTGGGCGAGCGCCGCGTCGATGTCGGGGACGCCGAGGTAAATGATCTTCTCAGCCGGGTCCTGGCGCAGCGTGCCTTTGAGCGCGCCGGTGTCGATGGCGTTGTTGCCGTCGATGCCCCAGCCGAACACGCCGGCATAGAAAGCTTTCAGCGCCGCGGCATCGGGCCCGGCGATGTCGAAGAACACGATGGGTGCTGACATGGAATTCTCCTCACGGCGCCGTATTGGGCAGGCCCGCCTGCATCATCGCGGCGATCAAAGTGTTGCGCATCAGGCAGACGATGGTCATCGCGCCGACGCCGCCGGGCACCGGCGTGATCGCGCCCGCCATTTTCACGGCCGCGTCGTAATCGACGTCGCCGACCAGTCTGGTCTTGCCGCCGTCCGCCGCGACGCGGTTGATGCCGACATCGATCACCGTGGCGCCCGGCTTGATCCAGTCGCCTTTGACGAAGAGCGGATTGCCGATGGCCGCCACGAGAATGTCGGCGCGGCGCGCGGCCTCGGGCAGGTTGCGCGTGCGCGAATGCGCCATGGTGACGGTCGCGTTGGCGGCCAGAAGCAATTGCGCGGCGGGTTTGCCGAACAGCAGCGAGCGGCCGATGACGAGCGCGTCCATGCCGGAAATGTCGCCGACATATTGCTTGAGCAGCATCATCATGCCCGCCGGGGTGCACGACACCAATTGCGCGCGTCCGCCGACGAGGAGCCCGGCATTGGTCGCGGTGAGCGCGTCGACGTCCTTGGCGGGATCGAGCAGTTCGAGCACCGCCGCTTCGCTGACCTGCTTGGGCAGCGGCAGTTGCACCAAGATGCCGTGCACGTCCGGATCGGCGTTCAGCGCGGCGACGCGCGCCAGCACCTCGGCCTCGCTGGCATCTTTGGGGAGAGAATAATGAAACGAGCGGAACCCGATGGCCTCGGCCGTCTTGCCCTTGTTGCGGACATAGACCTCGCTCGCCGGATCGTCGCCGACGAGGACGGTGGCGAGCCCCGGCACGATGCCGTGCTCGGCTTTCAGCCGCGCCGCTTCTTCCGCGATGCGCGCGCGCAACGTGGCCGCGAAGGCCTTGCCGTCGATGATCGTCGCGCTCATGTCTCTCTCACCTGTGCGCGCTCAAATCATGTAGCGGTTGGCCAGCCAGATCAGCACCTGCTCAAGGAACCAGATCGCGATCAGCACGATCATCGGCGAGATGTCGAGCCCGCCCAGATCGGGGATCACTTTGCGGATCTGGCGGAACAGCGGCTCGGTGACGGCATAGAGCGCGCGCACGGCCGACCGCGCATAGGGATTGTGGATGTTGAGGACGCCGAAGCTGACCAGCCAGCTCACGACCACGGCGACGAACACCACCCACCAATAGATGTTGAGCAGCAGCATCGCGAGTTGGAAGACGGGTGCGGGCATGGATGTTTCCCAGTGGGGCCGCGCCCTTTTGCCAGCGCCGCCCGCCCCCCGCAAGCGCCGGGAACCCGCCGGAAAAGGCCGTTGCCGGGCGCGGCTTGACAGGTTCTTGGCGCGTTTCCTACATACCCGCCCCGCCCGCTTGTTCCGGTCGCGGGACCTGGCCTTGGTCAGGGGCTGTAGCTCAGTTGGGAGAGCGCCTCGTTCGCAATGAGGAGGTCAGCGGTTCGATTCCGCTCAGCTCCACCAGGCTTCGCCTGCTCCGCAGGCTACGCCTGGCAAGCCAGCGCCTATGCGAAGCCTGCCCGGCGTAGCCGTCCATAGCGACAGCGTATGGACGGGCGAAGACGGGCTCTCGACATGCTATGATATCTGTATTCGCCTGCTCCGCAGGCTACGCCTGGCAAGCCAGCGCCTATGCGAAGCCTTCCCGACGTAGCCGTCCATAGCGACAGTGTATGGACGGGCGAAGACGGGCTCTCGACGGTTCGCCTCATGAAATACGTCTATCTGCTCGAAAGCTTGGCCGATCCGACACAGGTCTACACCGGTCTGGCGGATGACATTCCAGCGCGCCTGAAGAAGCACAACGCCGGCGGCTCACCGCATACCGCGAAATTCAAGCCTTGGCGGCTGGTCACTTACATTGCGTTTTCCGACGAGAAAAAAGCTGTCGAGTTCGAACGGTATTTGAAATCTCATTCCGGACGCGCCTCGCGAAGAAACGCCTGCGATAGCGAACCTACTTCCCGGTATACGCCACGCGCCAGACCGTCTTGCCGGCGTCGTCGGCGACGAGGAGGCTGCCGTCTTTCGCGACGGCCAAGCCCGCCGGCCGGCCCCAGACTTGCGCGGGGCTGGTGTCGCCGATGTGGAAGCCGGTGAGGAAATTGTCGTAGCCGCCGGCCGGCTTGCCGTTCGCGAAATGCACGCGCACCACCTTGTAGCCGGTGGGTTTGGAGGAATTCCACGAGCCGTGCAGCGAGACGAACGCGTCGCCCTTGAAGTCCGCGGGGAACTGGCTGCCTTCGTAGAATACGAGTCCCGTCGGCGCGGAATGCGACTGGAACAGCAGGTCCGGCGTCACGGTCCTGGCCACCATGTCGGGGCGCTTCTTGCCATAGACCGGATCGGGATGCGGCCCGTCATAGGCATAGGGCCAGCCATAGAACGCGCCCGGTTGCACATGGGTGAGATAGTCAGGCGCGAGCCCGTCGCCCAATCCGTCGCGTTCGTTGACGCTGACCCAGAGTTGGCCGGTGCCCGGCTGGAAGGCGAGGCCGACAGGATTGCGGATGCCTGTGGCGAATTGCGACAGCGTGCCGTCCGGATTCACTTTGTCGACGGCGGCGCGGAACGGCGGTTCCTGGTCGTCGATATTCTCGGTGCTGCCGATGCCGATATAGAGCGCGCCGTCCGGCCCGAAAGCGAGGTCGCGGGTGAAATGTCCGCCGATGCCGAGATTGGCCTGCTTGGTGACGCGTGTGCGCGCGCCGCCCTTGAGCGCGCCGCCGGTATAGGCGATGCGCCACACCGCCTTGATGTCGCTCACATAGAGCGCGCCGTCATGGAAGGCGAGGCCGTGCGGCTTGTCGAAGCCGTTGGCGAAGGTGGCGACGGTGGTTGCTTTCTCGCTGCCGCGCAGGATGGTGACCTTGTTGGCGCTGGGCTCGGAGAGGAACACGTCGCCGTTCGGCGCCACCGCCAGCCAGCGCGGATTGGACAGGCCCGTGGCGTAGGCCGTGACGGTGAAGCCTCTGGGCGCCTGGGGAACGGCGTTGGCGGGGCGGGGGACGATCTTGGAGGAATTCTCGACGGCCGGGGTGGCGTAAGGCGCCGGCAAGGTGTCGGGCGAGACGGAGAAATGGGTGCCGGGCTGGTCGGCGGCGAGGGCCGCGCTCACGCCAAATCCGAGCAAAAGTAACGCCTTAAGCGACAATCGCCAAGCCATTCTGTCCTCCGTGAACCGCGAATTTACGAAAAAGGGAGTAAAGGGCGAGTATGAAACGCGCGAGCCGAACCCTGCGATCCTTGGTGCTCCTTGTAGCCGCGGGAGTTCTCGCTGTTGTGAACGGCGCAGCATCGGCCGACCAGCCGGCGCCCGAGCACAAGGTCACCCAGTCGGAGAGCTACATCATGCTCGAGCCGATGTATGCGACCGTGATGGACGCCGGCAAACCGAGCGGCCTCTTGATGGTGGCGATCGGGCTCGACATTCCCGACGCCTGGCTGCGCGGCCAGGCCGATCACGCGATGCCGCTGCTGCGCGACGACTATGTGCGCAGCCTGATGAACTATGCCGCAACCTCGGTGCGGCCGTGGCGTCAGCCGGACGTGACGGAAATCGCCGCAAGGCTCCAGCGCGTCACCAACCGGGCGCTGCACAGGACCGGTGCGAAAGTTTTGCTGGCGCAGGTCGCCATTCGCATCACGCGCTGAGGCCCGGGCGTTCTGCCCGAGCCACCCACCATCAAGCTGTCGTGGAGGATGTGCTGGTCGCGGTGTTCGCCTTGGCGAACGCGTCGAGCAGCGAGACGGCCGTCGTGCCGCTGGACTGGGAGTTTTGCAGATTTTCCCAGGCCTGCGTCAGGCTCGCGGTGGTGAGCGAGCCCGAACCGCTTGTGTCGAGCGCGGCAAAGTCGTTCGACGCATCGGCGCTGGTCGCGCCATTGGCCGTCATGAAGCTGCTGAACTCGTCTTCGGAGACGCTGCCGTCGCCGTTGGAGTCCATCATCTGCATCAGGCTGTCCGCGGCTTGGTTTGCGCCGCCGACATGGTGATGGTGGTGATGCCCACCGCCGCCGCCATGTTGGGGTTGGACGGCGTTTGCCAGTTGCTGCTCGCTGATGCCACTGGAGCCGTTCTGGTCCAGTTGTGTGTAGAGCGCATCGCCCTGGGCCTGCGTGCCGCCAGCCTTTTCGATGGCGCCCTCCATCTCGCTTTGCGAGATTTCGCCGTCGCCGTCCGTATCCATGGACGAGAACAGCTGCTGGAGCGGATTGGCCATCGTGCTGGTGGACGGCGAGGTGGTCGAGGTGCCGTCCAGTGTGGACATGAGTTGATCGAGCGCGCTCATCATCGTGCTCGAAGAACTGGACGCGGTGGAGCTTGTTCCCGCTCCGCCGCCAGCTCCGGCCTGCTGCTGCATCTGGATCAGCATATTGAGGATCTGGCTGCTGATCGAAGCGCTGCCGCTTCCGGTGACGGTGTTGTTGGAGGCGCCTTCGCAGGAGCCGCCGCTCATCGGCTGGGTGAAACCGGATGAGGTATTGTCGTTGGACGCGCTTTGCGCGCCCGTCAATTGCGAGAGCAACGCCATCAGCGCCGGATTGGGCGCGGATGAAGTGGCACTGCTGACTGTCATGGTGCCCTCCGTGGTTCGCCGCGCGAAGATGCGCCCGGCGATATCGCCACGCACGCGATGTGCCGCGCATGCCTCACGGTGGCGCGGCAAAAACAAACTTAGGAAAGTCTTGCGATGTTAAACGCCGCAACAATCCCGGCAAGATTCGCCATGTGCGGGAATTTCCTGCCGGGTCAAATCAGGCCGCGGCGAGCGCGGTCGCCATCGCGCGCTGGGCCTCGGGGTTGGAGCCCATCGTCGCGTGGCCGCCCGCGATGCGGACGTTGCGGCAGGATTCGGTTTCATCCTGCAGGCATTGGCGCCAGTCCAGAATGCCGTCGTCTTCGGAATAGATCGCCGTCACCGGCACCCCCGGCGCGCGGCTCACATGGTCGCGGTCCGCCAGCCAGACCGCATCCTGGAACGGCTGCAGCATCGCGGCGAAGGGCTGCAGCGGCGTCGTCACCGGAAAGCGGATAGGGCTGCCGAGCGTCACCACGGCGCGCACGCGATCTGTGTTGCGGGCGGCCAGGCTGCGCGCCAGCACGCCGCCGAGGCTCTGGCCCACGATGCTGATCGGCGCGTCGGCGGAGAGCGCGCGCAATGTCCGGTCCAGCCGCGCCAGCATGCGCGGCGTCGGCCCGGCGTTGAACGCGATGCGCGCCGTCCTGGTGCGGTATCCGGTCTGGCGCAGGAAGGCGCGCATCCGCGACGTGGTCCAGTCGCCGGCGAGGAAGCCGGGGATGACAAGCACCGTGTGCCCGTCGCCGCGCGGCACATCCGTGGGGAAGGGCGGCGGCTTCAGCACGTAGCCCCAGAACGCCGCGGCTTCGCGCAGGCCGCTGCGAAAGCCGAGTGGAGAACCCTTGGGAGGCCGGATCGCCGCGTCGCTCATGGATCACATCGCCGAAATGCCGCCATCGACCTTCAACTCCGCGCCGGTGACGAATTTGGACTCGTCGCTTGCCAGATAGAGCACCGCATAGGCGATGTCGTCCGGCTCGCCGATTTTGCCCAGCGGCACCTGGCGGGCCAGCTTGGCATAGGCCTCGTCCTTTCCGAAGCGCTGGACGAGCGGATCGAGGATCGGCGTGGCGATGAACACCGGATGCACCGAATTGGAACGGATGCCGTAGCCCTTGCGCGCGCAATAGAGCGCCACGGATTTGGACAGGTGCCGCACCGCGGCCTTGGCCGAATTGTACGCCGCCATGTTGTGGCCGGCGATGATGCCCGAGATCGAGGAGATATTGACGATGGAACCGCCCAGCCCCGTGGCCTTCACGCTCCGCGCCATCAGCGGGATCGAAAGCTTGCAGCCGAGGAACACGCCGTCCAGGTCGATGGCGTGCACATGCCGCCATTCCTCCAGCGTGATCGCTTCGAGGTCCTTGGTCAGCCCGATGCCCGCATTGTTGACGAGGATGTGCAGCCCACCGAAGGCGCGGTCCGTCTCGGCGATGGCGTTGGCCCATTGCTCCTCGCTGGTTACGTCATGCGCGATGGCGATGGCCGCGCCCTGGTGCGCCTCGTTGATGGAGGCCGCGAGCTTGCGCGCGCCGTCTATGTTCACGTCGGTGATGGCGACCCTCGCGCCCTCGCGCGCCAGCATCCGCGCCGCCGCCTCGCCCAGGCCCTGCGCCCCGCCGGTGATCAGGGCAATCTTGCCGTCCACGCGTCCCGTCATGCCGGTCTCCAGATATGTCGGCAGAGCCTCGCCATTGCCGCGTGGTGCGTCAACGCCCGGTGAATTTGGGTTCGCGTTTTTCGAGGAAGGCCTTGATCGCTTCCTTGTAGTCCTCGCTCGTCGTGGCGAGCGCGTATTGGTCGAGATCCATGAAGGTCGTGGCCTGGTGCAGCGCATTGGCCGCGGCATTGACCGACTGCTTGGACATCCGCACCGCATTGGGCGGCAGCTTCGCGATCTTTCCGGCCCAGCGCTGCGCCGCAGCAAGCGCCTCGCCGTCGGCGGCGATTTCGTCGGTGAGACCCCAGGCGAGCGCGGTCTCGGCGCCCACCTTCTCGCCGAAGATCACGAACTGCTTGGTGCGCGACGGCCCGATCAAGGAGACCAGCCGGGGCACCGCATGCCAACTCATGTTCATGCCCAGCGGGATTTCGGGCAGGCGCATATGGGCGCTACGTCCCATGATCCGGAAGTCGCAGGCCGCCGCCAGTGCCGCCCCGCCGCCGATGCAGTATTTCTCGATGGCGCAGATCGTGACCTGCTCGATCTTCTCCCAGGCGTCGCAGAGGTCCGGACCGATCCGCGTCATGTGGCGGCGTTCCAGAAGCCCGTTCGCCTTGCGCCGGTCCATCGCCGGGTCTTTCAGATCGGCGCCCGCCGTGAACCCGCCTTTGCCGGTGAGGATGACGGCCTGCGTTTGCAGATCGTCCGCAAAGCTGCGGGCGGCGTCCATCAATTCCAGGATGAGTTGCCGCGACAGCGCATTGTACCCGTCGCCCCGATCCATCGTGACGGTCGCGATAGCGCCGTCGCGCGCGATGCTGACGAATTGGCTCATGCTTCAAGGCCCTTCAGCAGAAGCTCCAACGCCGCGGCGGCGAAGGCATGCATGTTGGCGATGCGGTCGGGGCTGGCGGTCTCCAGTGTGATCGCAACCTCGAGCGGCCCGGAAAGGGCGATGCAGCTATGACCGGCCGCGTCGCCATAGGGATTGCCGGTCGGTCCGGCGGCGCCGGTTTCGGACACGCCCCAGGTCGCCGCCAGCCGTTCCCGCGCGGTGCGGGCCAGCAGCAGCGCGTAGTCTTCGCTGGCCGAGCGCATCCCGGCAACGGCGGCGCGCGGCAGGTCCATCAGAACCGCGCGCGCCTTGGGCGTGTAGATCACGCCGCCGCCGAGGTAATAAGCCGATGCGCCGGGGACACCGAGCAATGCTGCCGAGATCAATCCGCCGGAGGAGGATTCCGCCACCGACACGGTCTCGCCGCGCGCCTTGAGCAAGGCGCCAACACGCTCGGCCAGTGCCATCAATTCGCGCATTACGCCGGGCTCTGCAAATTGTGCACGATCGAGAGCAGCGTGCCACGCGGCAGGAACGGACCGAGGCCCGCGATGAACTTGTTGCGCACACCGGTGATGACGACGCGCTTGTTCTTCTGGAAGCCGCGAACGCCCAGCTTCGCCACACTCATCGAACTCATCGGCGCGCCCGCGCGCGAAAGCCGCGTCTTGCCGGTGCCGGCGCGCTCGCGGAAATTGCTCACGGTCGGGCCGGGACACAGGCAGCTCACATGCACGCCGGTCTTCTCGGCTTCCTTCCACAAGGCCTCGGAGAACGAGAGCACGAACGCCTTGCTCGCATAATAGACCGCCATCAGCGGGCCCGGCTGGAACGCGGCCGTGGACGCGACGTTGAGCACGCCGCCGCGCTTGTTCGCCAGCATCTGGGGCCAGTAGATATGGGTGAGTTCGACCAGCGCGCGGACATTGAGATCGATCATGCCGAGCTGGTTGGCCTCGTCCGATCCGTTGAACGCGCCCGCCGTGCCGTAGCCCGCATTGTTGACCAGCACGTCGACGGAAAGTCCGCGCGCTTGAATCTCGCCGGCCAGTTTCGCTCCGCCGCCGATGGCGCCGAGATCGGCGGCGATGGGCGTGGCGGTCACTTTATATTTGTCGGCAAGCCGGGCGGCCACCTCCTTGAGCGCGGCTTCGCTGCGCGCGGCGAGGATCAGGTTATAGCCGTCCTTGGCGAAACATTCGGCCAGATCGACGCCGATGCCCATGCTGGCGCCCGTTACCAACGCCGTCTGTCCGTCGCCCTTACGCTTGCGTGCCATCTCACCCCTCCGTTGCTTTGGGGCTAGTATAGCGCAAGTTTCGGGATGGGGATCTCATGTACATCGTCATCGTGGTGTTGCTCCTGGGCGTGCTGCCCGCGGGTTCGGTCTTCGCCGAGCAGCATTATTGGCACTTTGCCGTGCCGCTGATCGATCTGATCGGCAAATGGTTTACCTTCTGGGCGGTGGGTGTCCGGCTGTTCCTGGCGGGCTTGCGCCAATCGCTCCAGCCGCGCTTCACGGCGCGCGAGATTTTCAATCTTCAGGACGACGACGCGCTGCCCATCGTGCGCGAACTGGGCCTGGCGAATATCTCCATGGGGGCGCTAGGCCTTCTGTCGCTCGCGCTGCCGGCGATGACGCTGCCGGCCGCCATCGTGGGCGGGCTTTATTACGGTCTCGCCGGTGCACTGCATATTGGGCGCGGCGAGAAGAATTTCTATGAGCGCTTCGCGATGGTCACGGACCTTCTCATCTTCGTGCTGCTTGCGGCTTACATCGTTCACAGCGCCGAGATGATGGCGGCGTTGTAGATCTCGCTCATCTTGGCGCCGAGCGGTGCGATCTGCACCGGCTTTTCGAGGCCGACCAGCAGCGGCCCCAGCACGCTCGCGCCGCCGAGCTGGCCCAACAGCTTGGTCGAGATCGAGGCGGAGTGGATCGCCGGCATGATCAGCACGTTCGCGGTCTCCTTCAGGCGGCAGAACGGATAGAGCGCGAGCTTCTCCGGATCGAGCGCCACGTCGGCGGCGATCTCGCCGTCATATTCGAAATCGACGCCGCGTTTGTCGAGGATATGCACGGCCTCGACGATGCGCTCACTGCGTTCGCTGCGCGGGAAACCGAATGTCGAAGACGCCAGCAGCGCCACGCGCGGCGTGAAGCCGAAGGTGCGCACCACGCCGGCGGTCTGCACCGCGATGTCGGCGAGTTCCTCGGATGTCGGCATCTCGTGCACGGAGGTGTCGCCCACGAACACCACGCGGCCTTTGGTGAAGATCAGGTTCACGCCGATGGGGCGTTCTCCCTGCGGCGAGTCCAGCACCATGCGCACATCGTTGAGCGCGGCCTGATAGGCGCGCGTCACGCCCGTGACCATCGCATCGGCATCGCCGGCGGCCAGCATGCACGCGCCATAGACATTGCGGTCATTGGTCACCATGCGCACGCAATCGCGATAGAGCAGGCCGCGGCGTTGCAGCCGCACATACAGTGCCTCGATATAGCGCGCGGCATCCTGCGCCGAATGCGGCACGCGGATTTCCAAACTGTGCTCGTCGATCCCCGCGCGGAGCAGCCCCGCCTTGATCACATCCTCGCGCCCGATCAGCAGCGCTTTGCCGAGTCCCGAGTTCTGGAACGCGGTGGCGGCGCGGATCACCGATTCTTCCTCGCCTTCCGCGAACACGACACGCTTGGGATTGGCGCGCACGCTGGCCGTGATGTTCTGGAACAGCACGGCGGAGGGATCGAGCCGCGCGGTGAGCTGCAGATGATAATTGTCGATGTCCTTCAATTCGCGCCGCGCCACGCCGGTGCGGATCGCGGCCTGCGCCACGGCGCCGGAGACGCGGCTGATCAGGCGCGGATCGAACGGCACGGGGATGATGTAGTCCGGTCCATAGACCGGGCGCTGGCCGCGATAGGCCATGGCGACTTCGTCGGGCACGTCCTCGCGCGCGAGTTCCGCCAGCGCCTCGACGGCGGCGATCTTCATCGCCTCGTTGATCGTCTTAGCGCGCACATCGAGAGCGCCGCGGAAGATGTAGGGGAAGCCCAGCACATTGTTGACCTGGTTGGGATAGTCGCTGCGGCCTGTCGCCACGATCGCATCGGAGCGCACGGCCTTCACCTCCTCCGGCGTGATCTCCGGATCGGGATTGGCCATCGCGAAGATGATCGGCGCCTTGGCCATGGATTTCACCATGTCCTGCGTCACCGCACCCTTCGCCGAAAGACCGAGGAACACATCCGCGCCTTTCAGCGCGTCTTCCAGTGTGCGCGCGGTCGTCTCCACTGCGTGCGCGCTCTTCCACTGGTTCATGCCGTTTGTGCGGCCGCGATAGATCACGCCCTTGGTATCGCAGAGAATGGCGTTGCCGCTCGGCAGGCCCATCGCTTTCAGAAGTTCGAGGCAGGCGATGCCCGCGGCGCCGGCGCCGTTCACGACCACCTTGATCTCGCCCATCGTGCGGCCCGTCAGGTGCAGCGCGTTGACGATGCCGGCGGCGGAGATGATCGCGGTGCCGTGCTGGTCATCATGGAACACCGGAATGTCCATCAGCTCGCGCAAGCGCTCCTCGATCACGAAGCAGTCCGGCGCCTTGATGTCTTCGAGGTTGATGCCGCCGAAGCTGGGTCCCAGATAGCGCACGCAATTGATGAAGGCCTCGACGTCGGAGGTATCGATCTCGATGTCGATGGCGTCGACATCGGCGAAGCGCTTGAACAGCACCGCCTTGCCCTCCATCACCGGCTTGGCGGCGAGCGGGCCCAGATCGCCCAGCCCCAGGATCGCGGTGCCGTTGGAGATCACGGCCACGAAATTGCCCTTGGCGGTATAGTCGTAGACCGCATCCGGATTCTTCGCGATCGCCAGAACCGGCACGGCCACCCCGGGGGAATAGGCCAGCGAAAGGTCGCGCTGCGTTGCCATCGGCTTGGTGGGGGCAACGGCGATCTTGCCGGGCTTTCCCTGGGCGTGGAAGGCCAGCGCCTCCTCCTCGGTGAAACTGGGTCTCTGGATCGTGTCCATGCATAAGTCCTTCAAAACATCCACAGAATAACCCACTCGGGCCTTAGGGAAACGCCGAAGATCGCGCCGCGGCAATCTGCTAGTTTCCCGCCCATGAACGAGCACATGCCGCCCCCGCCCGACGCCGAGGCTTCGCCGATGATGGCGCAGTATCTCGAGATCAAGGCTGCGCATGGCGAATACCTGCTGTTCTATCGCATGGGCGACTTCTACGAGCTGTTCTTCGATGACGCAGCCAGGGCCGCCGAGGCTCTCGATATTGCGCTGACCAAGCGCGGCAAGCACCAAGGCGGCGACATCCCCATGTGCGGCGTGCCGGTCCATGCGGCCGAGGCCTATCTGGAGAAGCTGATCCGCAAGGGTTTCCGGGTGGCCGTCTGCGAGCAGACCGAGGACCCGGCGGAGGCCAAGAAGCGGGGGTCGAAGTCCGTGGTCCGGCGCGAAGTCGTCCGTCTGGTGACCCCCGGCACCCTGACCGAGGATTCGTTGCTGGAGGCCCGCGCTTCCAACGTTCTGGCGAGCCTCGGCCGGGCAGGCCAGGATTACGCACTTGCCTCCGCCGACATGTCCGCTGGCGACTTCCGCGTCGGCCGGGTGGGCGCCGCCGATATCGCCGCGGAGCTGGCGCGTCTCGCCCCGCGCGAGTTGCTCGCACCGGACGGGTTGCTGGCGGACGAGATCCTGGCGCCCACCCTCAAGGCGCTCGGCCCCGCGCTGACACTGCTGCCGTCCGTGAAATTCGATTCCGGCGCAGGCGAGCGCGCGCTCAAATCTCTCTATCGCGTGCTGGCGCTGGATGGGCTCGGCCAGTTCAGCCGCGCGGAACTGTCCGCCGCCGGCGCGCTGGTCGGTTATCTGGAGTTGACGCAAAAGGGCAAACTCCCGGCGCTGAAGCCGCTCACCCAAACGGCGCCGCGCGCCTTCATGGGGATCGATGCGGCGACGCGCAAGAATCTCGAACTGACCGAGACGCTGTCCGGTGCGCGGAACGGAAGTCTCCTTGCCGCCATCGACCGCACGGTCACCGCGGCGGGCGCGCGCGAACTCGGCAATCGCCTGTCTTCGCCGCTCACCGACGCGCAAGGGATCGCGCAGCGCCACGACGCGGTCGCGCTCTTCGCGGCCGACAGCGAACTGCGCCGCCGCTTGCGCGAAGACTTGCGCCGCGCACCCGATATCGCGCGCGCTCTGGCGCGGCTCTCCGTCGAGCGCGGCGGGCCGCGCGATCTGGGCGCGATCCGCGATGGCGTGAAAGCCGCACGTGCGCTGCGCGACCTCCTCTCCAAGCTCGGCGATCCTTTGAAACCGGCACTGGGCGAAATCGAAAGCGCGCGCAGCGACCTCATTGAGGGCATCGCGGCGGCGAATGTCGCGCTCGATGGCCTCGAGAATTTCCTCGTGGTCGAGCCGCCCTTCATGGCGCGCGACGGCGGCTATATCCGCGCCGGCGCGCACCCGCCGCTGGATGAAGTCCGCGCCCTGCGCGACGAGAGCCGCCGCGTCATCGCGGGACTCGAAGTACGTTACCGCAGCGAAAGCGGCGTTCCGGCGCTCAAGATCAAGCATAACGGGATCCTCGGTTACTTCATCGAAGTCACGCCCCAGCACGGCGACAAATTGCTCGCGGACGACAACCGCGCCGTCTTCCGCCACCGCCAGACCATCGGCAGCGCGGTGCGCTTCACGACCGACGAACTGGCCGGTCTCGCCTCGCGCATTTCGCAAGCCGCCGACCAGGCGCTCGCGCTGGAGCGCGAATTGTTCGACGCGATGGTCGCTTCCGTGATGGAGGCGAGCACCAGCCTCGCGCGCATAGCCGATGCGCTGGCGCGGATCGATGTCGCGACCGCGCTGGGCGAACTCGCCATCGCCTGCCGCCATGTGCGCCCCAAGGTGGACGACAGCGCGGTGTTCAAGATCGTGCGCGGCCGCCATGCAGTCGTCGAGGCGGCGCTCGCCGCCGATCATGCGAACCCGTTCGTGGCCAACGATTGCGACCTGTCGCCCGATGCCGCGGGCCGTATCTGGCTCGTCACCGGCCCCAACATGGCCGGCAAATCCACCTTCCTGCGCCAGAACGCGCTGCTCGCGATCCTGGCGCAGGTGGGCGCGTTCGTGCCCGCGGAGTCGGCCCATATCGGCATCGTCGACAAATTGTTCTCCCGCGTCGGCGCGGCGGACGATCTGGCGCGCGGACGTTCCACTTTCATGGTCGAGATGGTCGAGACCGCCGCGATCCTCAACCAGGCGACGCCGCGCAGCCTCGTCATCCTCGACGAGATCGGCCGCGGTACTGCGACGTTCGACGGCCTCGCCATCGCCTGGGCGGCGGTCGAGCACATGCACGAGACCAACAAGTCCCGCGCGCTGTTCGCCACGCATTATCACGAGATGACCGCGCTCGCCGAACGCCTGCCGCATCTGGCCTGCGTCACCATGCGGGTGAGCGAATGGAAAGACACCATCGTTTTCCTCCATGAAGTCGCGCCCGGCGCCGCCGACCGCTCCTACGGCATCCATGTCGCCAAGCTCGCGGGTCTTCCCGCCGCCGTCATCGCCCGCGCCGAAGAGGTGTTGCGCGCGCTTGAAGAGGGCCGCGAAGGCCACAAGCCGCTCGCCCGCATCGACGATCTGCCGCTCTTCGCCGCGCAACCCGCCATCGCGCCGTCCAAGTCCAGCGCGGTCGAAGACGCGCTGCGCGATGTCTCGCCCGATACGCTGAGCCCGCGCGAAGCACTGGAACTTCTCTATGCCTTGAAGAAAAAGCTCGATTGACCGCGCCTTTCTTTTGCGCGGCTGAAATGCGAAAATCCCTGCCATGAGCCTCGCGCCCAAACCGCCTCGCGAACGTCCGCGCAAATTCCTCGTCGTGATCGACAAGTCGGTCGAGTGCCATGTCGCCGTGCGCTTCGCCACGCGCCGCGCGCAGGCGACAGGTGGGCGCGTCACGCTGCTTTGCGCCGCGCAACCCGCCGACATCCAGCAATGGCGCGGCGTCGAAGAGATCATGAAGGACGAAGCCCGTCAGGACGCCGAAAGCCTGATCTACGAAGCGGCGAAGGTCGTCAACGAACTCTCCGGCATCGTCAGCGAACTCGTCATCGGCGACGGCCGCCCGGTCGATTGCCTGCTCGCGCTCATCAGGCAGGACAAAGACATCTCCATCCTCGTGCTCGCCGCCAGCACGGCGAAGGAAGGGCCCGGCCCGCTCGTCTCGATGGTCGCGGGCGCCAACCAATATCCCATCCCCGTCACGATCGTTCCCGGCGCGCTCGGCGACGACGCGATCGACGCATTGGCATAAGGACAGAAGAGATGCGCTATCTGCACACCATGGTCCGCGTGAAGGACCTCGATGCCTCGCTCGATTTCTACTGCGCCAGGCTCGGCCTCGCCGAGATGCGCCGCGTCGAGAACAAAGCCGGCCGCTTCACTTTGGTGTTCCTCTCCGCGCCCGGCGATGTCGAGCGCGCTGCGAAGGAACAGGCACCGCTGGTCGAGCTCACCTACAACTGGGACACAGAGGATTACCAGGGCGGCCGCAATTTCGGCCATCTCGCTTATCGCGTCGACGATATCTACGCGACGTGCCAGCGCCTGATGGACGGCGGCGTCACCATCAACCGCCCGCCGCGCGACGGCCACATGGCGTTCATCCGCTCGCCCGACGGCATCTCCATCGAGTTGCTGCAGGAAGGCGCGAGCCTCGCCCCAGCCGAACCCTGGGCGTCGATGCCGAATACCGGCGTTTGGTAGCTTTTTATTGTCGCGCAATCTGACGCGAACCGGTTCCCCACTTCGCGGGATTGCGCTCCTAGCCGCGATGGACCGCAAGGCCGCGTCCGGAGAACGACGACTTGTCCTCGCGAATCCACTGCGACAGCAGCCATTTCTCGCCGGACGATGGTGCGCGGCCCGCGTGTTTTGTGCGCCAGTCGGGTGCGCCTTCGGCATCGAGATTCCAGAACACCAGCGCGTCCCCTTTGCGCCCGCGATGCCGCACGCCGAGCTTGACGAATTCGGTTTCCGCGCCCTCGTAGTCGTCGTTGAGGTAAAGCAGGAACGTTGCGACGCGCTGGCCCTTGAGCGCGATTTCCTTTTTCAGGCCCGGTCCATCGGGATCGAGGAAATCGTAATGCGGCTCGAACTCCTGGCCCACCTCGTAGTGCAGCACCATCGGATGTTCCAGGCTGTGGGTCGGCAGGCCGGCGAGCGCTGCGATACGCGTGCGCAGGAAGACCATCGGCAAGTCCCACTGCGTGACGTCGAAATTGGCCGCGCTGTTGGAGCGGTAATTCTCCTCCCGCGCGCCGCCTGTCACGGGATCGTACACCCTGGCGCGGAAGCCGCGTCCACGCGCGCGCGCAATCAGCCAGTCGCAGGTCGCGTGCGTCGCGAAATTCTCGATCGCCAGAAGGCGCGGGCTCTCGCTGACGACGCGCGTGGGCGGCGAGGCGAGCCAACGTGCGATGTCCACCGTGCCCGATCCCTCTTCCAGCAGCGCGAGTTCTCCGCGCGCCCGCTCGGAACCCTGTTCGACGGCGCGGCGCAGGAAGCCGAGCGCCGTATTCCAGTTGTCCGCCAGATATGTGTCCTGTGCCGCGAGGGCCGCACAGATGCGTAGTGCCTCCCCGTCGCCTTGTTCGGCGGCCGCGCGCATGAAGCGCATACCATTCTCGAACTCGAACGGCGGCATGGACAGGAGGCTGGTGGCCAGCGCCCCAAGCGCCGCCGGATTGCCGCTTTGGGCCGCGCGCGCATACCAGCCACGGGCGGGCATGGTCTGGCTGGCGGCTTCCAACTGCCGGGCCAGCGCCATCTGCGCTCCCGCATCGCCGCCGGCCGCCTGTCTTTCGAGTGTGATCTCCGTCGTCATGGTCTCCCAGACTAACATTTTCCGCAGGGCGTGTGGAACTGCCCCCTTGCCCTGCCGCACCGCGCCGGACGATATAGGGGCCGCGAATCCGGAACCTCGACCCATGTGGGATTTCAGCTTCAGCCGGTCGGTGGGCGCGATCCTGCGCACTCTACCGTTCATTGTGCTCAGGCTCCTGGTCTATCTCGCGATCGCGGTCGGCTATGTCTTCGTCGTGGGCGTCGGCGCCATCATTGGCTTCGGCGCCGGCCATATCGGCCACGCGCCGGACGCGCCCGCTGGCGGCGCCGTCTGGGGTGGACTGCTCGGCTTCGGTCTGGCCAGCGTGGTGCTGTATCTGGCCCGCGAATATCTCCTCTACCTGGTCAAGGCCGCGCATATCGCCGTGCTGGTCGAGGTGCTGGACGGCAGGCCCATTCCGATGGGCCAGGGCCAGATCGCTTTCGGCGCCAATTTCGTGAAGACGCATTTCGCCGAATCCTCCGTGCTGTTCGGCGTTGACCAGATCGTGAAGGCCGTCCTGCGCACCATCATGCGCACGCTCAATTTCTTCACCGCCTTCCTGCCGATACCGGCGCTGCAGACCGCGATGCGCGTCGCCGAGTCCATCATCCGCATGTCGCTGACCTATGTGGACGAGATCATCCTCGCCTACCTGATCCGCACCCGCACGACGAACCCGTGGGCTGGCGCGCAGGATGCCGTCATCCTCTATGCGCAGAACTACAAGCACTTCCTCAAGAACGCGGTGTGGCTGTCGCTCTTCATGTGGGGCACAACCTTCATCATCTTCCTGTTCCTGCTCGCGCCCGCCGGCGCGCTCGCTTACCTGCTGCCCGGATCGAGCGGCTGGTTCGTGTTCGGCTTCGCGGTGATCTTTGCGGTGGCGCTCAAGAAGGCGCTGCTTGAACCCCTCGCCATCGTCAGCCTGATGCAGGTCTTCTTCAAGACCATCGAAGGCCAGACGCCCGATCCGGCGTGGGTGCAGCGGCTCTCGACCGCTTCCAGCCAGTTCCGAACCCTGGCCGAGAAGGCCGCCGGCTGGATCCCGCGCCCCGCCATGCCCAACCCGCCTGCGGTGACGCCATGATGGGCAAAGTCCTCGTCATCGTCGCGCTCATCGTCGTCGTCGTCATCCTGATGGCCGGCCTCGTCGCCATGTCCATCGGCGGCGAGGCGGGCGAGAAATGGTCCAACCGCCTGATGCGCTACCGTGTGCTGGCGCAAGCCGTCGCCATCTGCATCATCCTCCTGGTGCTCTACGTCAGCAGCCAGCATTAGAAGAAACTCACCGGATCAATATCGACCGAGACGCGCACCGCCTTGCCGATCTCGGTGCGGTGCAGCCAGTTGCGCAAATAGGCCTGCACGTCGACATGGCGGTCGGCTTGCACCAGCAGGCGCTCGCGGGTCTGGCCGCGCAGCAAGTGGTAGAACGCGGGTGTCGGGCCCCAGATCTTCACGCCGCGCGCGGCCGGCGCGGATTTTGCGAGCGTGCGGCCGGCGCCGCGCACGGCATCACCGTCCGTGCCAGACAATATGATCGCGGCGAGACGCCCGAACGGCGGCGCAGCCGCGCGTTCGCGGAAGACGCGCTCCTGTTCGTAGAACGCGTCGCGGTCGCCGGACGCCAGCGCCTTCATCACCGCATCGTCCGGATTGCGCGTCTGTATCAGAACCAATCCCGGCTTTTCCGCGCGCCCGGCGCGGCCCGAGACCTGGTGCAGCAGTTGGAACGTTCGTTCCCGCGCCCGCAGGTCGCCGTCGGAGCCGCCGAGATCGGCGTCGATCACGCCGACCAGCGTGAGCTGCGGAAAGTGGTGTCCCTTGGCCACGATCTGCGTGCCGATCACCACGTCGATCTCGTGTCTGGCCATCGCGCGGATCGCCGATTGCGCTTCGGCCGGGCCGTGCATCGTGTCGGACGATGCGATCGCCATGCGCGCATCGGGAAACACGCTCGCGAATTCCTCCGCCACGCGCTCCACCCCGGGGCCGCAGGCGACGAACGTGCCCACCGCCGCGCAATGCGGGCAGGCAGGCGGCGTCGCAATGCTGTAGCCGCAGAGATGGCACGACAGCCGCTTGTGATAGCGATGCTCCACCAGCCAGGCCGAACAGGCGCGGCACACCATCTTGTGGCCGCACGCTTCGCACAAGGTGAGCGGCGCATAACCGCGGCGATTCAGGAAAAGCATCGCCTGCTCGCCGCTTGCCAGCGTCGCCGCCAAAGCCTCGCGCAGCGGCGGTGACAGGAAGGTGCCGGTCTCGCCGCGCTCCGCCCGCATGTCGATCATGCGCACTTGCGGCAGCACCGCGCCGCCATGACGCCGCAGCAGCGACAGGTGTTTGTACCGTCCGCTCGTCGCGTTGACATACGATTCGAGCGATGGCGTCGCGCTGGCGAGCACGATCGGGCAATCCTCGATCCGCGCGCGCACCACCGCCATGTCGCGGGCGTGATAGAGCACGCCGTCTTCCTGCTTGTAGGCCTGCTCGTGCTCCTCATCGACAACGATGAGGCCGAGTTTGGCGAAGGGCAGGAACAGCGACGAGCGCGCCCCCACCACCACGCGCGCCTCGCCCGACATCGCGGCGCGATAGACCTGCCGCCGCGCTTTCTGCGACAGGTCCGAATGCCATTCGGCGGGCCGCACGCCGAAGCGCTCGGCGAAGCGGTCCAGGAACTGCACGGTCAGCGCGATCTCCGGCAACAGCACCAGAACCTGCTTGCCGCGGCGCAGCGCTTCGGCGATCGCTTCGAAATAGGTCTCCGTCTTGCCCGAGCCCGTGATGCCGTCGAGCAATGCAGCGGAGAACCGCCCCGTCGCCACCATGCCGCTCAGGCTCCGCGCAGCGGCTTCCTGCTCCAGGCTCAACTTCGGCTGTTCGAAATCTGCGTCGGGCGTGCCGAGCGGCGGAAACTCCGGCAATTCCATCTCGCGCAGCGCGCCCGCTTCGATCAGCCCACGCACCACCGATGGCGTGACGTTCGCCTCTTCCGCGAAACCGGAAACGCTGCGCGCCAATCCATCCTCCGCCAGCGCCAGCACGCGCGCCCGCGCTGGCGTCATGCGCTTGGGCGTCTCCCTCCCGCGGCCATAGGCGACGCGCGGCACTTCCGGCTCGAAGGCGGCGCGCGAACGCAGCGCCATCGCCAGGACCAGCCCCGGTGGCGTCAGCGTGTAGCGCGCCACCCAGTCGATGAAGTCGCACAAAGCGGGCGGCAAAGCGGGCCGGCCTTCGAACGGCACGGCTTCCTTCAATTTGGCATCCGCCACCGCGCCGTCGCCATCGCCCCAGACGACGCCGAGGCTTTCGCGCGGCCCCAAGGGCGCGACAACCAGCGTGCCGCGCGGCAGGGCCTCGCCGACGCGATAGTCGTACGCCCCCGAAAGCGGCAGCGGCAGCAGCACGCCCCGGCGTTGCACGCCCTCTGTCGCATTGGCCTTCAAGGCGGCGTCCTTCATGGAGTACACTTTCGACGGCGATTCTTTTTCCGGTCAACCCTTGAGCGAAGCTGCCTCCGCCCGCGAACCTGCCTTGGCCGCCGACGAGGCGGTGAAGGCCTATATCCGCCTCAACCGCGCCAAACTTGCGGCAGACGGCGAATTCCTCGCGCTGCTCCTGCCGGATCGCTTTGAAGCGGGCGAAGCGCACGATCTGCAGCGCTTCGTCATCGAGCGGCTCAAGGACGCCAATGCCGACCTGCGCCGCGAGCGCGACGCCTTGCGCGCCAGAAGCAATCAGGTGACCCGCCTCAGCGACGGCGTCAAGCGCGCCGTGATCGAACTGCTCGACGCCCGCCGTTTCGAGGAGGCCATCGAAGCCGCCACCGACGCCGCCTCCGCCTTCGGGGCCGACCGCGCCGCGCTTTGTGTGGAGGCGGTGCCCGGCGCCGCCCCCGTGGGCAGCGAAGGCGTCCGCCTCATCGCGCCGGGCACCGCCGCGGCCGTGCTGGGTGGCGACGGATTGGGCGCGATCCTGGCCGGCGGCGGCGAAATCCTGTTCGGCCCTGCCGGCGCCGAGTTCCGCAGCATCGCGGTGTTCCGCTTGCGCATCGGCCGCGACACGCCGGCGGCCTTGTACGCGCTGGGCGCCCGCGCGGCGGGGCGGTTTGACGGGATCGAAACCACCGGCGATCTCTCCTTCTTTGCGCGGGCTCTGGAACGCGCCATCCGTGCATGGCTCGATCTGCCCAAATTCTGACGCGCGGCTGGCTGGACGCGCTCGCCCATGAGCGCCGGGCCAGCCCGCACACTCTGCGCGCCTATGGCGACGATGTGGCGCGCTTCACCGGCTTCATGGCCGAGCATATCGGCGGCGAGATCGACGCGGCGGCACTCGCCGCGCTCACGCCCGCCGACATCCGCGCCTTCATCACCTTGCGCCGCCGCGAGGGCCTTGGCGCCCGCGGCGTGCAGCGCGCTCTCGCCGCGATCCGCAGCTTCTTCCGCTATCTCGCCCGCGAAGGCATCGCGGACAATCCCGCGCCGCGCAGTTTGCGCAGCCCGCGCACACCCAAGACCTTGCCGCGCCCCTTGAGCGTGACGGATGCGGCGCGCGTGCTGGCCGAAGCCGGCGAACACGACGTCGAATGGCTCGGCGCACGCGACGTGGCGCTGCTCACTTTGCTCTACGGCGCGGGCCTGCGCATCTCCGAAGCGCTCAGCCTCAAGCGCGGCGACGCGCCGCTTGGCGAAACCCTCGCCATCGTCGGCAAAGGCCGCAAGGAGCGCATCGTGCCGCTGCTGCCGGTGATCCGCGACGCCATCGACAAGTATGTCGCGATCTGCCCGTTCCCGCGCGCGCCCGATGCGCCGCTGTTCCTGTCGCGCACTGCCAAACCGATGAGCCCGCGCGAGGCGCAAGCCCTGATGCAAAAACTGCGCGGCGCGCTGGGTTTGCCCGACCGCGCCACACCGCATGCGCTGCGCCATTCCTTCGCGACGCATGTGCTCGCCGGCGGCGGCGATCTGCGCGCGGTGCAGGAATTGCTCGGCCACGCCTCGCTCTCCACCACCCAGACCTACACCGAAGTCGAACCCACCGCCCTCCTCGCCATCTACAAGAAGGCCCATCCGCGGGCGGCGTGAAGGAAGTGGTTTCACGCGGAGCCGCGGAGACGCGGAGGAGAGGTGCGGGTTTTCGTCATCTCGCTTCACTCTCTCCACCGTCATCCCCGGGCAGGACCGTGGGTATGGGTGGCCGCCACTTGGGCGGCCATGACGTATTTGGGATCGGAGTGTGTGAGGGGTGCGTGGTCTTTCATACCTGCACCTCTCCTCCGCGTCTCCGCGTCTCCGCGTGAAAAATCTTTTTCGGTTTTGGCATCGCGCAAGACACATTGAGAGTCCCTATCGGGATCGCGTTTTTTTAAGCGAGACGATCGCTATCGGAAATCGGGGATGCGCATGATCGAACTCCTTCCATACGCCACACTTGTCATGGCCCGCGAATGCGGCCACCCAGGTGACGCCTGTCGAACTTTCTGGAAAAGAAAACTGTGAACCCGAAAACGCCGAGCGAGCCCAGCTGGGTGGCCCGCATTCGCGGGCCATGACAGCGAGGTGTAACGAAACCCTCGTGAGGTGCAGGCGTGATTCGGGAGATGCTGGAAAGTTGCCTGACCAGCGTGGCGCTGTCAAGCCAATGTAGGAAAAATCCGGCGCGCGAAAGGGAACTTTGCGCAGACGGCGGCGTGATTCGCGCGGGTCACGCGCCGGGCAGCTTCAACACGCGCCGGTCCGCCGTGTCTTTCAGCACGCGCCAGACGCGGGCATTTGCCTCCGTGTCCGCCGCGACGGTCTCGTGCAGGGCGATGAGCAGGGTGCGCAATTCGGCGTTGGCCGCATCGAGCGCGGAAATCGTCAGCGACTGCTCCTTGCCGCCCGCCGCCTCTTTGAGCTTCGCGGCGAGCGCGGCGTCGGACACGCGCGGGGCGAGCTCCGCGAACAGCGCGCGCATGTCGGCGTTTTCCGCGGCGCGGCTGTCGGCGCCGGTCTCGTAGTCTTGCGCGCAGAACGTCAACAGGAAGCCGGTGAGCGAGGCCGATGCCTGCAGATAGCCGGGCGGCAATTGTGGCGCGATGGCGCCCATCAGCTGGGTGGCGGAGATGGTCAGAACCGTCGGCGTGTCCAGTTTCACAACGCGCCTCCCGAAAGACGGTCCGCCAGGACCTTGTTGTGGAAAGCGAGGCAATACCAGCCGGAGAACGCGTTCACCGGATCGGAATTGCGCCCCTCCGCATATTCGTTCGCGGCGGAAATCCAGATCGCCAGACCCTTGAGGCTCGCGAAGATCTCCCACCACAACAGCGCCTTGGGATCAGCCTTGAGGCCGCTCGCTCTTTCCCACAGCGCCAGTGCCGCGGCGCGGTCCACCGTGCCGGCGGGGCGCGTGGGGTCGCCGTGGCTCCAGAGCGGATCGAGCGCCCAGCCCAGATCCTCCAGGGGATCGCCCAGATGCGCCATCTCCCAATCCAGGATCGCGCGGATGTTGCCGTCCGCATCGTGCAGGAAATTGCCGGTGCGGTAGTCGCCATGCACCACACAGATTTTCTGCGCCGGCGGCGGCGGATTGGCACGGAGCCAGCGGATCGCGCCGCGCGCGATGGGCTGCGGCTCGCGCTCGTCCTCGTCGATCACTTTTTCCCAGCGCGCCAGTTCGTGCTTCCAGCATTGCGACGCGTCGTTCGCGCCGTCGAAATCGGCGAGGCCCAGCGACGCCGGATCGGCCTTGGCGATCTGGCCGAGCGTGGAGAAAAATTGCGCGCCGATCTTGTCGCGATGTTCGCCGTAGGGATCGGGCGACAGGATCGAGCCGACGGCGCAATTCTCGATCTCCTCCATCACGAAGAAGGGCCGGTCGAGCGCTTCGGCGCCCAGCTCGAGCGCGATGGGTTCGGGGACAGGCAGCCCAAGTTTGTGGAACGCCTGATAAGCGCGGAATTCGGCCGAGCGCTCGGTCTCGATCAGGCTGGCGGGCGGATCGCGGCGCAGGATCAGGCCGCGCTCGTTGCCGTCATAATGCGCGCGGAAGCGATAGGTCTCCCGGCTCGCGCCGCCGGCAATGCGCGCCAGACCGGTCACACCGACTTCGGTGCCGAGCTGGACGGTGAGATAGCGCGCGAGGCGCGGGGAAATATCGTCGCTCATGGCGCGGGATCGAAAATATCTTTGAAGCCGGATGGCGCGTGCGCCCCGATGATGAGCTGCTCCAGCACGCCCACGCCGTCGCGCGTGACGCCGTTGGGGCCGCTCAACTTTGCGGTGGAGATCGCCTGAACATGCAGGAAGCGCGGGTCGCTCTCGTTGACGCTCGCGGTTTCGTACTCGTCATAGCCGAGCGCGTTCTCGCCTTTGTAGTGGCCGTGGCCCCAATCCGGATTCATGTAGCCGATGCCGGACATGTAGAAATTGTATTGCGGCGCGATCTCGACGCGCCACGCGCCGCCATCCGGATCGGTGGTCTCGATCACCGCGCTCTTGGCATGGCGCGTGCCGGATTTGAAATCGAGTTTGGATTTGCACGACGCCATGTGCACCGGCGCGTGCTCGCCCGTCAGGCCCATCACCGAGGCGGTGTTCCACGCCTTGCCACTCGCATCCGCATTGTCGTGATAGAGCAAAAAGCGGTCGTCGAAATTGAGCGGCGCCCACAGCCAGTAGAATTGCGGCGGCCTTGGCGGCGCCGCGCCTTGCGGATCGCCGAGCCCGATGGGCCGCACGCCCCAGGACCGGTCGCGCGTGCCGAGGAAGCCGCTCGCATCGATGCGCTTGCCCCGGATCGTGATTGCGCCTTCGTAGGAGCCGTTCTGCGTCAGCCGCGTATAATCCAGCATCGTGCGCGGGCCCTGGCGATAGGTGAAGCGCGGCTCTTCCACCGCCGGCGCGCGATGCGTGAAAACGAGATCGGCTTCGATGCCGTGTTCGTTGGCGCGCACCTTCACGCGCAGCTTTTTCAAGGGCTCGATCACCTCCACGGCGATGGGGCCGACCTGGGTATCCATCCGCTCCATGTTGAGCAGGCGCGAGGCATGAAGATTGCGCTGCACGCCGCCCGCGATCACCGAGAACGCGGCGTCCATCACATTCAGATGCGGATAGACGCCCAGCGCCGCGGCGAAGAACACGCTGCCGTCCTTCGAATAGCCGTTGAAGAAATAGCGGTCGTAGAAATTGCGGTCCGTGCCCGCGGTGGCGATCGGCTCCGGCAATTGATGCACGGGATAGTCGTCGGCTTTGCTGAGCATTGTCCGCCCTCTACTTGACCTCCCCCACTTCGCGGGGAGGTCGAAACGCGAAGCGTTTCGGGTGGGGGCGACCAGCGTGCATCGCCGTCGCCCCACCCGGAAAATCCTGCGCTACGCTGCGGATTTTTCGACCTCCCCGCAAGGGGGAGGTGGTTTGTGTCAGTCCAATCGTGCGGCGCGTTTGGCCATGCGGCGCTTGGAGAACAGGGCGGCCACGAAGGGGATGGTGATCAGGTAGATCACCAGGCTGCCGGTCAGCGTCGACCACGGGAAGAAGATCGCCGAGCCCGCGAGCGCCACGCCGCCCGCGGCCACCAGCCATTTGAACTGTGGCTTCACGCGCACATTCTTGAGCGACAAAGTTGGCACCTTGCTGACCATCAGGGCCGCGATCACCGCGACGAGCACGGCGCTGGTCAGCGGATCGCTGAGGAACTCGCGCTTGAACTGGAAGCCCAGCAGCATCGGCAGCATGATGAGGCATGCGGCGGCCGGCGTGGGCACGCCGGTGAAATAGGGCTTGGGCGCGGCATCGGGATCGGCGTCCACGCTCTCCACATTGAAGCGGGCGAGGCGGATGGCGCTGCAGGCGCAGAATGCCAGCACGATGGCCCAGCCGGCATTGTGGTCCTGATAGAGCGTCCACTCATAGATGAGCACGCTGGGCGCGATGCCGAAGCTGACGAGGTCGGAGAGCGAGTCGAGCTGCGCGCCGAATTCGGAGGAAACGCCGAACAACCGCGCCACGCGCCCGTCGAGCAGGTCGCAGACCGCCGCGAACATGATCGCGATCACGGCGGCCTTGAAATGGCCGGCCAGCGCCAGCCGGATCGCCGTGGCGCCGGAGCACATGCCCAAGATGGTGAGCGCGCTCGGGATATAGCGGCGCAGGGGAAAATCGTCTTTCATCTTGGCGGCGGTGCGGTCCAGCCGCTCTCTGCCCTTGCCGGCCATGAGCGTCATCACACCGTGAATTCCGCCAGTGGCGTTTCGCCAGCCCTGACGTGCTGTCCTTCTTTCACCAGCAGCCGCGCGCCGTCCGGCAAATAGACGTCCACCCTGCTGCCGAAACGGATGATGCCAAAACGATCGCCGCGCCATACGCGCTGTCCTTCCTTGAGTTCGCAGCCGATGCGCCGGGCCACCAGCCCCGCGATCTGCACGAATACGATATCCTTGGCCGCCCCACCCGGCGTTTCCGCCGCCAGCCTCACCGACTGGCGCTCGTTGAACGCGCTCGCCTTGTCGAAGCTCGCATTGAAGAACTTGCCGGGCCGATAGGCAAGCCTCGTGACGATTCCATTACAGGGAACCCGGTTCACATGAACGTTGAAAACATTCATGAAAACGCTCAGCCGGAGCCGCTCTTCCGGCCCGAGGCCGAGTTCCGCCGGCGGAACCGACCGCACCGGCGCGAGCAGCCGCCCGTCGGCGGGGCAGATAACAAGGTTATCGCCCGGGGGCGGGGTGCGGTCCGGATCGCGGAAGAACGCGACGACCCAGAGCGTGACCGGCAGCAGGATCAGCCCCCACCAGCCCGTGACGGCGAACAGGGCCAAGTTGATCAGGCCCGCGATGGCGATATAGAGCCAGCCGTCACGATGGATGGGAATCCGCAAAATCCGGCTGTCCTAGAGGAGCCGGCGGGGGATAGGGCCATCCCGGCCCCGGCGCAAGCGAAATTGCCGGGGAGATTGTCGGAGGTATCGCCGGGAGATTGCCGGGAGGCTGTTGCGATTGCGAAGCCTCCAGCGTAGTTTCCCGCCGCCCAAAGCCGAAAGGTTTTGGATTGTAGCCTGCACGTCCAGGCTTGCAGAGTCCGGGCCGCCTTAGCTCAGCCGGTAGAGCACCGCATTCGTAATGCGGGGGTCGCGTGTTCGAGTCACGCAGGCGGCACCAGGACTTGAAGCCAATCGGAATATGGCCTTCTCCGCGCAGAGTTGGGGCCGGGACCTGCTTCGCCAGGGGACCGAAAATGAAGCGCCATGCCAAACTGATTCTCGCTTGCTCGGCATTGTCGTTGGCTCCCGGCTGTGCGAAGCCCGACAGCGTGCGAGTCGTGAAGTCGCCGGACCCGTCCGTCATCTTGACCATCGAGACTTACAAGGGGTTGGGACCGGTATCCGCCGACGAAGTCGGGATTTATGCGCACTTCACGCAAGGCGGAGCGACGTCTCAAGAGCAAATTCTCGGGGGCGAGAACCTCACCATATCGAAATTGTCCTGGCAAAAGCCGAATGAGTTGACGATTTGCCTCTCCGGCGGAATCACCGACATGTTCCGCAACGAGGTGGCGCTGATCCTCGGCCGCTCCGACAGAACGGTGCACAGTGTCTTGCGCGAGGACTGCTGATAAGCTGGCCCGCGACACCGGCGGCGTTACCGGAGATGCCTTGGGCGATCATCGGGATCCTCGTCCACCCAGACAGACGCGTTAATCTGGATCGTGAGATGCGATCGTCGACGACAAAGGCATTGTTATTGACCGGCGCGCTTTTTGCGGCCGCTTTGGCGTTCGCAAAAATTGCGCCCGGCACAGTTTTGCAGCCCAACGCGCAACGTTGGGTGTCCGCCGTCGCATTTGTGGCCGCCGCCCTCATCGTATTCCGGCTGGCCCGGCTTGGAGGACGGCTTCTTCCTCCGCTCTTTGAGAGGGCGTCCGTTCGCGTCTGGCTGGGCGCCGCAATCGGCATTTGCTCGATATTCTGGATACTGATTTTTCCCAGGTTTTTCCCACACCCGGGGCCAGTTGGTGCGGAGTTGTGGATGCTGAGCGTTTTGGCTGGCATGTGCGCTGGAATGGTGTTGCTAATTGGCGGGTTGATCTCGCGACTGTGAGCGCTCTGCGCAAATCAACATCAAAACGGCAACGTCAATCGTGTTGTGGGTGCTGATCGCGGGCGCGGTTGCCCTCTTCTTCAACTATGATGCCCGGGGAGTTGGGATACCTCAGATCGCGATGTTGGTGCCGCTGGCCATCGTTACGCTATACGATGCTATTATCGTAAGGCGGCGCGGCAATTCCTCGGCAAACTATCCCCGTGTTTGTGACGCTGGGAATTGGGGGCGGGCTGGTGTCCGTCGGAATCTATTATTCCTTAGCACGACGATAGCTGAGCCTTAACCGGCGCGGCGGGTAATATGCTGACTGGATGTAGCCAATATCCAACCAAACCGGTTGTGCGCCATCCACGCTTCCGTGTTAAGGTCAACTGCCATGTTCCGGGAATATCCACCTGCCATTCAGATCCTCATCACGATCGCGACGGGGATCGCGATCATCGCGGGTGGATTTGCCGTCGCACTTGCGCTGCTTCCGGTCCTTTACGACTACCGCATCGATCACGGACGATTGGAAATCTTTGTGTTGCGGTTCATCACCATTGCGTCGTTTAGCGTGGCACGCTTCACAGATGTTCAGGTCGTGAAAACAGAGGATTTGCGGATATTTGCCCGCAACCCCTTCAGAACGCTGCGGCTGGGAAACCGGATTCGACGTCAGCGCGTTCTCGTGGAGCGGCGAGGCATCATCAGCAATTTGATTCTGACGCCCGGCGACGCTTCGCGCTTTGTCGCGCAAATTCGGGAGAGCTGCGCGTAGCCATGCATCGCATCTTTTTCGACACGAACGAAGGGTCGCAGGAGTTCGGCTATCTTTTACATTTGCCGTCTTCCGCGCAAGACCTTGCAACAATGGGAAGCGAAGTCCGCGAGGGTGCGCGCGTCACTATCTGCATGCCGAACGAGCTTGAGATGGAGGCGACGCTGACGTTCGACAGCGAGTGCGGTTGCTGGAAGGCGATGCCGATTCCCGGAACCATAAAATATCTGGACGGGAGCTGAGATAGCGCCCGCTCACCCCGCCGTTTCCGGCCGGTCTCCCATCACGCCCGCGTACCACCGCCCCCACAACCGCCGCGCCCAGAGGCGGAAGCGGTCGAGATAGAGGTAGACGATGGGGGTGGTGTAGAGCGTCAGCGCCTGGCTGACGATCAGCCCGCCGACGATGGAGATGCCCAGCGGCTGGCGCAGTTCGGCGCCGTTGCCGCTGAAGATGGCGAGCGGCAGGGAGCCGAGCAGCGCGGCCATCGTCGTCATCATGATCGGGCGGAAGCGCATCAGGCAGGCGCGATGGATCGCGGTGCGCGAATCGAGGCCCTCCTCGCGCTCAAGCTGGAGCGCGAAGTCGATCATCATGATCGCGTTCTTCTTCACGATGCCGATGAGCAGGATCACGCCGATCAGCGCGATCAGCGTGAACTCGGTGTGGAACACCAGCAGCGCCAGGATCGCGCCCGCGCCGGCGGACGGCAAGGTCGAGAGGATCGTCAAGGGATGGATATAGCTCTCGTAGAGAATGCCCAGCACCAGATAGACCGAAAGGATCGCGGCCAGGATCAGCAACGGCTCGTTGCTGGTCTGCGACTGGAAGATCTGCGCGGTGCCGCCGAACGCGCCATGGATCGAGACCGGAACATGCAGTTGCGCCATCACCCGGTCGATCGCGGCGATGCCCTCGCCGAGCGACTTGCCCTCCGCCAGGTTGAAGGAGAGCGTCGTGGCGACGAACGGGCCCTGATGGTTGACGGCCAGGGGCGTCGTGCCGGGGCCGAAGCTGGTGAACGCCGCCAGCGGCACCATCTGCTCCTGCGCGGTCGAGACCGACGCGCCGGTGGAGGAGGCGCCGCGCGCGTTGTTGGTCAGCGCATTGAGCTGCTGGTTGCGCTGCGCGTCGTTGGCGATGCTGGATGCGGTGGGCGCGGTGGCGGTCGAGACGATGGTGGTGCCCGCCACGGCGCCGGTGGACTGTGTGCCGGAAAGCGCGCCGCCCGAGGTGCTGACATAGATGTCCTTCAGCGTGTCGGGGCTCTGCCAGAATTCGGGCGCGACCTCCATCACCACGTGATACTGGTTGAGGTCCTCGTAGATCGTCGAGACCTGGCGCTGGCCGAACGCGTCGTAGAGCGTGTTGTCGATCTGCGTGGCGCTGACGCCGAGCCGCGCCGCCGTCGCGCGGTCGATCTTGAGATCGACTTCAAGCCCCTTGTCCTGCTGGTCGGAATTGACGTCTTCGAGTTCGGGCACGTTCTGCAGCGCCGCCACGATCTTCGGCGCCCAGGTGTTGAGATCCTCCAGCGTGTCGCCTTCAAGCGTGTACTGGTATTGGGCCAGGCCCTGCCGCCCGCCCGCGCGCACGTCCTGGCGGCCCTGGATGAACAGCCGTGCGCCGGGCACGGTGGCGAGCTTGGGGCGCAACTCGTCGATCACCTGGTCGGTGGTGAGCTTGCGATGCGACAGATCTTTGAGCTGGATGAACACGAAGCCCGAATTGGTCGAGCCGCCGCCCGGCCCGCCGCCGCCGCCGCTGAAGCCGGCGACGCTATCGACGTTCGGATCGTTGTGGATGATCTGGATGAAGCGGTGGAATTTCTGCGACATGGACTGGAATGAGATCGATTGGTCCGCCCGGATGCCGCCGAACATGCTGCCGGTATCCTGCTGCGGGAACAGGCCCTTGGGCACCTCGACAAAGAGGAACACGTTGAGGATCACGGCGAGCAGCAGCACGATCATCACCGTGCCGGGGAAGTTCAGCGCCGCGGCGAGGCTGCGGCTGTAGAGCCGGTAGGCGCCGTCGAACGTCTTGCGCGACCCGCGCATCAGCCAGTTCTCCTTGCGCTCGTCCGGCACAGCGGCGAGATAGGCGCACATCATCGGCGTGGTGGTGAGCGACACGACCAGCGACACCAGGATCGCGACGGAGAGCGTTACCGCGAATTCGTGGAACAGCCGCCCGACCAGCCCGCCCATCAAAAGGATCGGGATGAACACCGCGATGAGCGACAGGCTCATCGACAGCACGGTGAAGCTCACCTCCCGCGCGCCCTGCACCGCCGCCTGGAAGCGCGGCATCCCCGCCTCGATATGGCGCGTCACGTTCTCCAGCACCACGATGGCGTCGTCCACCACGAAGCCGGTGGAGACGGTGAGCGCCATCAGCGAGAAGTTGTCGAGGCTGAAGCCTAAGAGATACATCACCCCGAACGTGCCGATCAGCGACAGCGGCAGCGCCACGCCCGGCACCAGCGCGGCGCGGAAATTGCGCAGGAACAGCAGCACCACGATCAGCACCAGCACGGTGGCGATGAGAAGCGTGCGCTCCACGTCGTGGATCGAGGCGCGGATGGTCGTGGTGGTGTCGTTGACGACGGAGACCTTGATCGCGGGCGGCACCGCGGCCTCCACTTCGGGCAGCACCGCGCGGACCCGGTCCACCGTGTCGATCACGTTGGCGCCGGGCTGCTTGTTGAGCAGGACGAGCACGGCGTCCTGCCCGTTCGCCATGCCGAGATTGCGCACGTTCTCCACGCCATCGCTGACCGTCGCGATGTCCTGGAGCCGCACCGGCGCGTTGTCGCGATAGGCCACGATGAGGGTGCTGTACTGGCTCGCCTGCGTGGCGGTGTCGTTGATGTAGAGCTGGTAGCGCCGCGCGCCCTGCTGCACCGCGCCCTTGGGGCTGTTGGCGTTGGCGGCGGACAGCGCAGCGCGCACGTCCTCGAGGCCGATGCCGTATTTGAACAGCGCCCGCGGGTTGAGCTCGACGCGCACGGCGGGCAGCGAGCCACCGCTCAATTGCACCTCGCCGATGCCTTCGACCTGGGAGAGTTTCTGCTGGATGATGGTGGAGGCGGAATCGTAGATCTGCCCGGGCGAGAGCGTTTTCGAGGTCAGCGCCAGGATGATGATCGGCTGGTCGGCCGGGTTGAACTTGCGATAGGTCGGATTGGAGCGCAGCGAGGCCGGTAGGTCCGCGCGCGCCGCGTTGATCGCGGCCTGCACGTCGCGCGCCGCGCCGTCGATGTCGCGGTCGATGGCGAATTGCAGCGAGATGCGCGTGGAGCCGACCGTACTGGTCGATGTCATCTCGTTGACGTCGGCGATGGCGCCCAGATGGCGCTCCAGCGGCGTCGCCACGGTGGTGGACATGGTCTCCGGACTCGCGCCCGGCATCTGCGCGGTGACGGAGATCACCGGGAAGTCTATATTCGGCAGCGGCGAGACCGGCAGCAGGAAGAACGAGACCGCGCCCGACAGCGCCAGTCCCATCGTCAGCAGGATCGTGGCGATCGGCCGGTTGATGAAGATCGCCGGAAGGTTCATGGCCGGTTCGCGCCGTGCGCCACGCCGCCGCGCCCGAACCGCGCATGGCGCCAGTCGCGGAAGTCGCGCGCCCAGCGGTCGAAATAGATGTAGATCACCGGCGTCGTGAACAGCGTCAGCGCCTGGCTCACCAGCAGGCCGCCGACGATGGCGATGCCGAGCGGATGGCGCAGTTCCGAGCCCGTCCCGCCGCCCAGCGCCAGCGGCAAGGCGCCGAACAGCGCCGCAACCGTCGTCATCATGATCGGGCGGAAGCGCAGGAGCGCCGCCTGGTGGATCGCGTCGCGCGGCGACTTGCCTTCCTCGCGCTCGGCGACGAGGGCGAAGTCGATCATCATGATCGCGTTCTTCTTGACGATGCCGATGAGCAGGATGATGCCGATGATCGAGACGATGTCGAGATCGTGGCCCGTCAGCATCAGCGCGAGCAACGCGCCGACGCCGGCGGAGGGCAGGGTCGAAAGGATCGTGACCGGATGGATGAAGCTCTCATAGAGCACGCCGAGCACGATATAGACCGTGACGATGGCGGCGAGGATCAGCAGCAGCTCGTTGCTCAGCGCCGACTGGAAGGCGAGCGCGGAGCCTTCGAAGCTGGTGGTGATCGCGGCGGGAAGATGCGAGGCCTTCTCGGCCTGCTGCACCGCGTCCACCGCCGCGCCGAGCGAGGTGCCGGGCGAGACGTCGAACGAGATCATCGCGGCGGGGAACTGGCCCAGATGGTCGTTCTCCAGCGGCGCCGGCCGTTGCTGCACGGTGGCGATCGCGTTCAGCGGCACCTGTCCGCCACCGGCCGTCGGCAGGTAGATGTCCGACAGCGACTGGATCGAATCCTGCAAGGTGGGATCGGCTTCCAGGATCACGCGATACTGGTTGGACTCGGTGAAGATGGTGGAGACGATGCGCTGGCCGAACGCATCGTAGAGCGCGTTGTCGATGGTCGCGGCGGTGACGCCGAAGCGCGCCGCGGTGTCGCGGTCCACCGCGATATAGGCCGAAAGGCCCATGTCGGTGTAGTTGGTCGAGACGTTCTGCAGCTGTGGCGCCTTGGCCAGTTGCGCCATCAATTTGGGCACGCTGGCGTCGAGGTCGGAGGTGTGCGCGCTCTCCAGCACGAACTGGTATTCCGAGCGGCTGATCGTGGAATCGATCGTCAGGTCCTGCACAGGCTGGTAGAAGACGTTGATCCCCGCGATGTCGCGCGTATCGCGGTCGAGCCGCGCGATGACCTCCGTCACGTCGTCGTCGCGGTCGTCCTTGGGCTTGAGGTTGATCAGGAAGCGGCCGCTGTTGAGCGTGTTGTTGGTGCCGTCCACGCCGATGAAGGACGACAGGCTCACCACGTCCGGATCCTGCAATATGCGCTTGGCCAGCGCTTCCTGCCGCTCCGACATCGCGCTGAACGAGACGGTGGGTCCTGCCTCGGTGATCGCCTGGATCAGGCTGGTGTCCTGCACCGGGAAGAAGCCCTTGGGGATCAGGATGTAGAGCAGCACGGTCAGGGCCAGCGTCGCCACCGCGATCAGCATGGTGAGCGGCTGATGGTCGAGCACCCAGATGAGCAGGTCGTCATAGCCCTTGATCGCGCGGTCGAAATATTCCTGCGACTTGCGCGCGACGGCGCCCTGCTGCCGCGCCTCGTCCCGGTGGCGCAAGAGCTTGGCGCAGAGCATCGGCACCAGGGTGAGCGACACCACGGCCGAGAACAGGATGGTGATGGCGAGCGTGATCGCGAATTCGCGGAATAGCCGGCCGACCACCTCCTGCATGAAGAGGAGGGGGATCAGAACCGCGATCAGCGAGATGGTCAGTGACACGATGGTGAAGCCGATCTCGCCCGCGCCCTTCATGGCGGCCTCGAAGGGCGAGGCGCCTTGTTCGAGATAGCGGGTGATGTTCTCGATCATCACGATGGCGTCGTCGACCACGAAGCCCGCGGAGATGGTCAGCGCCATCAGCGACAGGTTGTTGAGCGAGAAGCCCAGCAGATACATCACGGCGAAGGTGCCGACGATGGAGAGCGGCACCGACAGGCTGGGGATGAAGGTGGCCGGCAGGTTGCGCAGGAACAGGAAGATGACGAGCACGACCAGCGCGACGGCGAGGCCGAGCTCGAACTCGACGTCGGCGACAGAAGCGCGGATCGTATTGGTGCGGTCGGTGAGCACCGCGACCTTCACGGCAGCGGGCAGCCCCGCCTCGATCTGCGGCAGGATCGCCTTGATCGAATCCACCACGCCGATCACGTTCGCGCCTGGCTGGCGCTGCACGTTGAGCAGGATCGCGGGCGTCGTATCGGCCCAGCTGGAGAGCTGCGTGTTCTCTCCGCCTTGCACCACGCTCGCCACGTCCGACAGGTGCACCGGTGCGCCGTTCTTGTAGGCGATCACAATGGCCTTGTAGTCGTCCGCGCTTTTGAGCTGGTCGTTGGCGTTGATCGTGTAGGACTGCGCCGCGCCGTCGAAGCTGCCTTTGGGCGCGTTGGAATTGGCGTTGGAGATGGTGGTGCGCAGATCGTCGATATTGAGGCCGTAAGCCGCGAGCGCCTGGATGTTCGCGCGCACCCGCACGGCGGGCCGCTGTCCGCCGTTGAGGCTGACGAGCCCGACGCCCGCGAGCTGCGAGATTTTCTGCGCCACGCGCGTGTCGGCCAGATCCTCCACATCGGTGAGCGGCATGGTCTTGGAGGTCAGCGACAGCGTCAGGATCGGCGCGTCCGCCGGATTGACCTTGGCGTAGATCGGCGGCGCCGGCAGGGTCTGCGGCAACAGGCTGCCGGATGCGTTGATCGCCGCCTGCACTTCCTGTTCGGCGATGTCGAGATTGAGGCTAAGGTCGAATTGCAGCGTGACGACCGACGCGCCCGCCGAACTGATCGACGACATCTGCTTGAGGCCCGGCATCTCGCCGAACTGGCGCTCGAGCGGCGCAGTGACGGAGGTAGTCATCACGTCCGGGCTCGCGCCGGGCAGGAAGGTCTGCACCTGGATGGTCGGGTAATCGACCTCCGGCAGCGCGGAGAGCGGCAGGTAGGAATAGCCCACAAGACCCAGGAGCAGGATCGCGATCATCAAAAGCGATGTCGCGACCGGCCGCTCGATAAAAGGTGCTGAGGGATTCATCTGGGCGCGCCGGGCTTACGGCCCGCCGCCGCCACCACCGCCGTGATGGAACAGACTGCGATGCGCCCGCATCCAGGCGCGCCGGTCATCCGGCGACATCTTCTGCAGCGCCGCGCGCTGATCCGGCGGCAGGCTCTGAAGCAGCTTCATGAAGCGCGCGCGCCGCGCATCCGACGGGGGCGCCTGCTCGCCCGGCGCCGCCGCGCTCGGCGTGGAGATCGCGGCCTTGCTGGGGATGGTGACTTCGGCGCCGTCGCTCAAGCGGTCCGCGCCGTCCACCACCACCGTGTCGCCGGGCTTGAGGCCGCTGGCGATCGCGACGGTCGTGGCATTGGCCTGGCCCAGGGTCACGGTGCGCATCGCCACGGTCTTGTCGGGGCTCACCACATAGACGAACGTACCTTGCGAACCCCTCTGGATCGCGGCCGCCGGCACCAAAGTCTGGTTCTCCAGCGTATTCACCAGCAGCTGGATGTTCACGAACTGGTTGGGGAACAGCGCATTGTCCGTGTTGTCGAACATCGCGCGCAATTTCACCGTGCCGGTCGTGGTGTCGATGGTGGAGTCCACGGCGGAGAGCTTGCCGTCGGCGAGCTTGGTCACGCCGGTGCGGTCGAAGGCCTCGACGGTGAGCGTCGCGCCGCTGTTCACGCGGGCCATGATCGCGTCGATATTGTCTTCCGGCAGCGAGAAGATCACCGAGATCGGATTGATCTGCGTCACCGTGACGATGCCGTTGGTCTGCCCGGCCTGCACCAGATTGCCCAGATCCACCGTGCGGATGCCGACGCGGCCGGCGACGGGCGAAGTGATCTTGGCATAGGTGACATTGAGCTGCGCCGCGGCGACAAGGCCTTCGTCGGATTTCACCGTCGCCTCATCCTGCGCCACCAGCGCTTTCTGCGTCGCATAGGTCTGCTGGGCGATCGCGTTCTGCTGCGTCAGCATCTTGTAGCGGGCCAGGTCGATCAGCGCGTTGGTGAGGAGCGCGCGATCGCGGGCGACAGTGCCTTTGGCCTGCTCGAGCACGGCCTGGTAGGGGCGCGGATCGATCTCGGCCAGCAAGTCGCCGGCCTTGACCATCTGGCCTTCCTGGAAATCGAATTTGACGATGGCGCCGCTGACCAGCGGCCGCACGACGACGGTTGCGAGCGGGGTGACGGTGCCGAGCGCGTTGAGCGTCACCGGCATGGGGCCGTCCACAGCCTTGGCCACGCCCACCGGCATCGCGCCGCCCTGGTTGAAGCGCCCACCATGCGTCGCCACGGTCTGGTGGTGGGAAAGATACCACACGCCCAGCACCACGAGCACGAACGCGCCCGCGATCCAGACGAAGCGCCACGGGAATCCGCGCGTGCCGCCCATGTCGCCATAGCCCGGCGCGGCGATCCCGATACCGCGATTGGTGTCCTGTTGGTTCATGAACGTGGCTCCGCCGGTCTCTCGCGGCTGCGCCCCCGCCAGTACCTTATACCGTCAACCCGAATCGCCCCAGGCACAACGCCGGACGAGCGCGATAGATAGCAGCAGAGTTCCGGGAATATTTGTCCGAATTGTCGCAAAATGCTGCGCGGCACCGTAATGATCCGCTTTTGTTCGCTTATCCAGTGGCGTGACGGAGTTTCCGCCGGAACAGGCGCCCAAGCGGCAGGAAACCCGGACACTCCAACAGTGCAGATCGGTCCCTCTGGCCGTTTATCCTTGTCTGGACCCATGTTAGCCTTGCGCGTCGATTGGGCTATACGCGCGGGTGTTTGCCGTCATTGGGCAAATTCTGGGGCTCAAGTTTCTGCCAGCCTTCTGCACCCGCGAGCATTAGGGGGACATGCGATGCTGCACAGGGTCTTTCTCGCGGTACTGCTGATGGCCACGCCCGCCTGGGCCGCGGTGCCTGCGCCGCACCCGGCGCTGGTCGCTCCTGCGGTCGCAGCCTCCGGTCCGCAGGCCACGCCCGTCTATGTGACGCCGCAGCAGCAGGCCGAACACCAGGAGATGCGGCAGAAGCACCTGCTCGCCGTCTGGTGCGAGCGGGGCCGCTCGCCCGCGGCCACCAACGGCACCTCCAAGCTCGTCGCCGGCCTCGCCAACAACATCTCCTGGCAGCCGCAGGACGGCCATGTGCAGTTCACGATCAAATCGGTGGAGGGCACCTCGCCATCCTCGATCGGCAACATGGAAGTGCGGGTCTGCTTCGGCTGGCCCAACAAGGTGAGCAAGTCCGGCGACACCGAACAGTCGCTGACGCCCTTCGCCACCACCTATCTGCAGACCGTCGCGCGCGACAACGATTCCGTCACCTATGAGACCACGCTGCCCGAACAGCTCTGGGGCCTCGAGGCCCACCCGCCGACGTTCGGCGACGTCATCGCCGATGTCTGGAACCGCTGGACCGGCGACCAGCGTCATGTCTATGACGGCTGGGGCGTGGTGCCGATCCTCGACATGCATGTCGTGGCACGAACCATCGGCGGCAGCGACGCCGATCCCGCGGGCGCCGCCTCCGATCCCAATTCGCTCGATGTGATCCTGCCGGTGGGGCTTTCATTCCGCGTGGTCGCGCTCGGCATCACCTTCCTGCTGGTGGCGCTGGCCTGGTGGATGCTGCTGCGCTGGGCGCGGCATCGCGGCGTCAGCGGCGGCTGGGTCATCACCATCATCTCCAACCGCAACGGCTATGCGAGCCTCTCCCAATTCCAGATCCTGCTCTGGACCGTGGTGATCGGCGCGGGCGCGATCTACGTGATGGCGCTGTCCGGCTCGCTGATCGAGATTCCGCCGCAGGCGCTCGCGCTCCTGGGCATCTCCGGATTTTCCGCCTTGAGCGCGGCGATCAAATCCCAGCAAAGCGGCGACAATCCGCCCGCCGCGACCGCGCAAGCCGCTGGGGCGGATGCGCCCCAGCCGCCCACCAGGCCCGCCGCCGTGCGCAATCTTCAGGCGCTCAGCACGGGTTCGACGGATGTGCTGCTGTTCTGGCAACCGGGCGAAGGCGGCCTTCCCGTGGTCGCCTATGAAGTGGCGCCGGTGCTGCCCGCGGGTTCGGCTTTGGTGGCGCCGCAAGGCGGAGGCGCGTCGCCCTTCGCGCAGATCCCGGGCCTGGAGGCAGGCAGACACTACGCCTATTCCGTGACGGCGATCGCGGCCGGCGATGTGCGCAGCGATCCGGTCAGCGTCTACTTCACCACCGAAACCGCCGCGCCCGGCACGCTGCCGCGAGTCGGAAATCTCAAAGTCGCGCTTCCCGACAGCGATAACATTCCGCAACTTGCCTGGAATGCAGCGAACAAGGCGGACGCGTATTTCGTGCAGTATCGCCGCGCGGGCATTGCCCAATGGTCGACCGCATCCGATCCGGTCAGTGGAAACGTGACGCCGGTGCTGGGCGCCAAGACCACCGTCCGGGGTCTCGACTACGTCACGCCCTACGAATTCCGCGTCATCGGCGTAAAGGACGGACGGCAGGGCGACGCCTCCGGCATCGTCTCGATCACCACCGCCACGCATGCGCCGCGCTGGTCGGACCTTGTGGTGTAGGACGGGCAGCACGAACTCGACATCACGCGCGTGCAGATGCTGGTCTTCACGGTGCTCGCCGCCATCTTCGTGGTGGTCAAGATCGGCGACGACGGCGCGATCCCGAATATCCCCGACAGCATCATCCTGCTCATGGGCCTCAGCAACGGCGTCTATGTCGGCGGCAAGTTCATCGGCGCAACCCGCTAGCGCGCCACTCGGCGCGACCCGCTAGCGCGCCGCTGGCGCGACCCGCTAGCGCACCAATTGCGGGGCCTCGCGCCAGCGCCTAGTCTTGCCATCGGTTGGGCGCAGGGTCGGGATGACGCGATTGCTGAAATGGGGCGGCCTTGGCGCGGCGATCCTGGCCGGCATCGCCTGCGCGTTGCTCGCCTTTGCCTGGCTCGATTCCGAAAGTGTGATCGAGCGGCATTATCCGCTCCTGTCGATGGATGTTCCGGTCTCCGACAAGCCCGACGTCATCGCCCGCGGCCATCACCTCGCCAAACTCACCGCCTGCCTCGGCTGCCACGGCGAAAGGCTTCAGGGCCAGGCCATGCCCGTCATCGGCCATTTCCACATCATCGCCTCCAACCTCACGAATTCCCCGCTCACCGACGAAGAACTCGCCCGCGCCATCCGCGACGGCCTCAAACCCGACGGCAAGAGCCTGTGGATCATGCCGTCCGAGGACTACACCTATATGAGCGTGGCGGACGTCGCCGCCATCGTCTCTTACGTCCGCTCGCTGCCCGCCGCCGGCCATCCCACGCCACCGCCGCGCTTCAAGCGCCGCGACCGCATCGCGATCCTCGAAGGTGATCTCGAACCCACCGCCATGCGCGTCGCCGACGGCGGCGCCTCGCTCGATCTCGGCCCGCGTTACGAAGGCGGCCGCTACATCGCGCGCACCACCTGCGCCGCCTGCCATGGCCTCGATCTCACCGGCACGCCCGACCGCCGCGTCCCCGACCTGGCCGTCGTCGGCCGTTATACGTTGCGCGACTTCTTCGCCCTGATGCGTGAAGGCCACGCGCCCGACTATCACCCCACGCCGGCGATGAAAGCCTTGGCCCACTCGCGCTATTCCAGCTTCAAGGACTACGAGGTGATGGCGCTCTACGACTATCTGAACGCCCGCGCTTCCGCCTTTCCGCCGCGCTGACCGGCAAATTTTGCCGTGTCCGCCCGGCAGTTCTTGCCGCGCGACGGTAAATTCTGCCCGGCAGTTTGCGCCGCGCGGCCAATTGCGCCGGGGCAGGTTTTCCCTACCCCAGACAAATCGATGTTTAAGCAAATCTTACGCGACCGCGGCATACGGCTTGCGGAAGGAGGTTCGGGCGAGAACGCGCCCCGAGCAAAACGCTCGTGATCACGAACCAGATCGGAGGCCTACAATGCTTAGCGTCAACACCAACACCGGCGCCATGGTTGCGCTGCAGTACCTCAACCAGACCAACTCCCAGCTCGAAACCACGCAGAACGCCATCAACAGCGGCCTGAAAGTCGCGTCCGCCAAGGACGACGGTGCGACCTTCGCCATCGCGCAGAACATGCGTGGCGATGTGGCCGGGTATTCCGCCGTGTCGGACAGCTTGAACCGCGGCACCTCGTCCGTGGACGTCGCTTTGTCGGCCGGCCAGTCGATCTCCGACTTGCTGATCGAGATGAAGTCCAAGGCGCTCGCCGCGTCCGACTCTTCGCTCGACACGGCCAGCCGCCAGGCGATGAACGAAGACTTCACGGCGCTGCGCGACCAGATCGCGTCCGTCGTGTCGAACGCCTCGTTCAACGGCTTCAACCTCGTCGACGGCTCGACCACGCAGATCACCGCGCTGGCCTCCGCCGACGGCACCAAGAAGATCACGGTCGCCGCCCAGAATATGGCCTTGGGCGGCAGCATCGTGACGGTCGCATCGACCGGCTCGATCTCCACGCAGGCCAAAGCCTCGACGATGATCTCCACCGTCGAAGCTTCGCTGACCAACGTGGACAGCGCGCTGGCTCAATTGTCGAGCGGCGCCAAGAAGTTCTCGATCCAGGCGACCTTCGTGTCCAATCTGTCGGACACGCTGACCACCGGCATC
>DATATK010000234.1:0-19536 GCA_036268825.1 Rhizomicrobium sp. | reverse complement strand
GCCCACCTTCCAGACCAGCACCAATTCATGCTGCGAGCGATAGAACGTCCCCATTCCGCCATTGGTCCTGGCCCAAACGCAGATGTTCTTGAGTTCTGAAAACACCGCATGACCGGCATTCAGGAGTTCTCCCAGGTGTCGCCAGTCCATGCACACATACCAGTCTCTACTAAAAAAGGTATGGTAAGCCATCCGCATCCGGCAGCGCCTGGCTGGGCGCTTGCCCCCACGGCACAGGACTGTTGGTCATTGGTATCAACCGTCTGCCTAGCGCTTTTGCTCGCCGTCGTCCCGAGCCGCGCTGCCCACATGTGCGTTCGTCTAAACCAAGCCAGCCATGTTAAAAACACAATTCGCGGGGTACCATCAACGCTCGACGCGCGGACATTTTCTCGAAACCGAGGGACAGCAGGCCGCGCTGCCGATTTGCATCGCGAGGGGCGCGCTTTGTCGATCTTGAGAGATGGCGATGCCGGACGACGGCGTTCCGTGCGTACGTGGCTGCCCGCCGCCTTCCTGATCGGCTTGGCGCTGGGCGCATTTGCGTTCGGGCTCAACATGGCGGTCGTGCCGTTTCATATACAAGCCGCCAGCGTCGCGACATTTTC
Source organism: Rhizomicrobium sp. (assembly GCA_036268825.1). GTDB lineage: Bacteria > Pseudomonadota > Alphaproteobacteria > Micropepsales > Micropepsaceae > Rhizomicrobium. The sequence continues at coordinate 18,928 of DATATK010000234.1, read as the reverse complement.
CGGCCAGGCCTATGCCGACGAGCAGATGGCAAACTTCGCGCGCAATCCGCTTTTGATCCGTTCGCATGCAGCCCTGGGGTCGATCTTCGTCGTGCTCGCGGCCTTTCAGTTCTGGCGCGGCTTTCGCAATCGCCATCGCAGGCTCCATCGCATCATGGGCTATGCGGCGCTGGCGTGCCTGGTGGTGTTGCCGGTATCGGGTGTCGCCAGTTCGATCGTCTATCCGTTCGCGGGGCCGATCGGCGTTCTGCCCAATGTGGTGTGGATGGTGGCGATCCTGTTCTGCGTCGGCGCGGGCCTGAAGGCGATCCGCCGGCGCGATATCGTGAACCATGAGGCGTGGGTCACGCGCGCCACGGCGATGACGGTGGGGATCACTTTGTCGCGCCTCTATGAGCCGCTGCTGGTTCAGGTCTTCCACATGGAATCGCATGCGGCACTGGCATTGGTGTTCTGGCTAGGACAGGGCGAAGGCCTTATCGCAGCGGAGTTCTGGTTGCGCCGGCCGGGCGGGCCGCTGGGGCGCAAGACCTCGCGCGTCGCCGCGCGCGCGTGATCTCCCTCCGCCACAATCCGCATTACCTGAAGCTGACCATGCGCGTCGGCGGTGGCCTGAAGCTGTGCATCGTCGAGCGACCGGGATTATCGCTGGCGCCGGACGCGCTGGCGTCGCTTTGTGCCGACATGCAGCGCGTGGCCCGAACCGTCCTAACCGATAACGAGTTGGAGTATGGCGCGCTGGGGGGCGACCGCGAGCGGCTGGAGAATTCGGTCATCACCATCGTCACCGACACGCGCACCAACACACCGGTGGCGTTCAACGCTCTGGCGCTGATGCGCGTGAGCCTCGCCGGGCGACCGATAGAGATGCTGCATCTGGGGCTCGTCATGGTGGATCCGGCGGCGCGCGGGCGCGGCATGTCCGAATTGCTGTACGGGCTGACCTGCGTGTTGCTGTTCCTGCGCCGCCAGTGCCGGCCACTGCGCCTGTCCAACGTCACGCAAGTGCCGGCCGTGTTCGGCATGGTGGCGGAAACGTTCGACCAGGTTTTCCCGACGCCGGAGCGCGCGACCGATCCCGGCTTCGCGCATCGCACGCTGGCGCGGCAGATCATGGCCAACCACCGTCACGTCTTCGGCACCGGCCCTGAAGCGACGTTCGACGAGGACCGCTCGGTGATCCTGGACTCCTATACCGGCGGTTCGGACAATCTGAAGAAGACGTTCGCCGAAGCATCCAAACATCGCAAGGACATCTACAACGCGATGTGCGCCCGCGAACTCGACTATGCGCGCGGCGACGATTTCCTGCAGATCGGCCAGATCAACATGGATGCGGCGGTGCGCTATCTTTCGAAAATCGCCCGGCCGCAAAGCGCGCCGTGGCTGGCCGGGCGGCTGGTGATCTTCGCGATACAATCGGCCATCCTGCCGGTCGTGCACTGGTTCGCCGACAGCCAGCCCTGGGGCACGCTTCGCCCATGGAAGGATCGTCCATGACTTTCGACTACGATGTCTTCACGACGCGAAACTACGGCTTCGTCACGACGGACGAGCAGGCCAGGCTGCGCGATGGCGCCATTTTCGTTGCCGGTGTCGGCGGCATGGGCGGGGCTTGCGCCGCGTCGCTGGTGCGCGCGGGCGTGGGCAAGCTCGCCATCGCCGATATCGACCGGTTCGAGATTTCCAATCTCAACCGCCAGGTCTTCGCCAATCTGGACACGGTGGGCGAAGAGAAGGCAGCGGCATCCGCGGCCGCGATCAAACGCATCAATCCGCAGATCGAACTGGAAGTCTTCGGCGCGGAGTGGACGGCGCGGCTGCCGCAGATCGCGCAACGCTACAAAGTGATCGTCAACGGCTGCGACGATATCGCGGCGACTGTGCATCTTTACCGCGTGGCGCGCGCGGCGGGCGCGACCGTGATCGACGCCTATGCCGCGCCGCTGCCGTCGGTGATCCTGGTCCGTCCGGATGCGCCGCGCCCGGAAGATCGCCTCGCCTATCCCACGCGCGGCAAGGAATGGGATGCACTGAGCACAGCGGACACGCGCGGCGCGTTCCTGAAAGAGCTGGAACATGTGCTGACCCATTCCTCGGCCGCCTATCATGTGAACCTGGAGGCGGCGGCGGAAGTCGCGGCCGGCAAGCGCTCGCGCATGTCGTTCGCGCCGATGGTGATCACGACCGGAAATCTGATGGCTTATGAAGCGCTGCAGGCTGTGATGGGCCGCAAATCGCGCACCGATCATCGCGGCTGGTTCCTCAATCCTTATCGCCCGCGCATCGAGCGGCCGCTGCCGGCGCCCGTCGCCGCCGTGAAGGGCCTGATCGTGCGCCGCTTCATGACACGCATGATGGCCGGCTGATGCTGACGCGGTTCGCCGGACAGGAACTGATCGACGGATTATCGGCCGTCACGCTGGGCGCGTCCGTGCTCGGCATCGCGCAGCGGCGCGCGGCGTCACCGCTGCGCACGCGGCTGGGCTTCGCGTTCGGCGGACTGTTCGTGCTGTTCGCGGCGCGTACCGCATTCTATGTGCTGGATATATCGTTTCTGCATTTGCTGGCATTGATCGTCGTCTGCACCCTCCCCTTGGCCGCGCTTGTCCTGGCCGAAGGCGTACTGCGCCGCCATGCGCCGGGCGCGCTGAAAATTCTCGTCACGCTGGGCGCTGTCGCGATGGCGGCCGCCTTGCTGGCCGAAGATGGACGCGCACCGGCGGCGAGCTGGTGGCTGGGAAGCTATGTCATCACGTCGCTTGTCACCGTCACGGTGTTGCTGCTCGCGCGTGACCGCAAATCGCTGTCGCGTCAGGAGAATGCCGGCGTCGCCGCGCTGATCGCATCGGGCGCGCTTCTCACTTTGCTCAGCGTGACCGACTTCCTGCCACGGTCGCCGGTCGGGCTCAGCGGCATCGGCGCCGCGGCGGTGGGCTTCGTGCTGGGCGCCAATCCCAGCACCGCGCGCGAGACACGGCGCGTCTTGGTGAGCGTGCTGATCATGGGCCTTGTCGCGGTTACGGGCGCGGTGCTGTTCGCCGCGCCGTTCGGGCTGCACGGACTGGACGAACATGTCCGCATGGAGGCGATCCTCCTGGCGCTGCTGCTGGCGACCAACGCGGTGCTGGGCGTATTCCAGCGCGAAGGCGCCGGTGCGGCGCAAGGCTTCGCCCAGGCCTTGGCGGCGGCGGACAGGACGAGCCTCGACGCATTCCTGGGCAGCCTGTCTGGCGAGCCGCTGCTGGCCGGCCTCAATCTGGCGGAAGGAAAATCGCTCGCCGAATACGACACGATCGCGCTCAGCAACGCGATGGCGGCGCGCGCGGTATGGACGCGAATGCTGCTGTCCGGCGGCCATGCGGACATCGCGGAGCGCGCGGGCGATGAGCTCGCCGACCTGATGGCGCGCACCGAAGCGACGCATGCGGTGGTGCTGTCGCGCATGCCACTTCGCATCGCGCTTCTCACTCTGCCCGGCGCCGGCACGGCGGACGGCATCGAGGTCAACCTCGCATTATTCGGCGCGCTCGCCGCCTCATTGGACAGACCATGACGCCAGATGAATTCACCGCCCTGGTGGCGGAAGCCAATCTTGCGCCCAGCGTTCACAACACCCAGCCGACACGCTGGCAGTTGGAGGCGGACGGTTCGGTGCTGGTGCTGGAAGACGGCAAGCGCCGTCTGCCCGTCGGCGATCCGGCCGGGCGCGATGCCGCGGTCAGCCATGGCGCGGTCATCGAAGGTTTCGCGATGGCCTGCGCCGCCTGCGGCGTGGTTGTGACCGTACAGCCGTGCGATGGAGCGGCGGACGGACGCCTGCGCCCTGTGGCACGGCTGTGTCTGTCGGCCGGCGCGTCCGCTGAACCTCTGCACCAATTCGTTCGGGAGCGGCGTACCTATCGCGGCACCTTCGTCAAATCGGACGATCCGTCCAAACTGGATGCGCTGGGCGTCGCCGATGATGTGCGCCTCGTGCGCTCGCGGCAGGGCGTGGCCCGGCTCGCGCAGCTGAACGACGAGGCGAGCCTACGCACATTCCGCAACGGGGCGTTCCGCGCCGAACTGCTGTCATGGATGCGCCTGTCCCGCAGCCATCCCCAATGGGCACTCGATGGCCTCAACGCCGAGGCGATGGAAATGTCCGCTCTCGAAGCAGCCGGAGCCGGGCTGGTGCTCAAGCCTGGAATATTCGAGGCGTTGGATCGGCTGCAAGTCGCCCCGCTTTTCGTGGCCGAGAAAGGCGTCGTTTGTTCCGCGCAAGCGATCGCGCTATTCCACAGGTCGCAAACGGAAAGCCCGCTGGAAACTGGGCGCCACTTTTATCGGCTCTGGCTCGCCTTCACGCGCCAAGGCCTTTCCGCCGCGCCCATGGCCGTTCTGGCCGACGATCCCGAGACACGCGCCATCATCGCGCGCGAATTCGATGTGCCGCCGGGCCGCCGGTTGATCACAGCATTTCGCCTGGGCATCGCGCCACCACGAGACATCACGCCCAAGCCTCGCCTATCGGCAACTGCTCTGCTTGCCTGACGAGATCGAACCGAGCTGGTAAGAGTCGCACCGCTCAACGAACGATCGAATATCATCTGCGATATCCTGACATTGAACTAAGACTGTATCTTCCTGCATTCGCTCTTTGACCGGGTGCCCTGAACCGAGCGCTGACGCTCTCCCATTCTTGTGGCGTGAGCCATGCCATGAATGAAATATTTTTGTCGAGCAGTGCTTGGCTTATGGAATCACGCTGATCGTCGTGCCGGCTTCCCGGGAATACAAAAAGCTCTGCCTCGAGGTCGGGCAACCAGATAGCTCGCTCGGGCAGCAGGGCTTGCCCGGCCTCGAACTTTGCCGAGGCGACCGCCATCCGGCTCGCTTTATCGCCTTCCGGTTTCACTGCGATAATACCCGAGACCCGGCTTCGCAGTTCCTGCACAAGTGACGTCCCGGCACCGGTGTCCTCGGCCAGTACACGCCGGGCGCTCCACTTCTTTGCGAGGCTTTCCACACTTGCCTTGAGAGATGGGTAGTCCACGCGCCGCCGCCATACATCAACCAGATACCATTGCTTCTTGCGGCTCACGATCCAGGTCGTGCACACAGACCAGTCGTTATCCGGCCCCCCCTTACTGGCGGTATCCCAACTTTGCATCGTGAAGAGACGTTCCGAGGCCGGCGGCAATTCCGAGTAACGCTTGACCCATTGGCGTTTCACCATCGCCCCACCCGGCGGCGCCGGCTGTTGCTGATATTGCGCGGAGAACGCGTCGCTTCCGATCTGGAGTTTCAATTCCTCGAGAACGTCAAGCGGCTCGCGCTCGGGCGACAGCGCTTCGCCCATTTTGCGATGATAGGTTCGCTCTCCCCAGATCGGAACTATCTCATCGCAATATGCGATTGCCGGTAGGTTGAGGACTTGCCACTTGTCGGACTGCAGCAACAAAAAGCCGGCTAGGTCACCCGCATGGTATGGCGTGCGCGAGCAGGACGTGCCGCCGCAATATCTTCCAGGCATGGCGCAAGCCGCGCGCGAAGCGGCGCGCAACCGGCTGAAGCAGGCCGAACTCCAGAAGAAAGCCAAACCGCGCCACCAGACGTGAAGGATGCGGTGGCCCGGGGCGAGTTCGGGCGGCCAATCCAAGTCGTTAAGGCGCCGCGCAATCCCATCACGGTTAATCGCCGCCAGAAGAATTTTCGGAGCTGTCGTATCCCCGACAGACAAAGCTTTTCCCCTGCTCCTAGCGTCGCTGTAGCGCGTTTGGGTATGGGGTTTTCATGGCGACGTTCACGGGCACGGCCGGCAACGACACGTTGACCGGCACCAGCGGCAATGACGATTTCATCCTGAACAAGGGTGGTGAGGACACCGCGACTGGCCTGGGCGGCGACGACACGTTCAAGTTCAATGCCGCGCTGGACGCCGGAGACTCCGTGGACGGCGGAACGGGTTTCGACCAGGTGTTCCTGCGCGGCGATTACTCTGCTGGCCTGACGTTCGGTACGACTACACTTCTCAATATTGAGCGCATCGTTCTCGGCTCCGGCTTCGATTACGACCTGACGAGCAACGACGCCACCGTGGCGGCCGGCGCCGAGATGACGGTGAACGGGTCGGCGCTGGGCGCGGCCAATACGATGACGTTCGACGGCTCGGCCGAAACCAACGGCCACTTCATCCTGGTGGGCGGCGCCGGCAACGACAGCCTTACCGGTGGCGCGGGCAACGACACATTCGACCTCAGCCATGGCGGCGAAGACACGGCCACTGGCGGGGCGGGCAAGGACGTCTTCATCATGGGTGCGGCGTTCGACGCCGGCGACCGCATCGATGGCGGCGTGGACGGCGGCGACGGCAAGAACGTGCTGCGGCTCGACGGCAATTACGCGGCGGGCGTGACGTTGGTCGCGAACACGATCCAGAATATCGAGTCCTTCCAGTTCGACGTGGGACACAACTACAAGCTCACCGTCGCGGGCGCGAATTTCGTCGCCGGCCAAGCCGTCTTCGTCGACGCCAGCCTGCTCGGCTCCGGCAACGAACTCACTTTCGACGGCTCCGCCGCCGACCCCCATTTCAAATTCACCGGCGGTGCGGGCAACGACGTGCTCACCGGCGGTAGCAGCAACGACATCTTCGACCTCAAATACGGCGGCAACGATACCGCCAGCGGCGGCGGCGGCCACGACGTGTTCGAGATGGGCTCGACGTTCAACGGCGCCGACCGGATCGACGGCGGCGCGGGCGACGACACGGTCGAACTCACCGGCATGGGCGGCGCCAGCTCCATCACCTTCGGCGCCACCACCATGGTGAACGTCGAGACGCTGCTTCTCGACACCGGCCACAACTATACGATGACCACCAACGACGCGACGGTCGCTGCCGGCGCCACGCTGCTGGTGCGCGGCGAGAACATCGACGCGGGCCACAGCCTCGTCTTCAACGGCGCGGCGGAAACCGACGGTTCCTTCATCATCCGCGGCGGCGCCGGCAACGATACGCTGACGGGCGGCGCGCAGGCCGACACGTTCAATCTCCTCACCGGCGGCAACGATAAGGTGCATGGCGGCGGCGGCGACGACACGATTGCCATGGGTGCGACGCTGACGGCGGCCGATTGCCTCGACGGCGGCGCCGGCAACGACACGGTCACCCTGAACGGCGACTATTCCGCCGGCGTCGTCTTTGGCGCAACGACACTCACCAATGTCGAGACGCTGAGCCTGGCCGCAGGCCACAGCTACAATCTCACCACCAACGACGCCAATGTCGCCGCCGGCGCCACGCTGACGGTGGACGGCTCGGCGCTCGGCGCAAGCGACAGCCTCGTCTTCAACGGCGCGGCGGAAACGGATGGCAAATTCGCCATCACGGGCGGCGCCGGCGACGACTTCATCACGCTCAGCACGGGTGTTTTCGCCAACGGCGCCGTCGATGGCGGCGCGGGCGCCGACACGTTGACGCTCACCGGCGGCACCACCGGCCTCACGGTGAATACGACCAATGCCGCCAATGTCGAGACCATCGCGCTGGCCGATGGCGCGTCCTATACCGGACTTGCGATCACGGGCGGCGTGGGCGGAAACGACCTCACGGTGGATGCCAGCGCGCTCTCCAGCACACATACGACCAATGTGGACCTCACGGGGGACACCGCGTCGAACATAGAATTCCTCGGCGGCGGCGGCGACGATACCGTCACCTTCGATCAAAACTTCGATCAGACTTATTTCTACCAAGGCGGCGGCGGCTTCAACACGGCCGCGTTCGCGAGCGGCACCGGCAACAGTGGCAACTATTGGGCGATTTACGCCAGCTACATGTCCAATCTGGACAAGATCGTGGTGGAGAACTCTCCCTATCAGAATTTCCGCATCGTCGGCGATCCCTCGCACAACGGCACGCTGACGATCGACGCCAGCGCGTTGTCCGCCGCCAACGGCAACACCTTCCGCCTCGGCCAATCGACGGTGGCGCACCTCGACATCACCGACGGTGCGGGCAACGACATCTTCCTGGTGGGCTCCGCGCTGACGGCCGGAACGACGCTGGATGCCGGCGGCGGCAACGACACGCTCGATTTCGGCGGCACGCGCGGGCTGGTGACGGATGGTGGCGTCGCCACGCTGCTCAACTTCGAGAAATTCGTGTTCGATGCGGGTTACAACTACGCCATCACCGTCAACGATGCGACGGTCGCCTCCGGCCAGACATTGACGGTGGATGCCTCCGCGCTCGCCAGCGCCAATTCGCTGACCTTTGACGGCTCGGCGGAAACGAACGGCAATTTCGCCATCATCGGCGGCGCGGGCAACGATGTACTCACGGTCGGCGCGGCGGGCGGCTCCATCCATGCGGGCGCAGGCAACGACACCATCACCGACAAGGGCTTCACCGGCACAATCGATGGCGGCGCGGGCAACGACACGCTGGTGCTGAACGCACCCGCGGCGCTCAGCGACACCAATGACACCGGCATCGATACGGTGAAATTCGTCGACGGTGGCGACTATTTCGGCGCCATTTCCATCGCGGGCGATATCACCTCCGGCGGCGGCACGCTTCTCGTGGATGCGAGTGCGATCTCCGATGGGGTCACGCTCAATCTAAGCGGCGTCACGACCACGACCGTGGATTTCACCGGCGGCGCGGGCGACGACACGGTCATCTTCAGCTCCGACAACGACAATTGGGGCACGGTGAACGGCGGCGGCGGCAACAACACCTTCGAGTTCAACGACGGCAGCGCCGCCATCGTCGACGGCGCGTCGGTCACCAACTTCTCGACCCTCAGCTTCGCGGACGGCCACGATTATTCCGGCATCTATGTCACCGGCGATATCACCGGCGGCCACGGCACGCTGAGCGTCGATGCGAGCGCGGTCAGCAGCGGTCATTCCGTCGATGTCGACCTGTCGGGCGTCACCAGCTCCGGCATCGACTTCACCGGCGGCGCGGGCGACGACACGGTCGTGTTCGGCGCCAACCTCGCCAACGTGGTCTCGGCGGATGGCGGCGCGGGCAATAACACGCTCGAACTGACGGGCAATGGCCAGGACGTCACCACCACCTTCAGCGGCGCGAACCTCGCGAATTTCTCCGACCTCGCCCTGGAAGACGGCAACAATTACGACATCACCGTCACGGGCGGCTTCGGCGGTGAGACCGGGCTCAACATCGAGGCCTCTGCTCTGTCGGCGCAATATGGCGCGACGATCGATATGAGCGGGCTTACCAACTTCTCGCTGAACTTCACCGGCGGCGCGGGCGACGACACGGTGCTGGCCGGCGCCGGGCTCGGCAACATGACCATCGATGGCGGCGGCGGCAACGACGTGCTCAAGCTCGACGGCGACTATTCCGCCGGCATCACGCTGTCTTCGGTCAGCAACATCAGCGAGATCGATCTCGCCGGCGGCAATTCCTATAACCTGACCACCACCGACGCGACCGTGGCGGCGGGCGCCACGCTGACGGTGGATGCGAGCGCGCTCGGCATCAATTCCAGTCTCACCTTCGACGGCTCGGCGGAGACCGACGGTTATTTCGACATCAAGGGCGGTGCCGGTGACGATTCCCTCACCCTGCAGACCCTGGAGGTGGACAACAGCACCATCGATGGCGGCGCCGGCTTCAACAGTTTGACCTTGACCGGCAGTCTCGCCGGCGATGAAAGTTTCAACGCCGCGAGCATCACCCACATCGACGATATCGCCTTTGCCGCGGGGAGCGATGCGGGCTTTGTCAGCTTCACCGGCGACATCACGGGCGACGGCAGCACGCTCACCGTGAACGAGACGAACGCCGACGGCGCTGGCGGCAGCGGTCCCGACGGCGACATGCTGTTGACCGACATCAGCGCCCTGACCGGTACGATCGATCTCACCGGCGGCGTCATCGACGACTACGTCACCGTCAGCTCCGAGAACTGGACCAGCCTCAACGGCAATGGCGGCAATTACAATGCCATCAACGTCATAGGCGCCGGTCCGATCACGTTCGACGCCGCGACGATCACCGGATTCAACGCGCTTGTCTTCGCAAATCCGACCGATTACACGGGTATCACCGTCGTCGGCGATCTCACGGGCAATGGCGGCACTCTCGATATCGACGCCACCTACGCGAATTCGATCTCCATCGATGTGAGCCAGGCCACCTCTGTCATCGACTTCGCCGGCAGCGCGGGCGACGACACCATCGTGTTCGGCAACAACTTCACGTCCAGCGATATCATCGCGGGCAACGGCGGCAACGACACGCTGAGCCTCGGCCGCAACACCGCCACGCTGGCCGACACCGCCATCACGGGCGTCAGCACGGTCACGCTGAGCGACACCTCCGCCTTTGCCATCACAGGCGACATTTCCGGAAGCGGAACGCTCACTGTCGACGCCAGCGCGCTGATCGATCCGCACGACCAGGCCAATATCAATTTCAGCCTAGCCACCACGGCGACGATCAACTTCACCGGCGGCGTGGGTAACGACACCGTCGTCTTCGGCAGCAACATCACCGATGCCGGCATGATCGACGGCGGCGCGGGCGACGACGTCGTGTCCGCCGGAATATCGAATGTGACAGTCGATTTCAGCAATGGCGGAAACGACTCGTTCTTTGGCGGGACGGGCAACGCGCTCATCGAGATGGGCGGCGCGCTCGACACCGGGGACCAGATCTACGGCTCCGGCGGGCCGGAGCAGACCGTCGTCTCGCTCGACGGCGACTATTCGGCCGGCATCACGCTTTCCATGCTGAACGCCGTCAACGAGGTCGAACTCGGCGCCGGCCACAACTACAATATCACGCTCGATCCCTCGGACACGAATGGCTTCCTGCTCGACGGATCCTCGCTGGGCGCGGGCGACAGCCTGACAGCCGACGCGTCGCCGGTTACCTCGGGCGACGTGACTATCAACGGCGGCGCCGGCAATGACACGATCACGGTCGGCTCGGCGTCCGGCGGCATCAGCGCCGGCGCCGGCGACGACACCATCATCGACAACGGCTTCCTCGGCTCCATCGACGGCGGTGCGGGCAACGACACGCTGGTGCTGCACGGCGGCGGCACGGATCTGGCCGCAACCCTCAGCGACAGCAGCATTTCCAACATCCAGAATCTCAGCTTCGACGACGGCAACAATTACGACGTCACCATCACCGGCGACATCACCTCGGGCGGCGGGACGCTTACCATCGACGCCGGCGCGCTCACCGCAGCGAGCGCCGCGACGGTCGATGTGAGCGGGGCCACGACGGCGGCCATTGATTTCACCGGCGGCGCGGGCGACGACACCGTCATATTCGGCACCAATATTGCCGCCGCCACGAGCATCGACGGCGGCGGCGGCAACGACACGCTGGTTGTCGGCCAGGGCGGAACGCTGAGCGACACGACCATCTCCCATATCGAGAATGTGGACTTCAGCGGCGACGCCACCTCCGGCTACGACGTCTCCATTTCCGGCGATCTCACCTCCGGCGGCGGCACGCTCTCGCTGGATGCCTCGCAGGTTCAAAACGGCGGCGTGACGTTCGACCTCACCGGCGCCACGGCGACGGACTTCAACATCGTCGGAAGCGGGGGGGCGGATACGGTCATTCTGGGGCCTGGGGAAAATCTGGCAAGCTTCTATTCCTCCGGCAATTTCGACACGCTCGAACTGACGGGGGGCTCGACGGGCCTCACCCTCGACGCCGCGACGATCGTGGGCCTCGGCCAGATCACCTTCGCCGATGGCGCCAGCTACACGGGGATTGTCGTCACCGGCGACATCACCAACACCGGGCCGCTCACCATTGACGCGAGCGCGCTCACCGGCAGCAATTCCGTCGACGTCGATGCGAGCCAGGCAGCGAGCAGCCTTTATTTCGTCACCGGCGGCGCGGGCGACGACACCTTCGTCTTCGGCGGCAATGCTGGCAATGTATATTCCCTCGATGGCGGCAGCGGCATCAACACCCTGGAGCTGAACGGCCATGGCAACGATGTCAACGTCAACCTCTACGACTCGGCCGTTCAGAACATCGAAAACATCGTGCTGGACGACGGCAACAACTACGATCTCACTCTCGTGGGCGAAATCACCAGCGGCCATGGAACGCTCAGCATCGACGCCGGCGCGCTGTCGAGTGCCTATGGTGCGTCCGTCAATGCAACCAGCGCCACGACACCCACGATCGACTTCACGGGCGGCGCGGGCGACGACTTCGTCGCCGTCGGGTCGGCGCAGGGCACCGTGGATTTCACCCACGGCGGGGACGACACGTTCCAGGGCTGGGGCTTTGCCACCGTTGAGATGGGCGGCGCACTGACCGCGGCCGACTCCCTCACTGGCGCCGCCGTCGTCTCGCTCGACGGCGACTATTCGGCCGGGCTGACGCTCGCTGCCGCCACGCTGAACAACATTGGCACGCTCAGCTTCGCGGCCGGTCATGACTACAATCTGACCACCGACGACGGCAATGTCGGAGCGGGGCAGACGATGACCGTGGACGGATCTGCCCTAGGCGCGGGCGACACACTTACTTTTGATGGCTCGGCGGAAACCGACGGTTCGTTCGCGATGATCGGCGGCGCCGGCAACGACTCCCTGACTGGCGGTGCGCAGACCAACACGTTCGATCTTACCTATGGTGGCGCCGACACTGTCCACGGCGGCAGCGCGAGCGATTTCATCTATATGGGCGACACGCTCGATACGGGCGACCGGATCGATGGCGGCGGCGGCTTCAACTACGTCTTTCTCGAAGGCGACTCCTATGGCGGCGGCTTCAATCTCAGTGCCGGCGAGTTGACCAACATCAACTACGTGAAGGTGCTCGGCGATCACACCTATGTGCTGACCGGCGATCCGGCGGCGCTGAACAGCAGCGACTACGTGACCATCGACGGCGGCGCGATGACCGGCGGCAGCCTGCAGTTCGACGGCTCCGCCGTCACCGACGGCGCCATCTCGCTCTATGGCGGCGCGGGCGACGACATCCTCAAAGGCGGCAGCGGCAACGACACGCTCGACCTCAGCGTCGGCGGAGAAGACCAGCTGGCGGGCAATGGCGGCAACGACATCATCAACGCCGGAGGCGGCCTCGACGCGGGCGACCAGGTCGACGGCGGCGCCGGCACCGACACGCTGAACTTCGCTGGCGACTATTCCGCGGGCCTCGTCCTCGGCGCCACGACGGTCGCCAATGTCGAGACGTTCCATTTCGCGGCCGGCTACAGCTACAACATCACCACCAACGACGCGACGGTGGCGGCGGGCGCCACGCTCACGGTGAATGCCTCGGCGCTGGGCGCGTCCGACCAGCTCATCTTCAACGGCTCGGCCGAGACCGACGGCTCCTTCGTCATCACCGGCGGCGCGGGCAACGACGTGCTCACCGGCGGCGCCGGCAACGATATCTTCCATCTCGCCGATGGCGGCGACGACACGGTTCAGGGCGGAGCCGGAAATGACATCATATATGGCGAAACGGGCTATTCCTCCGGGGACATGATCGACGGCGGCACGGGCGCCAACGTTTTCTTTCTGGGCGGAAAAGATTACACCGGCGCCAGCGCCGTAACCTTCACCGCTGCCAATTTCGTCAACATCCAGACCATCGATCTCAACTCCAGCCACAGCTATTCGCTGACGATGAACGACGCCAATGTACCGGCAGGCGCGACGATGCTGGTGGACGGCCATCTTGCCAAGTCCTTCACCTTCGACGGCTCGGCGGAGACCGACGGGCATTTCACGATCGTCGCCAGCACGGGCGCGGACGTGCTGGCCGGCGGCGCGCTGTCCGATACGTTCGTGTTCGACACAGTGAGCTATTCCACGAGCACGACCTACGATGCGATCACCAACCTGAACTTCTCGTCCGACATTCTCGAACTAAACGTCGGCGTCTACATGCCCACCGCCATCGACGCGGCGGTCACATCGGGCTCGCTGTCGACGGCGACCTTCAACAGCGATCTGACGTCGGACCTCGCGGGGCATCTGGCCGCGCACCATGCGGTGCTGTTCACCGCGGATTCCGGCACGCTGTCGGGCCACACCTTCCTGGTCGTCGATGCCAACGGCACGGCGGGCTACCAGGCGAGCGCCGACTATGTGATCGACGTGACGGGCTATACCGGCACGCTTACTACCGGAAGTTTCACCTGAACGAGAGAGGGCAGTTTTTCGCGATCAACGTGTTGTGTGGGCTAAACGCAAGATATCCTTTGTGAATCCGGCTCCGGGTTGAAAACGTCATACGGGAATGCCTAGTATCCGCCGCTGCCGTGCGGGGGCTTGCGGCGGCTTGGGCAATCCGTCCCTTGGGCGTTCGGCGTTGGCTACGCGTGTTTTCGACAGAAGCGACCTGATCGGCGCCACGCTGCGCAAGGTCGATCTGTTCGCCAAATGGCCGGCGGATGTGATCGCCCAGATGGCCACCGCCGCCCAGCTCTGGCGTTACGCCAAGGGCGAGTCCGTCTATCAGGCCGGTACGCCGCCAGCCGGGGTTTTCATCCTGGTCGATGGTTCGCTGTTCGTGAGGCGCTCATGGCCCAACGGCAAGCAGATGGCGACCACGATCAGCCGCCCGGGTTGGCCCAATGGCGTGATGGCGGCGTGGGACGGGATCGAATATCCCTATGACGGCGTCGCCCGCTCGGATTTGCATGCCGTCCTGGTCCCACGCGCGAGCTTCCTTGTCGCGGCGCGGGGCGATCCCAAGCGGATCGAGGATCTCCTGAATTTCGCCAGCACGCAGTCTCGTCAGGACATCGAAGCCCTGCACACCCGCGCTATCGGTTCGCTGCGCTGCCTGATGGCGAAATACCTCGCCTACCTCTCGCGGCCTTCCATGCATCTGTCACTGGAAGAACCCGATGCGGTCGATCCGGGCGCCTTCGATGTCACGCAGGACGAGCTGGCCGCCATGCTGCACACCTCACGCCAGACCGTGAACCAGTTGATGAAGGCCATGGAGCGCGAAGGCGTGCTCAAGCGCGAAGGCAACCGCCTGCGCATCGTGAATTTCCTCAAGCTTCTCGCGATCATGGAAGAAGATGAACCGGTCCACCCGGCCTGGCGGGACCAGATCGTCGCCTGGAATGCCAAGCTTCAGACGATGGATGCCAAAAATCCTGGCGGCGCTCGCGATTCAGTCCTGACGATCCGCTGACAGTCAGGGCTCGGCGATGAAGGCGGCGTCCAGCGCGCCGAGACAGTCGATCTCCACGCGCACCCTGTCTCCCGCTTTGAGGAATTGCGGTGGCTTCATCGCCATGCCGACGCCGCCGGGCGTTCCGGTGAAGAGGCAGTCGCCGGGGTCGAGCGTGGTGACCTGCGAGACGTGGGCGATCTGATCCCAGACGTTGAAGACGAGGTTCGATGTGTTCGAGTCCTGGCGCTTCTCGCCGTTGACGAAGCAGCGGATGCCCAGCGTGTGCGGATCGGGGATTTCGTCCGCAGTGACGATCCAGGGGCCCATCGGCGCGTGGGTGTCGAAGGATTTGGCGAGGATCCATTGCGAGGTGCGCTGCTGCCAGGCGCGCTCCGTCACGTCGTTGCCGCAGCAATAGCCGAACACGGCGCCCGGCGCATCGGCTTTCGCGATGTGGCGGCCGCGCGTGCCGATGATGGCGACGAGCTCGGCTTCGTAATCGACATGGCTGGCGCCGCGCGGGATCTGGATATCGTCGAACGGGCCGTTGATGGCGTTCGGCATCTTGGCGAACCAGATCTGGTGCTCAGGCCTTTTCGCGCCGGTCTCTTCGATATGGTCGGCATAGTTGAGGCCGATCGCCAGGATCTTGCCCGGCCGCGCGATGGGCGCCTTGAGCCGCACCTCCGCCAGCGGGAACGAACGTGACGCCGCTTTCGCCATGCGCCGCGCTTCCGCCTCCAGCGCGGGCCAGCGTGCGATCAGGTCGATCATGTCCCGGGCCAGGCCGGTGAGCGCGATCACGCGATCGGCTTCCACCACGCCCAACTCGTCCGCGCCACCTGCGTTGAATCGCGCCAGTTTCATCGCACCTAACCGAATTTCGGGTCTTCGCCCTGATGGGCGTGACCGATGGCGCGGCGCAGTTCATGCGTCAGCTTGCCCGCGTCGAGCACCACTTTGCCGGCCTGCACTTCCTTGACCGCGCTCATCGGGATCTCGAAATCGCCCGCGGCCTCGACATAGACCATGATGCCGTCCTTCGACACGCGCCGCACGGCGCCGAACGCCTTGTCGCCGTCATGCGTGAACACGTCGTAGCCTTCCTGGATGGGGGTCATCGAATTCTCCTTGTGTTGGGGCGAGACTACTCCAACTGCGTGCGCACGATAGGGTTCCGTTATTTCCCGAGCGAAGCCAGCAGTTCGGCGGCGAATTGGGACAGCGTGTCGTCGCGCGCGCCCATGATGACGATGCGGTCGCCGGGGCGGGCGTGGGAAGCGAGAAATTCGCCGCATTGGGCGCGGGTTTCGAAGGCATGAGCTTCGCGGCCGCCCGCGCGCACGCCCGCCACGATATCGCCGCTGGAGACGCTGCGGTCCGTGGTGCCGCCGAAATAGACCGGCTCGGGCATGACGAGCACGTCGCCGGCTCCCAGATGCCGCGCGAAGGTCTCGATGAATTCGGTCTTCATCTTCTTCAGCGGTCCAAAGCCATGCGGCTGGAACAGGACCAGCAGCCGGCCGGGGAAATCGTGCAGGGTGGCGAGCGTGGCGGTGATCTTGTCCGGGTTGTGACCGAAATCGTCGATCACCACGATGCCGTGCGCGGTGCCGACGATCTCGAAGCGCCGCTTGATCCCTTCGAAACGCGCCAGCGCCCGCGCCGCATCCGCGAGCGTCACATCCAGCGCGCGCACCGCGCCCAGCGCCGCCAGCGCGTTTGCGACATTGTGGCGGCCGGGGACCTTGAGATGGATTGTAACCTTCGTTCCGCCCTCATGGGCATCGAACGCAATGCCATCCGGCGCGGGCATGAGATTGTCCGCGAACAGCCGTGCCTTGGCATCCGTGAGGCTGTAGGAGATCACGCGCGCCGCCGGAAGCTTCGCGGCCAACGCGGCGGTCTCCGCATTGTCGAGATTGAGCACCGCGATCTCCGCCTTGCCCACGAAATCGGAGAACAGCGCGCGCAGCTCGTCCATCGATTTGTGGTCGAGCGACACGTTGTTCACCACCGCGACATGCGGCGTGTAGCGCGCGATGGAGCCGTCGCTCTCGTCAACCTCGCTGAC
This sequence comes from Rhizomicrobium sp., assembly GCA_036268825.1. Classification (GTDB taxonomy): domain Bacteria; phylum Pseudomonadota; class Alphaproteobacteria; order Micropepsales; family Micropepsaceae; genus Rhizomicrobium. Next base: position 1,706 of record DATATK010000234.1, on the reverse strand, counting down.
GAAGATGCCGCTGGCGCCGACCAGCGCGCTGGCGAACGGCGCGTCGGGGTTGGCGAAGTTCTTCATCACCGCGCCGTTCATCACGGTGGGGTCGCGGCCGAGCGCCGACAATATCCAGCCGATCATGCCGGTGGTCGTGGATTTGCCGCTGGTGCCGCCGATGCCGATGCTTTGGGGCGCGGCGTTGAACAGGTCGGAAAGCAATTCGGCGCGCGTCATCACCATCGCGCCCACTCGCCGCGCGGCGACCACGTCCGGCACCTCGTTCTCCACCGCGGCGGAGGCGACGACGATCATGTCCGGGCCTGTGATGCCGCTGCCGTCCTGCGGGGCGAGCGTCACGCCCTGCCCCGCCAGGAATTCGAACTTGGAGCGCATGCGGCCCTGGTCGCGCGAGCGGTCCGAGCCCGCGACCGCCGCGCCCTTGCCGCGCAGGATCAGCGCCAGAGGCAGCATCCCGCTGCCGCCGATGCCGCAAAAGAAGTAAGGTTTGTCGAGGATCATCGCCGGACGCTATAAGCCGGACCGGGCGGTGACAAGCTATGGCCATGAGCGAGCAGAAAATCCGGATCGGCGTGGTGGCGCCCGCGTCGCGCATCGCACCCAGACTGGCGGAGGATGTGACGGCGCTGGCGGCGTCGCTCTATCCGGGCCGCGCCGAGATTGTCTTCCATCCGCAATGCTTCCTCAGCGCCGGGCATTTCGCGGGCGGCGATGCGGCGCGCGCAGGAGCGTTCCTCGACATCGCCAACGATCCCGGCTTCGACGCGCTGTGGGTGGCGCGTGGCGGCTACGGCTCCAATCGGATCCTGCCGCAGGTGACGGCGGGACTTTCGCAGGCCGCCAAAACGAAGACATATATGGGCTATAGCGACGCGGGATTCCTGCTCGCCGCGCTCTACAAGGCGGGCTGCCGCGTGGCGCATGGGCCCATCCCGGCCGATCTGGCGCGCGACGGCGGCGACGCGGCGGTGGCGCGGGGCTTGCGCTATCTTGTCGAGCGCGCGGCCGACACGCTGGAGCCGGGGCTGTCGGGGCGGTCGGTTGCGTTCAACCTCACCATCTTGAGCCATCTGATCGGCACGCCGTACCTGCCCGACCTCACGGGTCACACGTTGCTGATCGAGGACGTGGCGGAGCACAGCTACCGGACCGACCGGGCGCTGTTCCATGTCACGTCCGTTCCCGAACTGCGCAAGCTCGCGGGACTGCGTCTGGGCCGCTTCAGCGCGGTCCCGCCCAACGATCCGGAGTTCGGCCAGGACGAAGAGGCCATCGCACGGCACTGGTGCGCAGTCTCCGGCATCCCCTTTCTCGGCCACGCCGACATCGGCCACGACGCGGACAACAAGGTCGTGCCGTTCGGGTAGGAAGTGGATCAACGCGGAGCCGCGGAGGAGCAAAGCCGCAGGTGACCCAAATCATCCTATAATTGTCATGGCCCGCGAATGCGGGCCACCCAGGTGATCGTAGAATCCCATTCTTCACATTCAATCGTCATGGCCGCCCTCGTGGCGGCCATCCATAACCGCCGTTTGGACTGTGTGTATGGATGGCCGGGACAGGCCCACGGCTGTCCGGTTTAAATTTAGCGCCATTGTATCGCCAACTGCTGGGAAGCGGCTTGGTGGTGTGGCGGGGGCTCGATCAGTCGGTCGAGCCGCCTTCGATGCATGAGGTTTGCGCGGACGAGGCGGGCGAAGGCG
>DATATK010000233.1:0-2948 GCA_036268825.1 Rhizomicrobium sp. | reverse complement strand
GTCGACGCCGGGCGTCGCCGCGACATGGGCCTCTTCCAGCATCTGCTTGGCGAAGGCGAAACTGTCGGACGTAAAGTCGGAGACGTCGGCATAGAGATAGAATGCGCCGTCGGCCGGCAGGAACCTGGTGAGGCCGGCCGCAGGCAATCCCTCGATCAGGATGCGGCGGTTCTCGAGATACCCGCGCTTGATCGCTTCCATCTCCTCAGTGCCGTCGAAAGCCGCCTCGGCCGCGATCTGCGACAGCGTCGGCACCGAGATCGCAAGATTCTGCTGCAGCCGCTCGATCGGACGAACCAGCGGCTCCGGCGCCACCATCCAGCCGACCCGCCAGCCGGTCATGCAGAAATATTTCGAGAAGGAATTGATCACGAGCGCATGCGACGACAATTCGGCCGCGGTCACCGCCGGAAGGGCATAGTCGAGCCCATGGTAGATTTCGTCGGAAATGAAACAGATGCCCGCGCCTTGCGCCGCCGCGATCAGCGACGTGAGCGCCTCGCGCGACATCATGGTTCCCGTCGGATTGGCGGGACTGCCGACCAGCACACCCTGCAATGGCTTCTTGCGATGGACCTCCAGCAGGGCCTCGCCGGTCAGGGCATGGCGCGTCTCGCCCGTGGTCTCGATCAGAACCGGCTCGCACCCGAGCGCCGTGAGAATATGGCGGTATGGCGGATAGCCGGGCACGGTGACGGCAACGCGGTCGCCGGGTTCGAACATCGAAAGAAAGGCGAGAATGAACGCGCCGGATGAGCCCGTCGTGACCACGATCCGGCTCGCATCGACCTCGCAGCCGTAAGTGTCGCGATAATGCCGTGCGATGCGTGCACGCAGGCTGGGGATGCCGAGCGCAGACGTGTAGTCGATCCGTCCGCCCTCGAGCGCGGCACGGGCTGCCGCCAGCGCGGTCGTCGGCGCGGGCGCGGCGGGTTGGCCGACTTCCATGTGGATGACATGCCCCCCGGCCGCCTCGATCCGCTCGGCCGCCGACATCACGTCCATCACCATGAACGGCGGAACATCGCTTCGACTTGAGGCCGAAAGCAGGTTCGCTACGCGCTGTCTTAACGTCGCTTCTTGCATGTTGTTGAATTTGTTATTTGACCCTGCGCCTGCCCTATGGGAACCCAAGCCACCCTGTGCCCCACATGGGCCGTATTCGGCCGCTTGTTAGGGCATATCCCGTATCCGGCCAAAGGCCAATCGCCAAAGACTGTCCATGCTGTTCGACCTCGCCCTGCGCAAGAGACTTTCCGGCCTGACCGCAGTGACGGTCGCGGCCGCGCTGGCGCTGGCCCCGATCCCTCCGCTGCGCGCGCAGGAGAACAAGGGCCCGCCGATTTTGCGCGACACCGAGGCAGAAGCACTGCTCCGCGAATATACCCGTCCGATCCTGCGCGCCGCGGGTCTGGAGAAGCAGAACATCCAGATCGTGATCATCAACGACAGCGCATTCAACGCCTTCGTTGCCGACGGCCGCCGCATCTTCGTGAACTACGGCGCGATCATGCAATCGGAGACGCCGAACCAGCTGATCGGCGTGCTGGCGCACGAAACCGGCCATCTGGCCGGCGGTCATCTCGCCAAGCTGCGCGAGCAGCTGGCGCGCGCCCAGACGCAAATGCTGGTCGCCATGCTGATCGGCGCCGGCGCCATCGTCGCGGGCGCTGCCAGCAGGAGTTCGTCGCCCGGAAACGGTCTTGCGGACGCGGGCGCCGCCGCGATCGCTGGTCCTGGCGAGATGATCCGGCGGAGCCTCTTGTCCTACCAGCGCCAGCAGGAGGAAAACGCCGACCGCGCCGGCGTGAAATTCCTGACCGCAACCGGCCAGTCCGCCAAGGGCATGTACGACACATTCCGTCGCTTCACCAATGACAGCCTGTTCGCTGCGCGCGGTGCCGACCCTTATCTGCAGTCGCATCCGATGCCGGCCGAACGCGTCGCCGCGCTGGAACAGATCGCGCGCGCCAGTCCCTATTGGGACAAGAAGGACGATCCGGCCCTGCAGCTTCGCCACGACATGATGCGCGCCAAGATCTCCGCCTTCATGGAACGTCAGGACACCGTCTATCGCCGCTACCCGCTGTCAAACACCAGCCTGCCCGCGCGCTATGCGCGCGCGATCACGACCTACTTGCATGGCGACCTCAACAGCGCGCTTGCCCAGATCGACGGCTTGATCCAGGCGCAGCCGAACAATCCGTATTTCTACGAGCTGAGAGGCCAGGCGCTGCTCGAGGGCGGCAGGCCCAACGAGGCGGTTGCGCCGCTGCACAAGGCGATCGCGCTTTCCAACAACGCCCCCCTCATCGAGATGTTACTTGGGCAAGCGCTGGTCGCCACGGATAATAGGGCGCATGCCGACGAAGCCATCAGCATTCTTCGCACGGCGGTGGCGCGCGAAACTGAAGCGCCGCTCGGCTATAGCCAGCTGGCGATGGCCTACGGCAAGAAGGGAGACTACGCGGAAGCCGACCTGGCATCCGCCCAGGCCGCCTATCTTCGCGGTGACAACAAGACGGCACGTCAGCTCGCCGCTCGCGCCAAGACCCGCTTTGCGGTGGGTACGCCTGGTTGGGTCAGAGCAGACGATATCGTCACCGCGAAACCCATGCCTGGCTCGAAAAGTAACTAAGGCAGCAACCGAAGCTTAAGCCGTCGCCTGGAAATAAATACTGCAACTCGGGGTATATTGGTTTCGACAGCCCGCCCCACTCAACAAGGATTTGCCAATGCCTCGCTTCCTCGCCCCTGTTCTCGCGCTCGCCCTTCTCGGCGCGCCGGTATCCGCGTCTGCGCAGAGCTTCACCGATGCGCAGCGCGGCGACATCGAGGCGATCGTCAGGAGCTATCTCGTCGCCCATCCCGAAGTGCTCGAAGAGGCGATGAACGAGTTGCAGAAGCGGCAGACCGCCGCCGAGACGGCCAAACATGAGGCGAGCATC
>DATATK010000232.1:0-23634 GCA_036268825.1 Rhizomicrobium sp. | reverse complement strand
TTGACGGCTAACCGAGATTGCTCTGTCATCCCATCCCAACGCATCCGATCTACCATCTCAATCAACACGCCAATCCCAATAAGTCCCGGCGCGCTGAAGAACGCAGGGCGCACGACCGACTGGAAGAAATACTCCAAGCCATTTCCTATAAGCCACGCTCGCCCGTTCAGGCCGACGGCCTGCCATGTGATTATGAATGCGCTGATCGCTTGCAATAGGAATAAGGCAGCGGCTGCCCACATGAATATCGCCCACTTGTTGATCGGTTTCTTCATCTTTGCCCCCATGCGCCTATCGTTCATACTAACCGCATGCCTAAAGGAGCCCAAGGCTGGAAACGCCCCCGACGTGATCAGCAACGCCTTCACGGCTTTCTCGAGACCTTCGACCTCGAGCAGCCGAGACGGCGCCTACCTCTCGAGCACCAATTCCTGTTGATGAAGGGTTCGAGCGTCTTCAGTCCGATGTATTTCTCGAGCGCCTCACCTCCTTTGATGCGGTCAAAACTCCGGTCGGAGAAATGCGCCCAATGATCTTGGTTCCATTGTTGGGGACGTAGCATGGTGCCTCGATCCCAACGATGTTGCGCGACGCCAACGGCAATCGCCATCGGTTGCAACGGGCTCCATCGCCTCGATTTCGGGCTCGCTATCCTCCTAGTCCCATCACAGCGGGTTTCTTCCACCGCGCCTCTGCGGCCTTCTTGGCGAACTCGCTGCGCTCGTCCGGAGCAAAGCTTCGGCCCGAATCGACCCGCGTTGGCTCCTCTGGCCTCCGGGATCGTATTATTTTGGCCAGATGCGAGACTTGACGTGCACGTAAACGTAATCTAGGACTCCGCCCCGGAAACGTCAGGGACGGACCGAACGGGCAAAGCCCGGGTCCGCGCAAGAATGAGCCGGACCTTCTCCATCCGTCAGCTCACCAAGGAATTGGGCGTCACCTCGCGCACGCTGCGTCACTATGAGGACGAGGGCCTGCTCGCGCCCGAGCGTCGCGGCCAGGCGCGCATCTATTCGCAGCGCGACCGCGCCCGCCTCACCCTCATCCTGCGCGGGCGACGCGTCGGTTTCACGCTGGCGGAGATCGGCGAGATTCTCGACCTCTACGACGCGGACGAGAGCGGCGTGGTGCAGCTCCAGCACACGATGAAGAAGTTCAGCGCGCGGATAGACGCGCTCGCCAAGCAGCGCATCGACATCGACGAATCCATCGCCGAGCTCAAGCTCGGCCTCACCATGATCCAGAACCGGCTGGCCGCCGAAACCCCGCCCGAGCGCGTCCGCGTCTCCGGCTACGGCGTCATGCCGGCGGAAGATTAGAGATTTTCCTCCCCCTCGCTTTCCTCACCAGGAGACCACGATGACCGACTGCTTCGTTTACGACACCGTGCGCACGCCGCGCGGCAAGGGCAAGAAAGACGGGAGCCTGCATGAAGTGACCGCGCTCGAGCTGGGCGCGCAGGTCCTGCGCAACATCCGCGACCGTAACAACCTCGACACCTCCAAGGTTGACGACGTGGTGTTCGGCTGCGTCGATCCGGTGGGCGAGCAGGGCTCGAACATCGCGCGCATCGCGGTGCTTGATGCGGACTACGCGGATACCGTCGCCGGCGTGCAGATCAACCGGTTCTGCGCTTCGGGCCTCGAAGCCTGCAACATGGCGGCGGCCCAGGTGATGAGCGGCCAGTCGGATATGACGATCGGCGGCGGCGTCGAGAGCATGAGCCGCGTCGGCATGGGCGCATCGGGCGGCGCCTGGGCGGTCGATCCGGCCATCGCGATCAAGAGCTATTTCACGCCGCAGGGCATCGGCGCCGATCTGATCGCGACGCTGGACGGCTTTTCGCGCGACGACGTCGACGCCTACGCGGTGGAAAGCCAGAAGCGCGCGGCCAATGCGTGGAAGAACGGCTATTTCAAGAACTCCGTCACCCCGGTGAAGGACATTCTGGGCCAGACGCTGCTCGACCATGACGAGCACATGCGCCCCGAGGCGACGATGCAGTCGCTCGCCGCGCTCAACGCCAGCTTCGCGCAGATCGGCGAGTTCGCGGGCTTCGACAGCGTGGCGCAGCAGCGTTATCCGCAGGTCGAGAAGCTCAACCACGTGCACCATGCCGGCAATTCGTCCGGCATCGTGGACGGCGCCGCGGCCGTCTTGATGGGCAGCCGGGAAGCCGGCAGCGCGCAAAGCCTCAAGCCCCGCGCCCGCATCCGCGCCTTCGGCTCAATCGGCTCGGAGCCTTGCATCATGCTCACCGGCCCGTCGCTGGTGACGGAGAAGGTTCTGGCGCGCGCCGGCATGACCGCGAAGGACATCGATTTGTTCGAGCTCAACGAGGCGTTCGCCTCCGTCGTGCTGCGCTTCATGCAGAAGCTCGACATCCCGCACGACAAGGTCAACGTCAACGGCGGCGCCATCGCGATGGGCCATCCGCTCGGCGCCACCGGCGCGATGATCCTGGGCACCGTGCTCGACGAGCTCGAACGCCGCGATCTCAACACCGCCCTCGTCACCCTCTGCGTCGGCGCCGGCATGGGCACCGCGACGATCATCGAGAGGGTCTAGTTTCCTCCTCCGCCGGTGCGGGGGAGGTGGCGCGCGCGGAACGCGCGTGACGGAGGGGGTGTGAGGAACCGGGAAGAACGATCGCGGCCATTTGCCAAGGAACTCCGCCGCCGCATGACGGAAGCCGAGGTGATGTTGTGGTCGCGGCTGCGGCTCAAGGAAATGCACGGCGTGCACTTCCGTCGCCAGCATCCCATCGGACCTTACATTGCGGATTTCGCATGCGTTCCGGCGATGCTGGTTGTGGAAGTGGATGGCAGGACGCACGCCACGGACGAACAACATGCCCATGACGTCCGGCGCGACGCTTACATGACCGGGCGCGCTGGCGCGTAGTCCGGTTGAAGAACGAGGACGTGTACAGGAATTTGGAAGAGGTGTTTGCTGCGTTGCTGCTGCTCACACCCCCTCCGTCTGGCGATGCTGCCGCATCGCCATCCACCTCCCCCGCACCAGCGGGGGAGGAAAGAATTGGCAAGCGCTGAAGAGGATCGACCAACATGGAACTCAAAAACTTCAAGTGGGATCAGGATGCGGACGGGATCGTTACGCTGAGCTGGGACGTGCCGGGGCGCACGATGAACGTGCTTACCTCCTCGGCGATCGCCGAGCTCGCGCAAGTGGCGGGCGCCGTCGCTGGCGATGCGGCCATCAAGGGCCTCGTCATCACCTCGGGCAAGGCGAACGGCTTCTGCGCCGGCGCGGCGCTGGACGAGATGGAGTCCGGCGCGACATTCGCCGGCAAGCCGGCCACGCCGGAAGAGGCGGTGGCTGCGCGCTATCAGGGCGTGATGCAGTTCCACAACGCACTGCGCAAGCTCGAGACCTGCGGCAAGCCGGTGGCGGCCGCGATCAATGGGCTCGCGCTCGGCGGCGGGCTCGAAGTCACGCTGGCGTGCCACTATCGCGTCGTGGCGGACAATCCGAAGATTCAGCTCGGTCTGCCGGAAGCCAAGGTCGGCCTTCTGCCCGGCGGCGGCGGCACGCAGCGTTTGCCGCGTCTCGTCGGCGCGATGGCCGCGTTGCCGATGCTGCTGCAAGGCGCCAGCGTCGATCCGCAGAAGGCGCTCGGCATGAAGCTGGTGCACGCGGTGGCGCCGCTGGCCGATCTCGTCGCCAATGCGAAGGCGTGGGTGAAGGCGAACCCGAAGGCGGCGCAGCCGTGGGACGCGAAGGACTTCAAGGCGCCGGGCGGCGGACCGTTCTCCCCCGGCGGCGGCCAGGTCTTCACCATGGGCAACGCGATGTTGCGCAAGGAGAGCTACGGCAATTATCCGGCGCAGAAATACATCCTCTCCTGCGTCTATGAAGGATTGCAGGTTCCGATCGATGCGGGGCTGCGCATCGAGGCGCGCTATTTCACCAAACTGATGATGCAGCCGGAAAGCCGCAACATGATCCGCTCGCTGTTCCTGTCGATGCAGGATCTCGGCAAGGGTGCGCGCCGCCCGAAGAGCGAGAAGCCCACCGAGACCAAGATCGTCGGCATCCTCGGCGCCGGCGTGATGGGCGGCGGCATCGCCTATGTGGCGGCGCTGGCCGGCATCGATGTCGTGCTCGTCGATACGACGCAAGAGAAGGCGCAAGGCGGCAAGGATCACGTCGCCGGGATTCTCGACAAGCAGATCGAGCGCGGCAAATCCTCGCCGGAGAAGAAGGCGGCGGTGCTGGCCCATATCCAGACCACGGCCGATTTCGCCGACCTCAAGGACGCCGATTTCGTCATCGAAGCGGTGTTCGAGGATCGCGCGGTGAAGGCCGAAGCGACCAAGAAGGCCTGCGCCGCGATGAAGAAGGGCGCGGTGTTCGGCTCGAACACCTCCACGCTTCCGATCACCGGTTTGTCGGAAGCGAGCGACCGGCCGGAGCTTTTCATCGGTGTGCATTTCTTCTCGCCGGTGGACCGCATGGGCCTCGTCGAAGTCATCCGCGGCAAGCAGACGGGCGATCACGCGCTCGCCGTCGCCATGGATTTCGTCCAGAAGATCAAGAAGACGCCCATCGTGGTGAATGACTCTCGCGGCTTCTACACCTCGCGCTGCTTCGGCACGTATACGCGCGAAGGCATGGCGATGCTGGCCGAAGGCATCCACCCCGCGATGATCGAAAATGTCGGCCGCATGGCCGGCATGCCGATGGGTTCGCTGGAGGTGGTGGACTCGGTGGGCATTGACACGGCGCTCAAGGTCGGCCGCCAGATGCGCAAGGACATGGGTATCAACGCCGCCGATCCGAGCGAGGAGTTCCTGTCGTGGGTGGTGGAGAAGAACGGCCGCCTCGGCCGCAAGAACTCCAAGGGCTTCTACGATTACGATGCCAAGGGCAAGCGCGTCCGCATCTGGCCGGAACTCCTCGCCTACAAAGGCGGCCAGTGGAACACCGATGCCGATGTGGAGGTGATGAAGCAGCGCTTCCTCACCATCCAGGCGCTGGAAGCCGCGCGCTGTTTCGAGGAAGGCGTGATCACAGATCCACGCGACGCCGATGTCGGCGCCATCCTCGGCTGGGGCTACGCGCCCTTCACCGGCGGCCCGGTTTCCTACATCGACACGACCGGCGCCAAGGCGTTTGTCGCGCGCTGCGACGCCTTCGCCGCACGGTATGGCGACCGCTTCAAGCCCAACCAGCTGCTCCGCGACATGGCGGCGAAAGGCGAGACGTTCTACGCCCGCTTCGCGCCGGTGAAGCAAGCGGCGTAACGAATTTTCCGTGGGCGTAGCAAGGGGCCGGGAGAAATCCCGGCCCTTTCGCTTTCAAAGACCGAGCGCCGCGCGTGCGGCGGGTGTCAGTTCATGCTCGCCAAAAGGATTGCGCACGACAATGTTGCCCAACCGCGCACCGTCGCCCATGTCTTCGCTAAGGCAGAGCGTACATCCGGCCTCCGAGGCTGACGCGAGCAGAACGGCATCCCAATAGCCGAAGCGCCCGGCAGCCGATTCATGCGCGGCGGTGCGATGCGCGTTAGCCGTGGATGGAAAGAGTTCGAAGCCCGCCAGAAATTGTCCGACTTCGACTTGCGCACCGGCCCGGGACAATTTTGCTTTCTTGGTAACGGAGACAAAGAATTCGCCGATAGCCTGCAATCCAAGCGGGCAGTCGATATCCTTCACTGCCATCAGAATCTCAAGCGCTTGGCGCTGTCTCGAAGCTTCGACGGTATCGAACGCGTAATGGAGGATGTTGCTGTCTAGCGTTATCCTAGTCGCGTTCATGGAGCTCGTCCCGCGTCCAGCGCGTTCCATCGGATTTCGCCGTGCTGCGGCGCGCGGAATCGATCAGAGCATCGAGCGCGGCAAGCTGCTCTGGTGTGCGCTGAAACCTGCGCGCCTCTGCTGTGACGGGGCCAAGCTGTGCAGCCGGCGCACCATTGCGGATGACAACGAATGTTTCGCCGCTTTCTTCCACTTCGCGCACCAGTTTCGAAAACTGCTGGTTCGCGTCCCTGAGATTGACATGCTTCATCGGACGATCCTCATACTGACATCAATGTAGCACAATTGTAGCACATAGGCAAGTCATGCCTTTGAGGTACAGTGCCGCCGAACCGCCATCCGGAGTCTCCCATGCCCTACGGCCCCTATCAGCAGATCAAGGTCGATGTCACAGACCGCATCCTGACGCTCACGCTCAACCGGCCGGAGAAGCTCAACGCCTTCACCGCGACGATGATGACCGAGCTGATCGATGTGTTCACGCGCGTCAACACGGACGACGATGTGCGCGCGATCATCGTCACCGGCGCGGGGCGCGCGTTCTGCGCGGGCGCCGATCTGTCGGGCGGGGCGAACACGTTCGACGCGACGCGGAACCCGGAGCGCGCGGCGCGCAACGCGGGGCCGGCCGATGCGGTCAACTGGAGCGACGAGCGCGTGCGCGATGGCGGCGGGCGCGTGACGCTCGCCATGTTCGACTGCCTCAAGCCCATCATCGCGGCGGTGAACGGGCCGGCGGTCGGCATCGGCGCCACCATGCAGCTCGCGATGGACATCCGCATCGCCAGCGAGGCCGCGCGCTTCGGTTTCGTGTTCTCGCGCCGCGGCATCGTGCCGGAAGCGGCGTCTTCGTGGTTCCTGCCCAGGATCGTCGGCATTGCGCAGGCGCTGGAATGGTGCTTCTCGGGCCGGGTGTTCGATGCGGCCGAAGCCTTGCGCGGAAGGCTGGTGAGCCAGGTGGTCAATCATGACGAGCTGCTGTCCGCCGCGCACAAGATCGCGGCCGAGATCCGCGACAACACGTCGGCGGTATCCGTCGCGCTGATCCGGCAGATGATGTGGCGGCTCTCCGCGCTCGATCATCCGATGGAGGCGCACAAGATCGACAGCCGCGGCATCTATTCGCGCGGCGCGTCGGCGGATGTGCGCGAGGGCGTGGCGTCGTTCCTGGAGAAGCGCCCGGCGGTGTTCCCGCAAAAGGTCTCCGCCGACATGCCGGCGTATTTTCCGTGGTGGGAAGAGCGGAAGTATTCATAAGGGGAACGTTTCGCGTCGCCGGCCCGTTACGATTGCGCGCTACGAATCGGCAGCGGGCGGGACATGCGGCTAACGGCGTTCGGGATTGCGTGTGCGGCGCTGATCGCGGCGGCGGCGCCTGCGCGGGCGGACGATCCGGAGGATTTCAGCTTCCACGGCCAGACCACCTTCGTCGATCAATATCATCCCCGTTTCCACGCGGACTATACGGGCCCGAACAGTCTCAACCCCGGCAATCGCGGCGACGAGACCTTCGACGCCACGCTGTTCCTGGGCCTCAAGCTCTGGCAGGGCGGCGCGGTCTACGCCGATCCGGAGATCGACCAGGGCTTCGGCCTCTCGGGCACGCTGGGCGTCGCGGGTTTCCCGAGCGGCGAGGCCTACAAGGTCGGCGCGGACGATCCCTATTTCCGGCTGCAGCGCCTGTTCGTCCGCCAGAGCGTCGATCTGGGCGGCGAGACGCAGACGATCGCGCCGGACGCCAACCAGCTCGGCGGCGCCAAGACGGCGGACAATCTCATCGTCACCATCGGCAAGTTCGCCGTCACCGATGTGTTCGACACCAACGCTTATGCCCACGATCCGCGCGGCGATTTCCTCAACTGGGCGCTGATCGACGCGGGCGCGTTCGACTATGCGGCCGATGCCTGGGGCTACAGCGCGGGCGCGGCGGTGGAATGGACGCAGGATTGGTGGACCTTGCGCGGCGGGTTGTTCGATCTTTCGACGATACCCAACAGCAAGACGCTGGATTCGCGCTTCTCGCAATTCGAGATGGTGGGCGAGTTCGAGGCGCGGCAGACGTGGTTCGGCGGCGACGGGAAGATCAAGCTGCTCGGCTTCCTCAATCGCGGCCGCATGGGCAGCTACGACGCGGCATTGCGCCTGGCGCAAGCGACCGGCAATCCGCCCGACACCGCTTTGGTGCGGCGCTACAATTCCAAGGCCGGCGCATCGCTCAACATCGAGCAGCCGCTGGGCGGCAACTGGGGCGCGTTCGCGCGGGCCAGCCTCAACGATGGCTCGCAGGAGGCGTTCGAGTTCACCGAGATCAACCGCTCGCTCTCGGCGGGCGTCTCGCTCAAGGGCGCCGATTGGGACCGCGCGAAAGACACGCTGGGCGCGGCCTTCGTCGTCAACGGCCTGTCGCGTGACGCGCGAGATTACTTCGCCGCCGGCGGCCTCGGCCTCCTGATCGGCGACGGCCGATTGCCGAACGCGGGCAGCGAAGACATCCTCGAAGCCTATTACAGCGCCGAACTCCGGGACGGCATCGCCGCTTCCGCCGACTACCAGTTCATCGCCAATCCCGCCTACAACCGCGATCGCGGCCCGGTGTCGGTGCTGGGGTTGAGATTGCACGGAGAGTTTTGAGCTGCAGCGCCAATTTCGGCCGCATCCCGCTTTGCGGCAAGGAGCCTCAGCGCTGGGTGTACCGGCGGCGCCAGAACAGGGCGGCGATCAGGCGGCGCAGCCAGCCGCGGCGCGGCGGGGCCGCGTAGGGCTCATCGGCAGCATGACTTGCGACAAGGTGACCCAGCATGGCACCACTCCGTCCATATCCCGTACACGGATGATACGCACAATGTGCGCCCCAGTGCAAATGCCCATCCGCTCCGCGTACGGATTAACCATCGCGAACGAAGATTAAGGAGCGATTAATGCCGCGCCGGCGCTACTGGTGCCCCGGGCCTTCGTCGGGCAGCGGGCCGTGATCGGGGGAGTTGGCTTGCACGCCGGGCGTCAGCGTCGTGCGGCAGGCCTGAAAGCCGTTGCCCCAGCCGCTGCGATAGACCTGGTCGGTGCGGTAGAGCGCGTTGTCGGTGAGCGGGCCCTTGCGGAAATTGGAATAGGCGTCGTTCGCGGCGGCGCAACCGTCCTGATAGCCGTCGCGGTAGCTGGGCGTGCGGCGCAGCGCCTTGTCGGCGGGGCCGCCGAAGATCACGCATCCGGACAGCGGCAGCAGCAACAGCACGGCGAGGGGCGCGCGAAATTTCATGCAAGGTCTCCGAGAGCGCCGCGATGCTAGCAGAGGCCGCGCCCGCAATGGAACGCTTTACCGCGATTTAATACGGGGTATCGCAAGATAAGGGCTCTCCGGCTGGTTTTCGATGCGCGATCGCGATCCCCTGCAAATCCTGCTCGTCACGGCCCGGCCGCACGTGGCGATGGTGCTGCGCCAGGTGCTGAACATCGCGGGCATCAACGACATCCACACGGTCGCGGACGCGCGCACCGCGATCGATCTGCTCTGCACCCGCTATTTCGACGCGGTGTTCTGCGACGACGCTTCTTCGCGGGATACGAGCGAGGATTTCGGCCGCGCCGTGCGCAAGAGCGTGGGCCTGCTCGATCCGATGGTGCCGGTGTTCCTCGTCTGCAGCCGCCCGCGCCGGCGCGACGTCGAGAGCGCGCGCGACCTCGGCTATACCAATGTGATGACGCGCCCGGTCAGCGCCGCCACGATCCTGCGCAAGCTGCGTTCCGCGCTGGAGCGGCCGCGGCCGTTCATCGTGGCGCCGGAGTTCTTCGGGCCCGACCGGCGGGCGCAGGGCCGCGGCCATTTCCGCGGGGCCGAGCGGCGCAAACGCCAGCCCCGCAAGGTGAAAATCGCCGGGCATTCCGCCGCCAAAGACGGCGATTTCACGGTGGTCTAAATCCCTCCCGCCACAACTTCTGCGGATAAAAAATCGAGCAACTTGACATTGCAGGATTGGGGTCCTAGTACAACCTCTGGGACAAAGAGGGAACAGAATCATGGGTATCGAAGGGATCGGCGAATGGGAAGTGGAGCGGGAGGGCCGGGTGGTGCTGCGCCAGCTCGAGGAGACAGGCGGGCACCTGATGCCGCTCAACCGGCGAGCTTATGGCCTGATCTCTTCGGGTGCGGCGAGCCCGCTGCGCGTCGCCAGGGTGATGGTGCAGGAGTTCTTCCGCCGCGACTGGGTGGTGCCGCGCGGGACCACGCCGCAGACCTTCGCGCTCTCGGACCCGGGCCTGTTCTGGCTCCGGCGGCAGGAGGCCGGGCGCGAGCCCTTCGCCGCGCAGCACCGGCTGGAAGTGCTGCAGCGCATCGAGGACGATTCGGGCGTGTCCTGCGAGGTGCTCGTCAACGAGGGCGAGTCGCCGCTCGGCTGGCTGCGCAAGCGCGGCGGGATCGATCCCTGGCAATATCAGGCGGGCGAGCGTCTGCGCCGCGATTTTACCCTGGCGCAGATGACGCCGCGCATGGCGATCGATCTGTCCCAGCCGCTGGTCGACGGCATTCGCGGCCCGCGCCCCGAAGCGGAGATGAGCGAGATCGTGCTCGCCGCCAAGCAGCGCTTCACCGCCGCGATGCGCGCCGCGGGGCCCGTGATCTCGGATCTGCTGTTCGATGTCTGCTGCCATCTGATCGGGCTGGAAGCGGCGGAGAGCACGCGCGCCTGGCCCAAGCGCGCCGCGCGCGTCGTGCTCACCATTGGGCTGGACAGGCTGGCCGCGCATTACGGCCTGCGCACGGCATCGGGCCGCACGCGCAGCTGGCGGCTGGAGGAGATGCTGGCTGCCGCCAGCTAAAGTCTCATCAGGTACTTGTGCACGCCGTCCAGGACCAGCTCGCTCTTCTGGTTGTGGACGGTGGCGCGCAGGGTGACAAGGCCGGTGGTCCTCTGCGGCGTGAGCGCGGTGATTTCGAGCGACGGGTAAAGCGTGTCGCCGGGATAAACACCTTTGAGGAATTTCGCGCTCACCTCCACGAAGCCGATCAGCGCCTCGCCGATGACATGTGGAAACAGTCCCGCGCCCGCCGCCGTGAAGGCCAGCACCTGAAGCCCATGGGCGAGCGGGGCGGGATGGCCGAGGCGCTTGCAATATTCGTCGTCGTAATGGATCGGATGGTTGTCGAGGCTCACCGCCTGGAACGCCGCGAAATTCGCCGCGGTGATCGTCCGCGACGCGCTGTTGAACACCTCGCCGACGCGCAGCTCGCGGAAGGCGCGCAAGGGGACGACGCGATGGTCGGCGGGAGAGAAGGGCGTGGTCATGGAAGTTCAATAGCAGAAATGGCGCTCTTTTTCCTCCGCCGCTTTGCGGGGGAGGTGTCGCGCGCGACATCGGTCGCGCGTGACGGAGGGGGAGACGGAGGAGGTGAAGAACCATACCTCCCCCGTAAAACGGGGGAGGAAACTAATTCCCTCTTGCCTTGCGCTCGCGCACGGCCTGGTCGATATCGGCCTTGACGTCCGCGAGGGAGCGCAGGCCGAAAGCAGGGAGGTCTTGCAGCATGCCGAGGCCGGATGCGCAGGCCGCGAGGCCCTGGCACGGCCGGCCGGATGCGGCCGCCTGCGACACCTGGGGGATGATGGTGTCGAAGAGCGACGCACCCGGCCGGCCGAACCCCAGATTGGGTTCGCGCGGGATCAGTATCGAAACAATGGCGATCCAGAAGACGGCGCGAAACAGCATGACATCAGACCTGTTGCTTGCGTACTCAACACGCGAACCAGACTATGGATGCGTGTTTTCTGTGTGCTGAAACCAATCGGTAAACTTCGATGCAATCGGGTTAATCGGGCAATTGGCGGCAAACGGGGAAAACGCGTTGCTTCGTCTTTCACTCTGTTTCAAATCAAAACAACTTTTTATTCGAGATTTGTTCGATTCAAATTTTCCGCAAATGCCGGGCGTGTTCGCGGGCGAAATCGCGTTAGCGTTTTCTTGACGGTGTTTTGCCCGGTTTTGCCGGATTGTTAATTCCTGGCGCCTATTGTGCCGTCATGTCCGATCCGCGCGAGCGCATGACGAGGCTTGTGGAGCTGGCCGCCGGCCACGCCCCCGAAGAGCGCCGCCGCCTCACCACCGAGCTCTGCGATCTGCTGCTCGACTGGCCGGACAGCTATCCGGACGCGATGCGCGAGCCGTTCGAGACCCTGCTGGAAAAGACCGTCCGCCTGATCGATGGCGCAAGCCGCA
Organism: Rhizomicrobium sp.; assembly: GCA_036268825.1. GTDB lineage: Bacteria > Pseudomonadota > Alphaproteobacteria > Micropepsales > Micropepsaceae > Rhizomicrobium. The sequence goes on along the minus strand of DATATK010000232.1, from coordinate 11,641 downwards.
CCGCGCTGATCGCGCGCATCGCCGAGGCGCCGGATGCGCGGCTCGACTTCCTCAACGAATTCTTCTTCGACGCGCCGCAGGCTTTGCGCCACGCCATCCTCGACCGCAACGGGCGCGAAGGCGCAGGTGTCTCGTCGTCCGCGCGGATCGACGAGGCCGCCTTGATCGAAACCGCCCGCCGCGAACAGCACGAAGGTTTCGCCGAACGCTTCGCCGCCGCGCTCGGCGTCCGGCCCGACACCGCCGCGCGCATCCTGCACGACGCCTCCGCCGAAGCGCTCGCCATCGCCGCCAAAGGCGCCGGCCTCTCGCGCGCCACCTTCTCCACCCTCGCGCTGATCGCCGGCGGCGTGCACACCGCCGAGGAAATTGCCGCCAGGCTCGCGGTGTTCGAAACCGTCTCCCCCACCGCCGCGCAGGCGCTGCTGACGTTCTGGCGCACGGGCATGGCGGTCGAGTCGCGCGCGGCGTAACTGGAAGATCGATTCACGCGGAGCCGCGGAGGACGCGGCGATGCAGGCGATCGATATCCTCCTCGCTTGTCATGGTCCGCGAATGCGGGCCACCCAGGTAATCGTAGCACTTCCTCTATCCTAATAGTCGTCATCGCTTGTCCGGGCGACCCAATTTCCTTCCTTTCAAAAACGGTAAAATGGGTCCCCCCGGACAAGCCGGGGGACGACGGCGTCTGGGTTGGGTGAAATGAGTTCGTGTGACCTGGGTGGCCCGCATTCGCGGGCCATGACAACCAAAGGGCGTTCGCGATCACTTGCGAATTTCCGCGGCCTCCGCGGCTCCGCGTGAATCAATCTTGTATTGAACGGCCGGGAGCCTCAGCTCTGCGTATGCACGTCGCTGCGTTCGCGCGTCTTGGCGAATCCCAGCTTGGGGAATTTTTCGGCGACGTAGCCCAGTTCCCAGTTGCTCTTGCCGAGGAACACCGGCGCGCCGTCGCGATCCGTCGCCATCTGGTTGCGGTAGGTCTCGATCAGCTTCTGGATGTCGGTCTCCGCGCCGGTCACCCAGCGCGCGGTGTCGTAGGGCGAGGGCTCGAGGTCGGCGTCCAGATCGTATTCGTTGCGCAAGCGGCTCTTGAGCACGTCGAGCTGCAAATTTCCCACCACGCCCACGACCCAGTTGCTGCCCAGCATCGGCTTGAAGACCTGTGTCACGCCTTCCTCGGCGAGGCTTTCGAGGGCGCGGGTCAGGTGCTTCTGCTTCATCGGATCGGCGAGGCGCACGCGGCGCAGGATCTCCGGCGCGAAATTGGGGATGCCGGTGAACACCACCTCGCCCGACTCCGACAGCGTGTCGCCGACGCGCAGCACGCCATGGTTGGGGATGCCGATGATGTCGCCGGGCCAGGCCTCGTCCACCGTCTCGCGCTGCTGGGCGAAGAACAGGATGGGGTTGTGCACGCCCATCGTCTTGCCCGTGCCCGATTGCTTGAGCTTCATGCCGCGCCGGAAGCGGCCCGAGGCGAGGCGCAGGAACGCGACGCGGTCGCGGTGGTTGGGATCCATGTTCGCCTGGACCTTGAACACGAAGCCGGTGACCTCTTCATCAGACGGATGCACCGTGCCGGTCTTCGCGGCTTGCGGGCGCGGGCTGGGCGCATGGGTGGCGAGCGCCTCGATCAAATCGCGCACGCCGAATTTCTTCAGCGCCGAGCCGAAGAACACCGGCGTCAGATGGCCCTCGCGATAAGAGGCGGGATCGAAGCGCGCAAGACCGGCCTGTGCGAGTTCGGCGTCTTCCTCGAGCTTGGCGAATTCCTCCGGCGTCAGGAACTCGCGGATCGCGTTGCCGCCCAGCCGCTCGTCGCGTCCGAAGACGGAGAATTCCTCGGTGTAGAGATCGAAGCAGCCGCGGAAATCGTGGCCCTGTCCCGCCGGCCAGGTGATCGGCGCCACGTCGAGCTGGAGCTGGTCCCCTATCTCGTCGAGCAATTCGAATGGATCGCGCGCCTCGCGGTCCATCTTGTTGACGAAGGTCATGATCGGGATATCGCGCAGGCGGCAGACCTCGAACAGTTTGCGCGTCTGCGCCTCGATGCCCTTGGCCGCGTCGATCACCATCACCGCGCTGTCGGCGGCGGTGAGGGTGCGATAGGTGTCTTCCGAGAAATCCTCATGGCCCGGCGTGTCCAGAAGGTTGAACACCGCGCCCTCATATTCGAACGTCATCACCGCGGAGGTGACGGAGATGCCGCGCTCCTGTTCGATCTTCATCCAGTCCGACCGCGCCCGCCGCGCCTCGCCGCGCGCCTTCACCTGGCCGGCCGCGCGGATCGCGCCGCCCATCAAGAGCAGGTGCTCGGTGAGCGTGGTTTTCCCCGCATCCGGATGCGAAATGATCGCAAACGTACGCCGTCGCGCGGCTTCGGTGGCGGGCGTTTGGCTCATGGCGCACCGATTACACAACTAAACCCCAATTGTCATCCCCGGCGAGCGCCGCGCGTCGGCGCGGCGTGAGGGAGTTCATAGCGGCAGCGTATGAACGACCCAGGCGGGACGTTCGCTTTTTCTTGAAAATAAAACCTCGTCATGGCCGAGCCTGTCCCGGCCCCATAACCGCGGTCTGCGTTTATGAAACTGATACGGTGGTTATGGATGGCCGCCACCCGCCTACGCTTCGCTTCGGCGTGGCGAGTGAGGCACCTCCGGCACGCCATAGCGTCTTCGCGAAGGCGGCTTGGGCGGCCATGACGATTTGGGGCAGGAGTGTGAAACACCAAAACTGGATGAGCGTCGCGACCTGAGCCGCCCCTCACACCACCGGCTCGTCCACGAACGTCCGCCCCGCGCGGTCTTCGATCTCCACGATCCAGAGGTCGGGGTCGAATTTCATCTGCTTGTCGAAATAGGTTCGCGCTTTCTCGTCGTCGGTTGTGTCGCCGAGCGGCTTGACCCAGACGAGTTCGCCTTCGCCGCGGCGCGCCTGGGAGAGGACCAGCGAGGTGCCGTCGAGCCGCGCGATCTTGAGGAAGATGGCGCCGGCTTCCTCCGAACCCTTGCGCACGACGAACGCCGCCGCGCCCGCCACTTCCGCGCGGCGGATCAGGGCCCGGACGAAGATGCCGGCTTTGAGGCGGGGGACCATGGTCATGTTTTAGAGGATGGCGAGGAACAGTACCACTTATACCCTCCCCTTGAGGGAGGGTTGAAATCTGCACTTCGCAGATTTCGGGAAGGGGCTCACTCCGAAATCTATCCGCGTTGCTTCTCATGACCCGGATGGATTTCGGAGTGAGCCCCCACCCGAAAAATCCTCTGGATTTTTCGACCTCCCCTCAAAGGGGAGGTAAAAGCTACGCCGCGCCCCTGAGTTCTTCCGGCGCCGCGAGGCGTTCGCCGGCGTCGCTGACGGCGGCGTAGGGCAGCGTAAGGCGCACGGTGGTGCCTTCGCCGAGGCGGGATTCGATGATGGCTTCGCCGCCGTGCATGGCGGAGAGCGCCTTGACCAGCGCGAGGCCGAGGCCGGTGCCTTCCTGGGTGCGGGTGTGGGCGCCGTCGACCTGCTCGAAGGGCTGGCCGAGTTTTGCCAGATCGTTCTGCGAGATGCCGACGCCCGTATCGGCGACGGTGATCTCGATGCCGTTCGCCACGCGCGATGCGCTGACGCGGACTTCGCCGCCGCGCGGGGTGAACTTCACGCCGTTGGTGACGAGATTGACGACCATCTGCTTCACCGCGCGCTTGTCGGCGAAGATGGTGCGCGCATCGTCCGCCATCGCCATCTTAAGGGCCACGCCCTTGCGGTCGGCCTGCAGCTTCACGAAGCGCACGGCCTGGCTGGAGACTTCCTCGAGGTCGAACATCTCCTCGGAGAGGTCGAACTTTCCGGCCTCGATCTTCGACATGTCGAGGATGCCGTTGATGAGCTCCAGCAGATGCCCGCCGGATTCGTTGATGAGCTTGGCGTATTCGAGGTAGCGAGGGCTACCCACCGGCCCGAACATCTCGTGCGTCATCACCTCGGAGAAGCCGATGATGGCGTTGAGCGGCGTGCGCAATTCGTGGCTCATGTTCGCGAGGAAGCGCGATTTGGCCTTGGAGGCTTCCTCGGCGAGGTCGCGGGCCACGATGAGCGCGCGCTCCTGTTCCTTGCGCTCGGAGATGTCACGCGTCACCGCTACGATGTCGGCCGCTTCGCCGTCCACCGGGGCGGCTGGTCGGCAGCGCATCTCCGTCCACACGAAGCTGCCGTCGGCGCGCTTGAGGCGGACTTCCACGCTCGCGGCGCGGCCGAAATAGCTCGCCTCGACAAAGGCGGCCTGCATGGTCTTGAGATCGTCCGGATGCGCCAGTGCGGAGGGCGCGGCGGCGAGCAGGGTTTGCGGCGCACGGCCAAGGATCGCGTTGCTCGCGGGGCTGGCGAAGCGGATGCGGCCGTCGGCGCTGTGGCGGGTGATCAGGTCCATCGAATTGTCCGCCAGGAAGCGATACATCGCGGCGCCGGCTGCCGCGGCCTTGTCGGCTTTCTTCTGGCGGTCTTGCGTGGCGATGGCGACGAGGGCCGATTGCATCACCGCGGCGAGCACGGAGGCGGCGTAGAACTCCCACACCTCGGCATCGATCGGTGAATGCGGTAGAACGCCCAGCGCCTGGCACACCGCGACGGCGACGAGGACGATGGCGGCCGCGCTGCCCGCGCGCCACACCGCCTTGCGGCCGCCGGCCAGCGCGGCTTCCGCGGGCACCAGCGCGAGCCAGACGAGAAGGGGCGACGACATCCCGCCCGTCAGCGCGACGAGATAGCCGATCAGCGCGGCGAAGGCGGCGAGCGAGGCGGTCTCCAAAGCGGCGAGCGAGATGCGGGTGAAGGCGAGCGCGGCGAACAGACTCGGCGCGAACAGGCCGGCCATCGCGATGGCTTCGAGCGTCGTGGGCCGGCCGACGAGGAAAACGAACAGTCCGGCGAGGCCCGCACCCACCGCAGCCTTGGCCGCCTGAATCGCGGCGAAGCGGCGGCGCGCCGCTGTGTCTCCCGGATTCGACGGTGAATCGGCCATTAAGATTGTGCTCTCGGGATCCCGCGACGATCCTCGCGGGGCAAACTTAACGAAGCTTGAACGCCGGATGATTTCGTTCGTTAATTCGAAAGATTTGAGGCCATCCCTATTCACCGCTTCTTAACGATGATGGCGTGATTCCGGCGTCCACGGCCATCCGCGCAAGGTTTCCGCAAGCCTGATTCGGCATGATGCGCTCCATTAAGTTGGGGATTGCTGGATGGGTTTCGCGCAGAAAGCGCCCATCGCCGACGGGGTTGGCGAAGTTGGGGGCGTGCTCGCACCGAACGTGGTCGTGGCGCTGGACGCGCTGCGCAGCGCGATCACGGTGTTCGACGCATGCGAGCGGCTGACCTATGCCAGCCAGCATTTCAACCACATGTTCCGCAACCTGCCGCATCGCGAAACGCTGATCGGATTGTCGTACGAAGAGATGATCCGCATGGAGATCGCCCATGGCGAGCTTGCGGATGCGGAAGCCATGGGCGGCGTCGAAGCCTTCATCGCCGCGCGGCGCGGCCAGTTCCGCGACGGCGTCTATGCGCCGCGCGACGTGCGCCTCGCCGACGGGCGGATATTGGAGATCAAGACGCGGCGCACGCCCGATGGCGGCTGGATCGCGCTGTGGAGCGATGCGACGCAGGCGCGCCATCTGCTCTCGCGCTTCGAAGACACGGTGGAATTGTCGGCGGATGCGTTCGCCTTCTGGGACGGGCGCGACCGGCTGATCCATTGCAACGACGGCTTCGCGAAATTCCATGGCCTGCCGGTCAAGGCGATGCAGGGCCAGAGCTTCGAGCAGCTTCTGCGCGCGTCGGTGGCGCGGGGGCGCTACGCCATTGACGGCAGCGCCGATGGCTGGATCGAGCGGCGGCTCGAAGCCCATCGCGCGCCGGCCGGCGCGCTGACCGTCGTCACGGCCGCGGGCGCCGCGTTCCTGGTGCGCGACCGCGCCACGCGCGACGGCGGCCGCGCCACCGTGTTCACCGACGTGACCGATCATCACCGCGTCGAGATCGTGCTGGGCGAGCAGACCCGCGCGCTGGAGACGACGCGCAAGGCGCTGGAGAAATCCCACGACAAGGCCAAGCGCCAGGCGAGCTATCTCTCAGACCTCACCCGCAAGCTCGACGCGGCGGAGGCCGAGGCGGATACCGCCAAGACCGCGCTGCTGCGCACGATGAGCCACGAACTCAAGACGCCGCTCAACGCGATCATCGGCTTCTCCGATTTGCTGAAGAGCGCGCCGGGCCAGTTCAAGCCGGAGCAGATCGGCGAATATGCCGGGCTGATCCATCTGGCGGGGCACAACCTGTTGCGCCTGATCAACCAGATTCTCGACCTCACCAAGATCGCCGCCGGCCGCTTCGCCCTCAAGCGCGCCGCGATCCCCGCCGGCGCCACGATGTGGGCGGCATCCGACTCCCATTCCGTCAAAGCCGAGGAGAAGAATATCGCCGTCGAGATCGATTGCGAACAGGACCTGATGGTCGATGCCGACGAAGCCGCGCTGACGTCGATGCTGTCCTGCCTGATCGACAACGCCGTCTCGTTCACGCAGGCGGGCGGGCAGGTGCGGATGTCGGCGGAGCGCGGCGACGGCGTCGTGCGCATCGCCGTGTCGGATAATGGCCCGGGCGTGCCCCAGAAGGATCTCGCGCGCATCCTGGAGCCCTTCGAACAAGTCGGCCGCGGCACCGCGGACCACGCCCACGGCGCGGGCCTCGGCCTGCCGCTGGTGAAAGCCCTGGTCGAACTCCACGGCGGCTCGCTGACGGTAACGAGCGGCGATGGGTTCACCGCGGTGCTGGAATTGCCGGCGGCGTAACGGTTTTCAAGAAAGATGATTCACGCGGAGCCGCGGAGACGCGGAGGAGGAATGCTGGTGTTCGGCGCTCAGCGTCCCGCTCACACCCTCCTACCCCAACATCGTCATGGCCGGCCAAGTGCCGGCCACCCATACCCGCGGTCTGCGTTCATAGGACTGAGACGGTGGTTATGGATGGCCGCCACTTGGGCGGCCATGACGGTTAGGTGGTGGAGCGTGGGTATTGAGAAATTAGAGAGGTAGCAATCACCTGCATCTCCCTTCCGCGGCTCCGCGGCTCCGCGTGAATCAACTTTCTTCACGCGCACGCCAGCCTTAACGGAAACCGAACCTCAGTTCCCCACGATGGCCCAGTCGTCGGGGAAGAAGCCGTTGAAGTTGGTGCGGACGGCGACGGAATAGGCGCCGATGGCTTCGAAGACGATGTAGTCGTCCGGGCCCATGTCGTCGGGCAGCGGCAGCGGACGCGGCAGCACGTCGAGCGTGTCGCAGGTCGGGCCGAAGACGCGGAAAGCCTTGTGCCCCGCCGGTTTCTCGGTCACGTGGCCCTTGGCATCGGTGGCGAAGACGCGGGTGTGGTAGTCGCCGGTCCAGCCGGGCAGCGTCAGCTCGTCGAAGCTGCCGTAGACGCCGTCGTTCAGATAGAGCGAGTCACCCTTGCGCAGCATCACCTGGGTGATGAGCGACATGCCTTCGGCGATCAGCGCGCGGCCGGGCTCGCAGATCACGGGCACTTTCTTCGGCAGGGTTTCGAGCGCCTCGCGGATCGTGTCGAAATACCAGTGATAGGGCGGCACGTCGTTGTTGGTGTAAGGCCCGGGAAATCCGCCGCCGACGTCGAGCGCGGCGATCTCGACGCCCGCCAGCGCCGCGGTGCGCCGCGCCATCTCGATCGCCTGCGCGTAGGAGAACGGCGACAGGCATTGCGAGCCGACATGGAAGGTGATGCAAGGCTGGGCGCCGGCTTCGGCGACGCGCTTGAGGAGGCGCGCCGCGTCGTCCGGCGTGGTGCCGAATTTGCTCGAGAGTTCGAGGAGGGCGCCGCCGAGCGGCGTGGCGACGCGCACGAAGATGCGCAGCTTGCCCGGATCGCGCGTCTCGGAAAGCAGCTTGTCCAGTTCGTAATCGCAATCGACGGAATAATCCGTCACGCCGTATTTCGCGAACGCGATCTTCGCCGCGCCCGCCGGCCGCACCGGCGCCATGAAGTGGCATTGCGCCTCGGGGAAGCGGCCGCGCACCAGCTCGATCTCGGCCAGCGAGGCGGTGTCGAAATGGCGGATGCCGCCGGCCCAGACCTGGTCCAGCACATGGGGATGCGGATTGGCCTTCACGGCGTAGAGCGAGTCGCCGGGGAAGGAGTCGAGAAAGCGCTTCGCCGCGACCTGGAACTTCGACGGATGCAGCACATAGACCGGCATGCCCGGCTTCATCGTCTCGATGAGCTGCTCGACGCTCGCAAAACGCGGCAGATCGGTATCGCTGGCACGCACATTCATCCCGCTGGACGCCTTCAAAACGCAGGCGCGGTTTAGGGCCCGGGGGGGCGGGGGTCAAGGAGAGAGGATTGTGACGGTCGGGAAGTAGGTTTCGATACGGCGCCTGTCGCGCGTCAGGAGCGTTGCGCCCTCCACCGCCGCATGGGCTCCGATGAAGAAGTCCGGCAACACGTTCTCGCGGACGCCACCTTGCCCGCGATAGCGTCGAAAAGCTTGGCCCGCGAGAAATAATGCGCCGCGCGGGATGGAGGCGAGCGCAAGCCGCAGGCTGCGAAGATCTGCTTCAAGCCGCTCGACGCTGGAATAACCCGCTGACAACTCAGCATAGACGATGTCGTTGATCGCCACCGTATCGGTCGCGGCAGCTTCATCCAATGCGCCCGACGACCACCGTTCCCAATCGGGATCGTTTCCAACGATATCGACGACAACATTCGTGTCGACCAAGATCACGGTTCAGTCGCCCCTGAGTAACGCCATGAACTCGTCCGTCGACATTCCAAGTTTCAGAGTGCCGCGTACCTTCTCGATGCCCTTGCGGACTTCGCTTTTCGTAACAGGCCTTCGCGGCGCACTTAGGACCACGCAGCCTTCAGCGTTCAACTGCACATTTACCGGACGGCCGGGTTTAAGCCCTGCAGCGTCGCGAATTCGCTTGGGGATGGTGACTTGGCCCTTTGTCGTCATGTTCGACATGGAAGTGTTACCTGAGTTACATAGAGTGTTACCTTATAACGGGAGAAGGTCTGGGTCAAACCTTCGTCAGATTAGCCAGTACGCGGTTGGCTTAACTCAACGCCGCACCGTCTTCGCGCGACGTTGCGCAAGGTTTGCAAGAAATGTCGCTTTGATGACGGCGAACAAACCCGGCGGCATGAACCCGTATGCGAATGTGCCGGCCTTCCCCGGTATGGGCGCCAGCCCCGCGTTCGGCCAATCATCGATGTTGGCTTCCGAAACGATCACCCAAGCGCGCGCGTCGTCCAATCCAAGCTTCCGTTTCACCGCTGCGGGTATTTCAATCGCGGCCGTCGCCGCTGTTGGCTTGGTGTGCGTGATCGGAAGAATGGCGACGAGGCGACGGTCCACCACGTCCAGCGCCGCCACGAGACAGGCAGGGCGCTCCTTCCCGGGTTTTCGCCTGGCATCCGTCTCGCGCAACCATACATAGTCGTAGCGGAACACCAATCCCGGTTCCGGCGCCGGCAAGGCCATGGTCTATTTCAGCAGCTTGTTGAGATGATTGTGCCGCTTGTCCATTTTCGCATCGCGAATTGCCTCGACAATCGCGTCGGGCAGATCCTCCGCGCGATGGGCGCGCTTTTTTGCAGCCGTGATCCAGTCGTAATGCGCCGCCGACATCAGCACCAGTTGCCGCCGCCCGTGCCGCGTGATCTCGACGGGTTCGTGTTGTGCTTCGTGCTGATATTCGCCGAAGTTGCGCTGGAATTCCGCCGCACTGGTCCGCTTCATGATCGCCGCCTTGTTCGTATTGTCTGGATTATACGTATAATCCGGACAATCGCAAGGCCGCGGCTTATGCGCCCGCCCGCAACTGCCGGATGGTTTTGCGGCGGTCGGCGGAGGGCTGGTAGACGTCTGTGATTTCGGTCAGGGCGCGGTGGAAGTGGTCCAGCGTGAAGCCTTCAGGGACTTCGAAGCTGTCGAAGCCGGTGCGCGTCATGAAGGCGAGCTGGTCGTAGAGGAAGTGGCCGGTGGCGCGGATTTCGCCGGCGAAACCCATGCGCGTGCGCAGCATCCGCGCCCAGGAGAAGGCGCGGCCGTCGCGGAACACCGGGAATTCGAGCACGATGACGGAGAGGCGGTGAACGTCTTCGCCCAATGGTTCGGGAGATTCGGCGGATTTGAGGCGCACGCCCAACGCGGCATTGCGCGCGAGCAGGGTCTCGCGCTCGGCCGTGAAGCGCACGCGCGAAACGATGGCGCCGTTCGCGGGCAACGGCGCGTCGTCGGCCACCGTCACGTATGTGTCGTCGGCGAACGCGCTGTTCCTAATGAGCGGCATAGACGCGTTCCTTGAACGGGGCGATGCCAATGCGGCGGACGGTGTCGAGGAAACGCTCGTGACCTTCGCGCTTCTCGAGATAGACGCCGATCATTTCTTCGACTTTGTCCACGATCTCGGAAGTTGCGAAGGCAGGCCCGAGGATTTCGCCGATGCTGGCGTCCTCCGCGCCCGAGCCGCCCAATTGGAGCTGGTAGAATTCGACGCCCTTCTTGTCGACGCCCAATATGCCGATGTGCCCCGCGTGATGATGGCCGCAGGCATTGATGCAGCCGGAGATCTTGATCTTGAGCTCGCCGATCGTGTGCTGGCGGTCGAGATCGGCGAAGCGTTCGGAGATCGCCTGCGCGATGGGGATGGCGCGCGCATTGGCGAGGTCGCAATAGTCGAGGCCCGGGCAGGCGATGATGTCGCTGACGAGGCCGGCATTGGGCGTGGCGAGGCCGAGCGCTTTCAGCCGCGCGTAAATCGCGAGCAGGTCGCGCTTCTTCACATGCGGCAGGACGAGGTTCTGTTCGTGACTGACGCGGATTTCGGCCATGCCGAATCCGTCCATCAGATCCGCCAGCGCATCAAGCTGCGCATCGCTCGCGTCGCCCGGCACGCCGCCGATGGGTTTGAGCGAGATCGTCGCGATGGCGTAGCCGGGCGCGCGGTGTTCGGCGATATTGTTGCGCAGCCAATCGGCGAAACCGGGCTCGGACGAGGCGGGCGTCTCATCCGTCGCCGCCGCTTCGAAATCGGGCGGCGCGAAATAGGCGGCGATGCGGTCGAGCTCGTCCTGCGGCAGTTGCAGCGTGCCCGCCGCCTTGATCTCCACGAACTCGCGCGCGATCTGCTTCTTCATCTCCTCCGCGCCCAGCGCGGCGACGAGGATCTTGATGCGCGCCTTGTAGATGTTGTCGCGCCGGCCGGACTGGTTGTAGACGCGCATCACCGCCTCGATGAAGGCGAGGATATCCTCGCGCGCCACGAACTCCCCCACGACATGCGCCACATAGGGCGTGCGCCCCATCCCGCCGCCCGCGTAGACGCGATAGCCGGTCTCGCCCGCTTCGTTCTTCACGATCTCGACGGCGACATCGTGGAATTTCAGCGCCGCGCGATCGTGCGCCGCCCCGCCGACCGCGATCTTGAACTTGCGCGGCAGGTAGGTGAATTCGGGGTGAAGCGTGGACCATTGGCGGATGATCTCGGCCAGCGGACGTGGATCCTCGATTTCTTCCGGCGTGGCGCCGGCAAACTGGTCGGCGGTGACATTGCGTACGCAATTT
>DATATK010000231.1:0-1555 GCA_036268825.1 Rhizomicrobium sp. | reverse complement strand
TCGGGGTTGATGTTCTCAAGCCCCAGGAAGATCGCCGTGCAGCCGGCGCGCGCCGACTTCTCGATGAATCCCGGGATGCGGTGACACAGCGTGTCGACTTGCAGCAACAGCCGGATGTTGAATTTGTCGCGCTCGCGCAATTCGATCAGGCGATCGAGGATCGGTTCCCAATTGCGGTTGCGGGCGAAATTGTCGTCGGTGATGAAGAAGCGCGTAATGCCCTGCGCTTCGTTCGCCCGCACGATGGCCTCGACGTCATCGGGCGTGCGGTAGCGCGATTTGCGGCCCTGCACGTTGATGATGGTGCAAAAACTGCACTGGAACGGGCAGCCGCGGCCGGCATCAAAGCTGGAATAATGTCCGGCGACGCGCGTGACCACCTCGCGCGGCAGAATCGGATAAACGGCGGCCGCCATTTCCGGCATGTCGGCCAGATAATTGTAGATCGGCTTGGCTTTGCCTTCGGCGACGTCGCGCAAAACATCGGCCATGCGGCCTTCGGCCTCGCCGGCGAACAGATGGATGCCGAGATCGAGCGCCTGCTGCAGGTCCGCCGGCAAAGTCGGCAGCATGGAGATGCAGCCGGAGACATGAAAGCCGCCCATGACCACGGGCAGCCCCAGCGCGCGGAATTGCCGGCCGAGATCGAGCGCGCGCGGATATTGATTGGACTGCACGCCGATCAGCCCGACCATGCCGCCGCCGGCGGCGCGGATGCGCTTGGCCACCGCGGCCACATCGACGATGGTGTTGCACTCGTCGCAAGCCTCGACCTCGATATCGACGTCGGGGCCGAGCACGCGGTTGTCGGCGCACTCGCGCATCAGCCCATAGACGCTGGCGAGCGAGTTCGACGGCAAAGTCGAGCGCAGCCATTGGATGACATAGCCGTCCCGGTCGTAATGCGACGGCTTGATCAGCTCGACCCTGAACGCGCGCTTGGCCAAATTACCGTGCAAACCACCCCTCCAACGGAACACCATTGTTCCCGCGGCAACGGCCTGCGACTCTGCGGGTTAAGCCGCCGCTTTGCAACAATTACCTTCCTGCCCCGCGATAGCGGGGAAGGGGGACCACCCGAAGGGTGGTGGAAGGGGCGCAGGACTCAACGTCAACGCAGGCAATTCAAGGAAATATCGGCGCCAACGTTGATTGCCTTGCGACGCTAACGCAGCGGCGAGTCATGTGCCCCCTCCACCACGGTTCGCTCGCTAAGCGAGCTCCAGTGGTCCCCCTCCCCCGCTATCGCGGTGGCGGAAACTGGCACCGCGTTTCCCGGACTTCGTTTCGCTTCATCCGGGTCTCATTCAAGCTGCACAAAAAAGGGAGGCGGAGCGCTGATAGACGCAACTGTCTCGTTGTCCACGCCGCGCAAACAGATGTTGCCATCTGTTCGCGCTCGGGGCGTGGGCGCGCTACGGGCGCGCACGCCTACCGGCGCTCCGCCGCGGCTCTTGCATAGGCGAACAAACGCCACCGCTCAGCCCCAGGCCGCGCTTCCTGGGACTCGGCTAAAAGACAGGTGTTATCCGTCTCCGCCTGTCCCAGTCTAACG
>DATATK010000230.1:0-3347 GCA_036268825.1 Rhizomicrobium sp. | reverse complement strand
CCAGACGATCTGCGAGATGCCGTTCGCGGCGCTGATCGGGATCACCTTCTTCTCGATGCGCCGGTAGAGCAGCGAATATTGCGGCTGGCTGGAGACGAAATGCTCCACGCCTTTCAGCGCGATGGAATCCTCGATCTGCTGGGGCGCCCATTCGGAGAAACCGATCCAGCGCACCTTGCCGCTCTGCTTGGCGCGGGTGAGCGCCTCCATCGTCTCGGCCAGCGGTGTGTTGGGATCGTAGCGATGGCATTGATAGAGATCGACGTAATCGGTGCGCAGGCGTTTCAGCGAGTCATCGAGCTGCTTTTCCACCTGCGCGCGCGACAGGCCCTGATTGCCGCCGCCCATGTCGCCCCACAGTTTCGTCGCCAGCACATAAGAGTCGCGCTTGCGGCCCGCGAGCGCCTCGCCGAGGAAGCTCTCCGCCGCGCCGCGGCCATAGACGTTCGCCGTGTCGATGAAATTGATGCCGAGATCGAAGGCGCGGTTCACGCAGGCGAAGCCTTTGTCCTTCTCGACGCCGACGCCATAGGTCAGCCAGGAGCCGAGCGAGATTTCCGACACCTGCAGATCGCTGGCGCCCAGTTTGCGGTATTTCATGTTGCGTCCTTTATTGGCGGCGGCCTGCCACGATGGTCATCGTGAAGGTCTGGCCTTTTGAATCTTTCTGCGTCCAGCTTTCGCCGACTTTATGCACATTGCGCACTTCATTGCATCCCGTGCCCTCGCCGTTCGGCAGCGGGGGATCGTTCTGCGCGAAGCAAACCGTGTGATCGTCCTGCCAGCGATAGGTGCCGCGCCTGACCGAACCATCCGGCAGGTGCTGTTCCCATGTGCGGTCTTCGTTGATGTGGGTGAGGATCCTCGCGCCATCCGGCGCCGTCTCAACGAGCGTGTTGGCGTATTCGTCGGCGAACGGATCGCCCGAAGCGGCAGCAGATGCCGCCGCGGGCGGAGCCGCCGGTGGCGGATCGGCTTGCGCCGTCACGCACAGCGCCAGCAAAGACGCGCCTGTCAGCACAGCGCCGCGCATCACTTGATCCCCGCGACGATGGTGACTTTCCACAATCCGTCCGTCCATGTGTCGCCGACCTGATGCGCGTCGAGCTTCTTGCATTGCGGATTGGTGACGCCGAACGGCGGCGGTGTGTAGATCATGCAGACATTGTCACCCTCGACCTTCCATGTGCCCTTCAGCGCCACGGCCGGGCGTAGCACCTTTCCGGTGAAGGTGTGGTCTGCGTTGAAATAGATATGCGACTCCGTTCCATTCTTGTTTTTCGCGATGGTGGTGTTGCCGAAGCGCGAAGTCATGGCGCTTTCGTCGGCGGACGCGGCCGTCGCGCTCAATGCAAGAACGCAGGCGGCAACCAGAATGGAACGCATGAAAATCTCCCCCACTATTGAATTCCCTGAACCAGCTTGATGGTACGCGTCTTGCCGTTGGCCGTCGCCGTCCATGTGTCGCCGACTTTATGCGCCGCCGCCTGTGTGCACAGCGGATTGGTGACGCCCGGCGGCGGTGAATCGAACGTGCGGCAGATTTGTGCGCCATCCAGCTTCCAGCTGCCCTTGAACTCCATGTGGAACGCCGGAACGCGCATGTCGAAGGTGTGATCGGCGCTGAATGTGGTGTGCGTATCCGTCATGCCGCCCGTGGCGATGGCGGTGTTGCCGTAGTAGCCCGCCATGACGTCATCGGCGGCGAGCGCGGGAGACGCGAGAAGCGTCATCGCCGCAACGAGCGGAAGACCGCGCATGAAAACTGCCTTTCGTTTAAGCATTGTAGTTCAGGCGCAAACCCGGCTTCGGCCAATCCATCGTGAGAAGCTTACCCGTGCCCGAGGCGGTGATGTAAGCCGTCTTCATTCCCTTGCCGCCCCAGCAGATGTTCGTGACCAGCGGGTCGGGGATCGGCGTGTGCTTCACTTTCTTCGTGCCGGGCCAGAAGGTTGTGATGCCGCCCGCGAGGATCGTCGCCACGCAGACGCCGCCATCGGCTTGCACGCCGAGACTGTCGAAATAGGCGATGCCGGGGAACGCGCCGACGAAATCCGCGGGCGTGAATCCCACAGGCTTGCGGCCGACACCCGGCTTCTCCAGCGGCAGCGCCCATAGGCGGCCCGGAAACGTCTCGGCGTAATAGACGGTCTTGTTGTCCGGCGAGAGGCCGACGCCATTGGGCGAAATCAACTCGCGCAGAACCTGCGTGATCTTCGAGCCATCGGCCTTCGCGTAGTAGAGCGCGCCGTGCGTGCGGCCTTCCTCGGTGGTCGAGCCGTGATCGGTGAACCAGAAGCCGCCATGCTTGTCGAACACGATGTCATTCGGCGCGATCAGTTTGTGGCCGTCGCATTTGTTGTACAGCACCTCGACTTTGCCGGTGGAGATGTTCACGCGCTCGATGCGGCCGCCTTCATATGAGGGCGGACGATGGCCGGGGATCATCAAGCCCTGCCGCCTGGTGTAGGCGAAGTTCTCGCCGTTGTTGCAGACGTACAGCGCACCGTCGGGACCGATGGCGAGGCCGTTCGGCCCACCGCCCGGCTTGGCGACGGTTTGCGTTTTGCCGTCCTTCTTCACGCGCGTGATCTTCTTGCCGGCGATCTCGACCAGGATCACCGAGCCGTCATCCATCGCCACCGGGCCTTCGGGAAATTTGAGCCCGGTCGCGATCTCGCGATATGTCATGAACGTCTCCCCAGATATCTTGTTGGCGCGAAGCTAGCGCGGCTACCCGCGCCGTTCCAGCGTGACGAAGCTGTAGGCGAGGCCCTCAGGCGTGGCGTGATCCTCCCGCGCGGTTTCGCGCCAATGCGCCGCATCGAACGGCGGCATATGCGTGTCGCCCGCGAAATCGCGATGCACTTGCGTCAGATGCACCAGATCGGCGCGCGGCAGTGCGAGTTTGTAGATTTCCGCCCCACCGATCACCGCGATCTCGTCCGCCTCACCTGCCTCGGCCAGCGCCTCATCGAGCGAATGCGCCACCACCGCGCCGTCGCCGCGCCAGTTCGCGTCGCGCGTGATGACGATGTTGGCGCGCCCCGGCAGCGGCTTCTTCGGGAAACTGTCCCACGTCTTGCGGCCCATCACGATGGGTTTGCCCATCGTCACGGCCTTGAAGTGCTTCATGTCCTCCGGGATGCGCCACGGCATCGCGCCGTTCAGGCCGATTGCGCCGTTCGTTGCCATCGCGAGCACCAGCGAGATGCGGCTCATGAATCCGCCACGTCTTCCAGCGCCTCGCCGGCGAGCCGATAGATGAGCCACTCCGGCATTTTCGTCGCGCCGAGGCCTTCATAGAAATCTATCGACGGTTTGTTCCACGGCAGCACGGACCATTC
>DATATK010000229.1:0-19295 GCA_036268825.1 Rhizomicrobium sp. | reverse complement strand
CGCTGAACGCCAACAATTTGGTGAACGCGTGGCCGTGAGTGACGATGTGCGGCTTGCCGAGCCGTAGCTCGCGGCAACAAGCCCGCCTTCGCCCTGCAGGCTTCGGCGTGGCAGCCTTCGCTGCGCTTCGCGAGCGCGGGGGATGGCTGGCTTGCCAAGCCGTAGCTCGCGGCAACAAGCCCGCCTTCGCCCTGCGGGCTTCGGCGTGGCAGCCTTCGCTGCGCTTCGCGAGCGAAGGCTGGTGGGGGAAGTAGGACTCGAACCTACGAAGGCATAGCCAGCGGATTTACAATCCGCCCCCTTTGCCGCTCGGGACATTCCCCCAAACTCAGGCGTTCCGCGGGATTTCCCCACGGGCGGGCGGATATCGGGCAATTGCGCGAACCTGTCAACCGCGCCCGGGTCCGTACACATCATACCGGTGCCCGACCCTGACCACGCGGACCACACGCTTCTCGTCCTCGATGACGCAGATGATCCGATAGTCGTTGATCCGGTAGCGCCAGAAACCTTCCAGATCGCCCATGAGAGGCCGGCCGTGCAGTCGCGGATTGGCCAAATGCCTGAGCCGAAGATAGATGAAATTGAGGATGTGCTCCTGCGCCGGGCGGGGCAAAGCGACAATCTGCTCGCTCGCCAGATCGAGAATCCTAATGGTCCAGGCCGAGATTTCGGGCGAACTCTTCGAGGCTGTAGCTCTTCTTGCTATTTTTGAGCGCTTTTTTGGCGGCATGGTAGTCTTCCAGATCCTCTAGATAGCGCTCGATCGCTTTGGAGGCATAGAAGCTCTTTCGCCTGCCCGTCTGGGCCGCAAGAACGTCAAGCCGCTCGTCAAGCGCACGCGAAATTCTCACCACGCTGGTGTCTGGTTTTGTGGTCATGGCTGGTCTGGCTTTGCTATCTGGCTCACTTGGTTACATCTGTAACACGAGTAACAAAAACGGGCAAGCCGCTCGATCCATTGGCCTCGCGGCCCGTAACGAGCGTCACCACCAGATTGGCGCCCACTTTCGGCCCGCAATGTTCGGCGAAGCATTTGAGGATTCGGGGCCAGCCCTTCTCCGAGCCCATGCGGGCGCGATAGCCCTCGGCGCCGGCGCCGTGGTTGGAGAACAGGCGCTGCTCGAGCTCGACGCGCGTGCCGCCATCGTCATCGGCGAGGAATTGGATTTCGACTTCGCTCGCTTTGGCGGGATTGGGTTCGGGTATCTGGCCGGGCCCGATATGCCAGCGCAGCACGATCCGCTCCGGCGCCACCCAGCGCATCACGCGCGCCATGTCCATGCGGAACCCATCCGGCCCGCGCTCCCACAACATGCCGCCTCTGCGGCCTTCGAAGAACAGGTCCTCGATCGCCTCGCCCGACCAGGTCTCGTCGCGCGGCCACCAGCGCAGGATATCGTGCCGGAATGCGGCAAACGCGGCCTCGCGCGGGGCGGCGACGAACACGCGGGCTCGCACCGCATCGGCGCAGGTGAAATTCTCGACCGTTCCCATATGGATCGACATGGCAACCCTCTCGTCCTAAGACGCGCATTGCCCCCGTTCCGGCATTACGGCACGCACCCTCTATCTGCTCCGTTAATCCCTCCGCTAAAGTTGCACACGAACCCCGAACCCGCGCGACAGGCCATGCAAGACAGACAAAAAAGACACGGCCACCGGCCGCCGCCCAAAGCCCCGAGAGCGCCGGGTGCGAAGCCGTACGGCACGAAACACGCCGGGCCAAAGCCCGCCGGCGCAAAGCACGCCCCAAAACACGCGGGACCAAAACATGTGGGCGCGAAGCCGGCGGGATCGCGGCAGTTGGGCCCGAGGCATTCGGGGCAGAAACAAACCGGCCCGCGCGAGTCCGGTCTGCAGCAATCCGGTCCACGGCAATCCGGCCTCTGGCTCTACGGCCTGCACGCCGCGCGCGCCGCGCTCGACAATCCGTGGCGCCGCATCCAGCGCGCCGTGCTGACCGCGCGCGCCGCCGAGGAAATCGGCGACATGCTGCTCGGACGAATCCGGCACGAGATCGCCACTACCGAACAGGTCTCGCGCCTGCTCGCGCCCGGCTCCGTCCACCAGGGCGTCGCGCTGCAATGCGAACGGCTTCCGCGTCTCGATCTGGACGAAGTTCTGGCCAAGCCGTCGGAGCGGCGGCGCGTCGTGCTCGTGCTCGACCAGATCTCCGACCCGCACAACGCGGGCGCGATCCTGCGCTCGGCCGCCGCATTCGGCGTCGCCGCCGTGATCGTGCAGGACCGCAACGCACCCGACGAATCCGGCGTGCTCGCCAAGGCCGCGTCCGGTGCGCTCGACACGATCCCCTATGTGCAGGTGGTCAACATCGCCCGCACGCTGGAGGACCTGGGCAAGCGCAACTTCTGGCGCATCGCGCTGGCCGGCGACGGCGAATGCGCGCTGGCCGAGGCGAACCCGGCAGGCGACGTGGCGCTCGTCCTGGGCTCGGAAGGCTCCGGCATAAGGCGGCTGGTGCGCGAACGCTGCGATGCAGCAGCGTTCATCCCCATGGAAGGCGCGATGGAGAGCCTGAACGTCTCCAATGCCGCCGCGATCGCGCTTTACGAGCTCCGGCGCACCTGATCTGGCCCGCCAACTTGCCCAACAACATGGTTGTGATTTGGAACTTACCGGCGTGTCAGGACATTATCGTTCGTCGAACGCGCCAAAGAGGGTGATATGCGCTCCTGCCTGCTGTGGCTGATCGGCGTGCCGATCCCGATCATCATCGTCCTGTGGCTCCTCACGGGTCACGCCTGATCGCCGTTCCGAAAATCCGCTCTCTGATCCGCGCCGCTGGGTGGCCGTGGCTTTGGTGGCGAGCGATCCCGCGCTGGCGGACCCGGCTTGCGAGGCGCGCACGTTCGAAGGCGACGGTTTCACCGTCTGCGCCTTCGATTCCAGAACCGAAACATTGCGGCTCGCCTGGACCGATTCGCGCGGCATCGCGCTTCGGAGCTTCGACAGGCTGGCAAAGAATCTGGGATCGCTCACGGGCAATGTCCGCTTCGCGATGAATGCCGGCATGTTCGATTCGGCCGGAACGCCCATCGGCTTATATGTCGAAAACGGAATCCTGCGTCGCCATCTCAACACGGATACGGGCAGCGGCAATTTCTACATGAAGCCCAACGGCGTGTTCTGGCTCGATGCCGACGGAACAGTCCACGTCGAACCCACCGGCAAGTTTCCGTTTCGCAGCACCACGCCCGATTGGGCAACACAATCCGGCCCGATGCTGGTGATCGACAACGCGTTCAACCCGCAAATTGCCGCGGACGGATCTTCGAGATACATCCGCAACGCGGTCGGCGTGCGCGACGCGTATCATGCGGTCTTCGTCATCAGCGATGCACCTGTTTCGTTCGGGCGGCTGGTGCGGTTCCTGCGCGACGGTCTGCACTGTCCAGACGCGCTTTATCTCGACGGCGCGGTTTCGAGTCTCTGGAATCCTTCTTCCGGCCGCCAGGACGAAAAATCCAGGCTCGGCCCGATGGTCGTGGTTTCCAACAAGAACTGAACCCTACTCCGCCGCCTGCGCCAACTCCTTCGGCTTCCAGCGCAGCACCGGCTTGCGCGCGGCGGCGGTTTCGTCGAGGCGGCGGCGGGGGGCGTAGCGCGGAGCGCCTTCGAAGCGTTCGCGCTTGCCGGCCTTGGCCTCCAGCGCCATCTCGCGCAGGACATGGATGAAACGGTCGAGCGACTCCTTGGATTCGGACTCCGTCGGCTCGATCAGCATCGCGCCGTGGACGACGAGCGGGAAATACATCGTCATCGGATGGTAGCCCTCGTCGATCATCGCCTTGGCGAAATCGAGCGTGGTGACGCCGGTGCCGTCGAGGAACGTATCGTCGAACAGCGCCTCGTGCATGCACGGGCCTTCGCCGAACGGCGCGCTCATCACATCCTTGAGCGAGGCGAGGATGTAGTTCGCCGACAGCACCGCGTCTTCGCTCGCCTGGCGGATTCCGTCCGCGCCGTGGCTGAGCATGTAGGTCAGCGCGCGGCTGAACATGCCCATCTGGCCGTGGAACGCACACATGCGGCCGAAAGGCTTGGCGCCCTTGGGCGCCTCGTCGCGATGCTCGATCAGGCGGAAGCCGCCAGAGTCATGCAGCAGCAGCGGCAGCGGCGCGAACGGCGCCAGCGCGGCCGACAACACCACCGGCCCCGCGCCCGGGCCGCCGCCGCCATGCGGCGTGGAGAAGGTCTTATGCAGGTTGATGTGCATCGCATCGACGCCGAGATCGCCCGGGCGCACGCGGCCGGCGATGGCGTTGAAGTTCGCGCCGTCGCAATAGAAATAGGCGCCGGCTTTGTGGACCGCGTCCGCCATCTCCTTGATGCGCGGCTCGAACAGGCCGCAGGTGTTCGGATTGGTCAGCATGATCGCCGCGACATCCGGGCCAAGCTTGGCCTCCAACGCATCGGCATCGACATGGCCGTCGGCGGTGGCCGGCACCTCATCCACCGTGAAGCCCGCAACCGCGGCGGTCGCCGGATTGGTGCCGTGCGCCGACGATGGCACGAGCACGCGCGTGCGTTTCTCGCCCCGCGCTTCGAGCGCCGCGCGGATGGTGAGCAGGCCGCACAATTCGCCTTGCGCGCCGGCCTTGGGCGACATCGCAACCGCGGGCATACCGCACAAAGTGGTGAGCCAGCGCATCAATTCGGAGACGACTTCCAGCGCGCCCTGAACCGAACGCTGCGGCGCCAGCGGATGGGCATCGCCGAAACCGGGCAGCCGCGCCATCTTCTCGTTGAGGCGCGGATTGTGCTTCATCGTGCACGAGCCGAGCGGATAGAGCCCCGCATCGATCGCGTAGTTCATGCGCGACAGGCGCACATAATGGCGGATCACTTCGGGCTCCGAGAGGCCCGGCAGGCCGACCGGCCCCTTGCGGCGCTGGCCGCCGAGACGCTCCTCGCTCATCTGCACTTCGGGAATGTCCACGCCGGTCATGCCGGGGCGGCCGAGTTCGAAGATCAACGCCTCTTCATGATCGAGCCCGCGATCGCCGGAGATCGTCGGCAATTCAGTCGTCTCGCTTTTGCCCGCCGTAGTGGGACGGCCCTGATTGTTGAGGGTCATCACAGCACCTCCGACAGGGCTTTGACGAAGGCGTTGCAGTCTTCATCGGTGGTGGTTTCGGTGGCTGCGACGATCAGCAGATCTTTCGCTTGCGGCTCGTGCGGCAGCAATCGCGAGACCGGCACGCCGGCGAGGATATTCTTCTCCGCCAGCTTGTCCACGATGCTCGCCGCCGGCTTGGGGAGCTTGATGGTGAATTCGTTGAAGAACGATGGTGTGATCAGCGACACGCCTTTCACCTTCTCCAATTTGTCGGCGAGGCCCGACGCGCGCGCATGGTTGGCGCGCGCCAACCGGGAGAACCCCTCCTCGCCGAGCAGCGACAGGTGGATCGTGAAGGCGAGGCAGCACAGGCCGGAATTTGTGCAGATATTGCTCGTCGCCTTCTCGCGGCGGATGTGCTGTTCGCGGGTGGAGAGCGTCAGCACATAGCCGCGCTTGCCGGCGGCATCCGCCGTTTCACCGGTGAGGCGGCCAGGCATCTGGCGCAGGAATTTCTCGCGCGTCGCGAACAGCCCGACATAGGGCCCGCCGAAATTGAGGCCGACGCCGATGGACTGGCCTTCCGCCGCCACGATGTCCGCGCCCTGCGCGCCGGGCGATTCCAGCAAGCCCAGCGAAACGATCTCGGTGACGACGGCGATCAACAGCGCGCCCTTGGCATGCGCCGCCTCGGCGATGGGCTTTAGGTCGCGGATCAAGCCGAACACGTCCGGGCTTTGCACGATGACGCAGGCCGTGTCGCTGTCGATCATCGCAGCGAGGTCTTCGGGTTTGCCCGGCGTCACCGGCGCGCGCACGATCTCGCCCGAAAGCCCCGCGACGGTCTCGACGGTTTCGGCGTAATGGGGATGCAGGCCGCCGGACAGGATCGCGTTGCCGCGCCGCGTCAGGCGCTGGGCCATCAGCACAGCTTCGGCGGTGGCGGTCGATCCGTCATAGAGCGAGGCATTGGCGACTTCCATGCCGGTGAGCAATGCCACCTGGGTCTGGAACTCGAACAGATATTGCAGCGTGCCCTGCGCGATTTCCGGCTGGTAGGGCGTGTAGGAGGTGAGAAATTCCGACCGCTGGATCAGGTGATCGACGGCGGCCGGAACGTGGTGCTTGTACGCGCCAGCACCGCAAAAGAATGGCACCGAGCCCGCCGCGACCGTCTTCGCCGCAATCCGCGTCAGCGCACGCTCGACGGCCATCTCGCCCTGCGTGTCCGGCAGATCGAACACACCGCGCGCGACGACCGCTTCCTTCGGTACGTCGCGAAACAGCGCATCAATATCGCGCGCGCCGATCTTGCTCAGCATGGCGGTGCGGTCGTCGGGGGTTAACGGCAAGTACCTCATCACCACTCCACTGTCATGGCCCGCGAATGCGGGCCACCCAGGTGACACCTGGGATTTGTCGAAATTACGCTTGGCACTTCGTTCTTGAAGATCATGCGAGCCTTAGCTGGGTGGCCCGCATTCGCGGGCCATGACAATGCGTGGCTTCAAAGCCCTTTCACGAACGCATCGTATTTCGCGCGATCCATCAGCTTCGCCAGTTCGCCCGGATCGGCGATCTTGAGCTTGAAGAACCAGCCCTCGCCTTCCGGATCGGCGTTCACTTTGGACGGATCGCCCGCCAGCGCATCGTTGCCCGCGGTGATCTCGCCGGAGATCGGGGCGTAGACTTCGCTCGCCGCCTTCACGCTTTCGACGACCGCCGCCTCGCCGCCCGTGCCGACCTTGCGGCCGGCTTCGGGCAATTCGACATAGACGACGTCGCCCAATTGCTCGGCGGCGTATTTGGTGATGCCCACCGTGGCGGTGTCGCCTTCGATGCGCACCCATTCGTGCTGGTCTGTGTAACGGACTTCGCTCATGGCTCTTATCCCTGTTTGGCGCGCTTGTAGCGGTGCGGAACGAACGGCATCGGCGCCACCCGCGCCGGATTGGGTTTGCCGCGCACCATCAAATCGATCTCGGTGCCGTCGGCGGCGAATGCGGTCTCGACATAGCCCATCGCGACGGGACCGTTGGCGGACGGGCCGAACCCGCCGCTGGTGATCTTGCCGATGATGCGGCCCGTCTTGTCGGCGATCTCGCAGCCTTCGCGCGCCGGCGCTTTCCCGACCGGCAGGATGCCGACGCGCTTCGTCGCGGTGCCGCCCGACACAAGATCCATGATCTTTTCGGCGGCCGGGAAATCCTTGTCCATCTTGCGGCGCTTGCCGATGGACCAGACCAGATCGGCTTCCACCGGGCCGGTCGTCTCGTCGATGTCGTGCCCGTAAAGGCAGAGCCCGGCTTCGAGGCGCAGGCTGTCGCGTGCGCCGAGCCCGATGGGCATCACCTCGGGCTCCGCGAGCAGCGCGCGGGCGACGCGCTCGGCATCTTTGCCTTCGAGCGAAATCTCGAACCCGTCTTCGCCGGTGTAACCCGAGCGGCTGACGATGGCGGGTGCGCCCGCGACCGTCGCGCGCACGACCTTCATGAAGGTGAGCGCCTCGATGCCGGGCGAAAGCCGCTCCAGCACCGCACCCGCCGCCGGTCCTTGCAACGCGAGCAGCGCACGGTCGGGGCGCGGCGTCAGCGTGGCAGCACCTTTCAGCTTCCCAGCGATGTAAGCGAAATCGCCGTCTTTCGTGCCGGCGTTGACCACGAGATAGAGATCGTTCTCGCCCGCCAGATGCGAGAACATGAAATCGTCCTTGATTGTGCCTTCGTCGTTGAGCAGCAGCCCGTAGCGTTGCATGCCGGGCTTGAGCCCCGCGACATCGGCGGGCGTCACGCGCTCCAGCGCCTTCGCCGGCGCATCGCCGGACAGGAATGCCTGACCCATATGCGAGACGTCGAACAGTCCGGCTTTCTCGCGGGTGTGCAGATGTTCTTTGAGGATACCCGCCGGGTACTGCACCGGCATCTCATAACCGGCGAACGGCACCATCTTGCCGCCGAGCTCCAGATGCAGCGCATGGAGCGGGGTCTTGTGCAGGGTCTCGTCTGGGGCGGTCATGGCGATCCGAAATGAAGTTGAGCCGGCGCGCTTCCGGTGCCCGGAATGGCGCGCCCCTCTGTCATCGGACCTGAGAGATTTAACCGGAGCCTGGCGCCGGATTACCCCTTCGGTGAAGGCACTCGCCTTCGTTTCCAGAAGTTCATCACCTTCGCGGTCCTTTGTGCCTGAGAGTTTCCGGGGCGGTTGCTCCTTCGGCCCCCTCCTGAACACCGGAGGGCGTCTCCCGCGAGGGATCGAATGTATGGCCGCGAACGGCGCGCCTCACGGCGGAACGTCGCGTTGGTTCACATCATAGGGGGCGAAGATGGGGAGTCAATTCGCGGGGGCGCAGTCATTCACATCCTTGACGGAACTTCGATCCCCAGCAAATCCAACACCTTGGACAGCGCCTTTAACGTCATCTCGCAGAGCCCGAGCCGAGCCGCGCGCAGTTCGGCGTCCGCTTCGGACAGGATGTGATGTTCGGCATAGAAGCGGCTGAATTCCTGCGCCAATGTGAAGGCCCAGTCGCACAGGATGTTGGGCGCGCGCTTGGCCTCCGCGCCCGCCATCGCTTCCGGCAAGTTCAGCAATTGCAGCACCAGCCGGCGTTCCTCAAGCGAGCGCACGACGGGCGCAGCGGTGCGATGGCCTTCGCTTTCCGCCCTGCGCAGGATCGATTGGATGCGGACTGCCGCGTATTGGAGATACGGGCCCGTCTTGCCCTCGAATCGGGTGAACCGTGCCAAATCGAAGATGTAGTCGGAGATGCGGTGATTCGAGAGGTCGGCGAACTTGATCGCCGCGATCCCGACCATGCGCGCGATCTCCTTGCGCTCGTCCTCGGGATAGTCCGTCGCGAGACCGGCCTCGACCAGCCGCTTCTCCGCTTCGTCCTTTGCCATGGCGATGAGGTCGTAGAGTTTCATCACCCCGCCGGCGCGCGTCTTGAACGGCTTGCCGTCGGCGCCGTTCATGGTGCCGAAGCCCGCATGTTCCAACTCGGCCTTGCCCGCGAGATGCGCCTTCCTGGCGGCGCGGAACACTTGCTCGAAATGGCCGTGCTGGCGCTGATCGACGATGTAGAGGATGAGGTCGGGATCCTGCGACGCCACGCGGTCGATGATGGTGGCCAGATCGGTGGTGCCGTAGAGCACACCGCCATCCGACTTCACCAGGATCAGCGGCGGCATCTCCTTCTTGTCGGTGGGCTCGGCGACGGGCACGACCAGCGCGCCTTCGCTGATCTCGGTGATCCCGTCAGCCTTCATCTTGTCGATCATCGGCGCAATGAAGCGCTCGACGCTCGCCTCGCCCTTCCACAGATCGAAATGCACGCCGAGGCTACCGAACTCGCGGCTGAGCCCATGCTCCGACACGTTCACGAAATGCTGCCACAGCGCGCGATAGCCTGGCCGCCCCGCCTGCAGCTCCGCCGTCGCGGCGCGCACTTCGGTGAGCCGCTCCGGATCGGCTTTGCAGGCCGCAGCCGCGGCCGGATAGATCTCCTCCAGATCGTCCATCGTCACCGGCGACTGCGCCGGATAGGGACTCTTGTCGCCCGGCTCGAAATAGATGGGTGCGATGCCGCGGCGGCCGATCTCACTGATCAACTGGCCCATCTGCAGGCCCCAGTCGCCCAGATGCACGTCGCTGAATACGGTCCAGCCGTCCGCGCGGAACAGGCGCTGCAGCGAGTCGCCGATGATCGAGGAACGCAGATGACCCACATGCATCGGCTTGGCGACGTTCGGCCCGCCGAAATCCATCACCACGGTCTTGCCGGCACCCGTCTGCGGCGCACCGAGCCGTGCATCGCGCGCCATCGCGCCGGCGCGTTCGGCAAGCACTTCGTCGGCGACATCGAGATTGATGAAGCCGGGCCCCGCGATCTCGACCTTGGTGAAAATCGGATCAGCCTTGAGCCGCGCGGCGATCTTCTCGGCGATGGTGCGCGGATTGGCCTTGGCCTGCTTCGCCGCAGGCAGCGCGCCATTGCACTGGAACTGCGCGAGATCCTGCCGGTCTGAGACCTGCACCGCGCCGAGATCGGGCGACAGTCCCTCGGCCGCGAACGCGGCTTGCGCGATCGCCGTCAGCTCCGCGGCAAGCGACGTCATTGCGCGAAACGCCCGATCGTCCGGTTGTAGGCGAGATCGCCCTCGGTCAGCGGCAGGCCGACAAGGATCTCGTAGTCCCACGGATACTTGCCCTTGTCGGCCTTGATCACGGTGGACGACACGGTGTCCGTGAACTCGGCAACCGCGGCGCCGGGCGCGAAGCTGAACTGCACGTCGAAGGGCTGCTTGTTGACGACGCGGTCGGACTGCGTCACCGCGACGAAATAATGAACTGTATAGCCGGCCGCCTCGCCGTTCGGCGCGCGGGTGGCGCGGAAATGCACGTCGAAGCTGGCGGTTGCCGATTTCGCGCCTTTCGGGATGTCGCATGTGCCTTCGACGCTCGCGATCCGCACCGTGTAGAGCACGTTCGAGGGATCGGGCGCGGCGCCTGGCCGGAACATGTGGATCGTCGAAGCGTCGGCCAGCGCCGCCATGCCAGGGCACATGCCCTGTTTGCCCGGACTGGAGCAGCCCGCAAGCAGACCCGCGGCAAGAACCATCGTAATCGGCAACAGCGCCAGTCTCATCGTTCCTCGCTTGACTTCCGGGGCGCCGAGGGCTCACTCCATGGCGCGAAGCGCCGGACTGTAGCCAAGCGGGCCTTGCATGGAAAGCCTGGAAAACAAGCCATCTTTAACGCTGCTCCTGGCGGCGCCGCGCGGCTTTTGCGCCGGGGTGGACCGCGCCATCCGCATCGTCGAACTGGCCTTGGCGAAATATGGTCCGCCCGTCTACGTCCGCCACGAGATCGTGCACAACCGCTTCGTGGTCGAGCGGCTGGAGCGCATGGGCGCGGTGTTCATCGACGAGCTGAACGAGGCCCCCGAAGGCGCCTACGTGATCTTTTCCGCCCACGGCGTGCCCAAATCCGTGCCGGCCGAGGCGGAACGCCGCAAGCTCTTCTACCTCGACGCCACCTGTCCCCTCGTCTCCAAGGTCCATGTCGAAGCCGAGCGGCATTTCCGCCAGGGGTTGGAAATCGTGCTGATCGGCCATGCCGGCCATCCCGAAGTGGAAGGCACGATGGGGCAACTGCCGGACGGCGCCATCGCGCTGGTCGAGACGGTCGCCGATGCCGAAGCCTTCGCACCGCGCGATGCGGGGAAGGTCGCCTACATTACGCAAACGACATTGTCGGTGGATGATACCGCCGGCATCGTGGCCGTCCTGCGCCGCCGCTTCCCGGCCATCGCCGGCCCGCACAAGGAAGACATCTGTTACGCCACCACCAACCGCCAGGAAGCGATGAAGGCCATCGCGCCCCGCGCCGAAGTGGTGTTCGTGATCGGGGCGCCGAACTCGTCCAACTCCAAGCGCCTGGTCGAGGTCGCGCTGCGCGCCGGCGCCAAACGCGCCTCGCTGATCCAGCACGCCGCCGATATCGACTGGTCGATGATCGGTGACGCGAAAGTTGTCGGCCTGTCCGCAGGCGCTTCGGCGCCGGAGAATTTGATGGAAGAGGTCATCGCCGCCTTCCGCGAGCGTTACGACGTGGCACAGGAAGAAGCCGCCGTCACGCGCGAGAACGTAGAATTCAACGTACCCCGCGCACTCGCCTCGTGACGCCCACCTGATGATCGACATTTTCACCGACGGCGCATGCTCCGGAAATCCCGGCCCTGGCGGCTGGGGCGCGATCCTGCGCACCGGCGTGCATGAAAAGGAAATCTCCGGCGGAGAACCTGCGACCACCAACAACCGCATGGAACTGATGGCGGTGATCCGCGCGCTGGACGCCGTGAAGAAGTCCTCGCCCGTCACCATCCATACGGACTCACGCTACGTGATGGACGGCGCCACCAAATGGCTGCCGCGCTGGAAAGCCAATGGCTGGAAGACTGCCGACAAGAAGCCGGTGAAGAACGAGGATCTTTGGCGCGAGTTGGAGACGGCCATCCAGCGCCACGACGTTGCATGGCGCTGGGTCAAGGGCCATTCCGATCATGTCGAGAACGCGCGCGCCGATGCGTTGGCGCGCGGTGCGATCCCGGCCCGAACGAACAATTATTAAAGCTGCTTCATTACGTGTTCGGCGCTCGACACCGCGAAGGCGCCGGGCTCTTCGACGTTGAGCTCCTTCACCGTGCCGTTGTCGATCACCATGGAGAAGCGCTTGCTCCGCTGTCCCATGCCGAACTTGGATGCGTCCATCTCCAGGCCCAGCGCGCGGGTGAAGTCGCCGTTACCGTCGGCCAGCATCGCGATCTTGTCGCCGGTGTGCTGCTGCTCGCCCCAGGCGCCCATCACGAAGGCGTCGTTCACGGACAGGCAGGCGATGGCGTCGACGCCCTTCTCCCGGATCGCGTCCGCGTTGGTCACGAAGCCCGGCAGATGCTTGGCCGAGCAGGTCGGCGTGAACGCGCCCGGCAGCGCGAACAGCACGACTTTCTTGCCGGCGAAGAAATCGTCGGTCTTCACGGGCTGGGGCGTACCGCCCTTCATTTCCATCAGCGTCGCCGAAGGAACCTTGTCGCCCACCTTGATCGTCATCTTCGTATCCTTTCAAATCTGACCGGCGTGGCTTTTAGCGCGGCCCAAAGGGGAACGCAAAAGCCGCAAAACCATGTTAGCGTTGGGGCCATGACGAAGCGGATCGAAGGCGCGAACTTCCTGGAGGGCAAGCTGCTCATCGCACTGCCCGGCATGTCCGATCCGCGCTTCGAGAAGACCGTGGTGTTCATGTGCGCCCATTCCAACGAAGGCGCGATGGGCCTGATCATCAACAAGCCCGTGAAGGACCTCGGCTTCCAGAACATGGCGGCGCGACTGGGTTTGCGCGTCACCGCGAACACGCCGGACTTCCCGGTGCTCTATGGCGGGCCGGTCGAGACCGGGCGCGGCTTCGTGCTGCACAGTGGCGACTATGAAAGCCAGGAATCCACCATGCCGGTGTCGGACGACATCTCGCTCACCGGCACGCTCGACATCCTGCGCGCCATCGCCGAGGGGCGCGGGCCGGAGCGGGCGATCTTCGCGCTTGGCTATGCCGGTTGGGGTGCGGGGCAGATCGAGGACGAGATCCGCCTCAACGGCTGGGTCCATTGCGATGCGGACAACGCGATCCTGTTCGACGCGAATATCGACGCCAAATGGGCGGGCGCGGTGCGCAAGCTCGGCATCGACGTCTCAAGCCTGTCCATCCACGCCGGCCGCGCCTAGGTCCGTCACGGCCGTGTCGCCGTGCGGTGCATCGGTGCGATAGTGCCGCGCGATGAAGGCGAGCGCATCGGCCGCGGGCAACGGCGCGCTGAAGAAGAAGCCTTGCGCGAATTCGCAGCCGAGATCGGCGAGCCAGTTCGCATCGGCCTCGCCCTCCACGCCCTCGACGACGACGCTGCGCCCCAGTTCCTGCGCCATCTTGACGATGGAGCCGAGCACCACCGCGCCGTCCGCGTTGTCCGGATCGCTCGCATGGCGGGCGAGGAAACTCTTGTCGATCTTGATCGTGTCGAACGGCACATCGCGCAGCTGGCTGAGCGTCGAAAGCCCCGTGCCGAAATCGTCGATAACGAGGCTCGCGCCCAATTCGCGCAAGCGCAACAGCACGGCCTTCGTATCGTCGCGCGCCGCCACCGCGCTTTCGGTGACTTCCAGCTTCAGCGACCCCGGCCGGATCGCACTTTCCGACAGCACGCGGCTGAGATCGCCTCCCAGCGCCCCATCATTCAACTGCCGGCGCGACAGGTTCACGCTGACGAATAGCGCCGGCTCCAGTGGGAAGAACCGCTGCCATTGCGCCAGATCCTGCGCCGCCCGCTCCAGCGCAAAACGGCCCAGCGCCACGATCAGGCCGGTCGCCTCGGAATGGGTGATGAACGCGCCCGGCACGACGAGCCCGCGTGTCGGATGATGCCAGCGCAGCAACGCCTCGAACCCCGCCACCGTCGCATCGGTAAGCCGCACGATGGGCTGGTAGAAAACATCCATCTGCTTTTCGTCGAGCGCGCGGCGCAATTCCGCTTCGAGCGCGACGGCATCTTCCGGCGCCGTGAAGTCCGCGCTGTGCAGCCGCGCGCAACCGCCGCCCTGGCGCTTGGCCTCGATGAGCGCGAGCTCGGCGTTCTTGAGCAGATCGAGCGGATCGCGCGCCTCCCCGCCCAACGCGACGCCGACACTCACCGGCGCGAACACGTTGCGGCCGCCAAGCGAGATGGGCGCCTTGCACGCCTCGACCAGCTCCGCGCCGATCTCCGCCGCTTCGCCTTCCGCGAACACGAAGGCGAATGCGTCTCCGCCGGCACGGAACGTTTCGGCGCGGCCCTTGAACCGCTTCACCAAACGCTGCGCGATGGCGACGAGCACGGCATCGGCCCCCGCGTCGCCAAGGCTGGCGTGGATGGATTTGAACCGGTCGATATCGAGCAGCGCGAACAGGATGGTGGAGAGGCCGCGCCGGTCCAGTTCTTCCATCAGCGCGACGCGATTGCCGAGGCCCGTCAGCGCATCCCTCTGTCCATGGTCGGACGCAGCCGCTTCGGCTTCCTTGCGCGTCGTCACGTCGGCGATGAGGCCGAGGCAGCGTGTGGCGCGCGCGCCTTCGCCGAGCATCGTGGCGCGCAATTCGAACCACGGATAGCGCCCGCTCTCGCTGCGTGCGCGAAGTTCGACACGGAACGCTTGCCCCGCATGGCCGCGATAATCCGCGATCGCCTGCTTGTAGACCTCGCGGTCGTCGGGATGGACTCGCGCGAGCCACGAGATATGCGGCATGGTCATCTCGCCGCCGCCTTGCATGCCGATCAACAACGCGCCGTCGCGCGACAGGGTCACCGTGTCGCCGCGGAAATCGAGATCGAACACGCCCTGGCACGACGCGCCGATGGCCTCCAGCGCCGTCGAAACCGGCTCCTCGCGCGGCGCTTGAATCGGCGCCACGACGGCAACTGGCGCCAACGGCGCAGCCGCTGCAACGGCCGTGGCGCGCGTCGCGGGCAGGATCGCGATGCCCTCGCCCGCCGCGATCGCGAGCGCCATCAGCACAGCGCCCGCCGACAGGAACCCTCCGATCATCGCCGGTGCCGCCGGATTGTCCTGGAAGCCGCCAAGCGCCGCCACGGCCGCGGCCGTCGCCACCAGCGAAAACACCGCGGCGCTGGGCGCGGCGACACGCGCGGCCTGCACACCGGCCATGCCGCGATGCACGAAGTAGGCGGTGATGGCGCCGGTTCCGGCGAGCACCGCGATCTCGACCAGCACGGTCGCGCCCGGCAATCCGGCAAACGCCAGCAGCGACAGGATCACGACGCCGCTCTCGATCCAGCGTACCCAGCGCTTCGCACCGGTGAAGAATTCGCCGAACGGCGCGACCGTATCGGCCAGCTTGATGCCCGCCGCGAGCGCGAAGCCGGCGATCATCGCGGAGAGCCCATAAGGGCCGCCGACCGACGTCGTCCACCCCGCATCGAACGCGCCGGTGCTGGCGAGGCGGGAGAAGAAGATCGCGATCAGGGTGAGCGCGGCCCAGCGCGGCGCCAAATGACCCGTCATCAAGGCGAGCCCGGCGGTGACGAGCACGGCCGCCGCGATCAGGCCTTCGACGGCCGCCATGAACACAGCGAACTGGCGGATATGCGAGATGATCGCGGGCTCCGTCCACGCCAGCACGCTGGGCGCCGCGCCGGCATGCTCCATCCGCACCGCGAGCGCCACCGACGTGGCCGGCGGAATGGTAACGCGCCAGGCGTGACGGCCATAGGCACGCGCGCTTTCGACGCCGACGTCGGAATCCGAACTGGCGATCTGCCGGATCACCGGGCGGCCGCGGAGCGGGAAGAAATGCAGCGCGCCGTCGGACGGCTCGCCCGCCACCAGGATGCGCGTAACCGGCCGCACCGACTGGTTCACCGCCGTCATCATGAACCACAGCGATCCATCGCGCTCCGCGCCCGCCGGCGCGTGATAGGGCGACAGCGCGTCCTTCAGGTCGAGCATCGCGTCGCGCCTGGCGAAGTCGAGGCTTGCGTGGCTACGCGCTTCTTTCGGGACGGTCAGTGGCGCGGCGGAAGCAGCGACCGCGAAAAGCAGGGACGCAAGCACCAGAACCACCCTCCCCTCGCGGGAGGGTCGAAATCTGCGCAGCAGATTTCGGGAAGGGGTCACGCGAGCCGCGTTTCGTCGGCAAGCAGGGCGAACTGGACGTGATCGCGCCATTCGCCGTCGATCATCAGATAGCGCATGGCGAGGCCCTCCTCGCGGAAGCCAGTCTTGGCGAGCAGGCTTTTGGACGGCTCGTTCGACGGCAGGCATGCCGCTTCGATCCGGTGCAGGCCGAGCGTCTTGAAGATGAACGGGATCAGCGCCCCCACCGCCGCGTGCATATAGCCTTGGCGCGCGAAGCGTTCGCCCACCCAATAGCCTAGCGCGCAGCATTGCGTGACGCCGCGGCGCACGTTCGAAAGCGTGCAGCCGCCGATGAGCGCATCGTCCTCGTCGCGGAACACCAGGAAGGCATAGGCGGTGTCGTGACGCGTCTCGCGCGCGTAGCGCTTGAGGCGGCGGCGGAACGCGCCACGCGTCAATTCATCGGCCGCCCAGACCGGTTCCCACGGCGAGAGGAAGGCGCGGCTTTCGCCGCGGATGCGCGACCAGGCCAGGAAATCGCTCATCCGCGGATAGCGCAGATAGACGCCATCGCCGCGGATGACGGGCTGCTGTCCGCCGGGGAATGTAAGGCCGCGCATGAATGCCATGCGTCTACTCCGCCGCCCTGGCGACGGCGCCGCCGAAGCGGCCGGTGAACACGTCGTAGCGTTCCAGCTTGCCGAGCGGGCCGACCGCCGCCATCGAGGGTCGCGTGGTCATCATCACGCGCTCGCCAAAGCGGCGCACAGCGGATGCATCGACCGCTTCGAGCCGCGCCAGCATCTCTTCCACCGGAACGATGCGGCCATGGGCGAGCAGCGAGAACGCGATCTGCTCGGTGCGCGTCGATGGCCGCTCCAATCCCATGAGCAGACCGGAGCGCATCTGCGCCTTGGCGCGGCTCACTTCCGCATCGTTGGCGGTGGCGGCGAGCGCGGCCATCTCGCCGGCGATCACCGCAGAGATTTCGCCGGCTTCGGTCTCGCCCGTGCCGGTATAGATGCCGATCAATCCGCCGTCTTCGAAGGATTGCGAGAAGGCGCTGATCGTGTAGCAAAGCCCGCGTTTCTCGCGCGCTTCCTGGAACAGGCGCGACGACATCCCGCCGCCCAGCGCCGCCGCATAGACCTGACTCACATAGTAGTCGGGATCGGACACACCGACACCGGGGAACGCGTAGGCGACATGGACCTGTTCCAGATCGTCCTCCGCCCGCTTCTCGCCGCCGGCGTAGCGCGCGGGCTCGAACTTCGGGCCGGGGCCGGATTTCAGCGCGTCGAATTTCTCTTCGCCCAGCGCCACCATCTGCGCGTGATCCACCGCGCCCGAGGCGATCAGCGTCATCCCGCCGGTGCGATAGTTCGCGCCCATATAGTCGCGCAGATCGTCGCGCGTGAAATGCGAGACCGTCTCTTCGTTGCCGAGGATCGGCCAGCCCATCGGCTGGTCGGGATAGATCGCTTCCTGCAGATGGTCGAACACGATGTCGTCCGGCGTGTCGCGCGCCTGGCCGAGCTCCTGCAGCACGACCTGCCGCTCGCGCTCCAGCTCCGCCTGCTCGAATGTCGGGTGCGAGAGGATGTCGGCGAGGATATCCGTCGCCAGCGCGACATCGGCCTTGAGCACGCGCGCGTGGAAGGCGGTCTGCTCCCGGCTCGTATAGGCGTTGAGGAAACCGCCGACCGCTTCGATCTCTTCAGCAAGGCTCTTGGCGGTGCGCGTCTCGGTGCCCTTGAACGCCATGTGCTCCAGCATGTGGCTGACGCCCATGATGGCCTTGGTCTCATGCCGCCCGCCGCAATCCACCCACACGCCCACCGCCACGCTCTCCAGACCCGGCATCGGGTCCGTCACGACGGTCAAACCATTGGCGAGTTTGGTGATTTCGATCTTCATCCGGGGGCGTTCTCGAAAGCTCTGGGCTTCGTCTTAGAGGCACCGGCGTTTGGGTGCAATTCGGGTATCATGCGCGATTGGCCTCACCATATCTGGTGGGCACTTTGGCCGAAAGCCCGATATCGTGATCGTTGTTTTTCAGAATCCACGCCACCCCCCTCCCCCCGGATGGGGGCCGGCGCCGGTCTCCGCGATGTCAAAGAGCGCTGCGAATCTCGGCTGGAACAATATAGGAACAAAAGCGCGAGGTCAAGCCCGCCCAAACCGCAGCCTCCCGTTCGTGATGTGGTAGGCGAGATAGACGCCCAGCAAGCCGCCCGCCAGGCCGAACCAGGTCAGCGCGTATTGCATGTGGCTGTTGGGCAGGTTCACCATCGTCTGCCCGCCGCGCGGCCAGCCGCCGGGATTGGGCGTGACGTCGGCTTCGACGATCACGGGGGCGGCGAGTTTCACATGATCGGCCTTGGCGATGCTGGCGAGGTCGCGCGCGTACCAGACGCGATGCGCCAGATCGGGCGCCGGCGTGAAAATGCCCGGGCCATCCGGCGTGCGCCAGATGCCGAAAACGAGGTGTTCGCCCCCGGGCGCGATGCGCGTCCTGGGATCGGCCAGCGTCGTGGGGATGAAGCCGCGGTCGAACATCAGCACGCGGCCGTCGTCCAGCCGCAGCGGCGTCAGCACATGATAGACCGGCGCACCTTCCGGATCGGTGGTGTAGACGAACGCCTCGCTGTCGTTGAGGAAGCGGCCGCGCAACATCATCATGCGATATTGCGCCCGCTCGCCCAGCGCCAGCGCACCGTCCAGCGACAGCGGCGGCGCGACCATGGCGGCGTCCATCTCCGCGATCAGGCCAAGCTTCCAGTGCAGCCGCTGTA
This sequence comes from Rhizomicrobium sp., assembly GCA_036268825.1. Classification (GTDB taxonomy): domain Bacteria; phylum Pseudomonadota; class Alphaproteobacteria; order Micropepsales; family Micropepsaceae; genus Rhizomicrobium. Next base: position 237 of record DATATK010000229.1, on the reverse strand, counting down.
TCTGCCAGAAGCCGAGCCCCATCAGCAGAATGAACATGGGCACGAACCACAGCGTGGGCGCGAGAAGCGGGCGGAAGCGGATCATGTCTCCAGCCTGCCCTCGCGCGCCTGCTGGCGGTATTGCTGGACCATCAGGAACGCTTTCACCAGCCGCAAACCGCCGAGCACGAAGAGGAAGATCAGCGGCAGCCAGATGACGGCGTGCACCCAATAGGGCGGCGAATATTTCACCTCGAC
>DATATK010000228.1:0-3725 GCA_036268825.1 Rhizomicrobium sp. | reverse complement strand
TATGCGTTCGTCGACGATCCTTGCGACGCGGATTATGTAGGGCAGGGCACAAAGTATCGTTCCGCGAACTGCCAGTTGATCGAGAACACGTTGCTCGGACCCGGTGTGTACAAGGCGGGCAAGACAAACGTACAGACCGATTCAACAACGCCCAATCTCATCGGCGGAAATGAAGGCCTGCGGCCCGAAACGGCGCGCACGCAAACGCTGGGCGTCGTCCTTCAGCCGGACTTCATCCCCGGTTTCGTCGCCACCGCCGACTGGTATCGCGTGAACATCACCGACGCGATCGAAGCCCCGGATGCGCAACAGGTTGCCAACGAGTGCGTGGACCTTTCGACCATCGCAAATCCGTATTGCGCCGAAATCCAGCGTACCGCGACGGGAAACTTCCCCGGCTCGATCAAGCAGGTCACCACGCGGCAGATCAATGTGGCGTCGTTCTTCACGCAGGGCATCGATTTCAGCGCGACCTACCACGCCAATCTGGATGACTGGTTCCACAGCCATCTCGGCAACATCGATCTGCACCTGATCGGCAACCATCTCGACACGGTGTCGACGACGCCGCTGCCGGGTCAGGCGCCGATCCAGTCCGCCAACACGGCCTATGGCGGTGTTGACGGCGGCGCCACGCCTTACTGGCAGTTCAATCTGGATGCAGTCTGGAATTACGAAGCGTGGTCGTTCGATTACAATGTCGACTGGTACGACGGCGTGCTGAACTTCACGCGCCAGCAGATGTATTCGGAGCCGAATATCGTGGACAAGCAGTTCCTGCATCAGCCGGCGCACGATGTGCACTCGATCCAGGTCGGCTATGACATCCGCGAAGGCTGGAACGTCTACGCCGGCATCAACAATGTCTGGTATCAGAAGCCATCAATTGGCAATAACGGGCTCCCCACCGATCCGCTCGGGCGCTTCTTCTATGGCGGCGTGAAAGTCGACTTTAATCCGTTCTAGCCCAGACTGGCGTACGCTTCCCATGTGCTAACGAATCGTAAAGATTCGCGCGGGTAGGTTACGCTTTGGAAGGGATAAGAGCGGGCGGATGCGGCGGTTTGGGCTGATTCTGGCAGGGGCGTTGACGCTCGCGGGTGCGGCGTGGGCGCAACAGGCCGTCAGCCCTGAGGATATTCGCAGAGCCGAAGCCACGCTCCCGCCACCGGTCTCGCATCGCGTGGCGCGCCCGGCGTCTTCGTTCCATCATGCCGTCGCGGTGAACACCGTGCCCCCGGCTCCGGCCGCGCCGCCACCGGGCACGACGATCACCAGCGCCGCCTCCCCGCCGGCGCCCGCCGCCGCCGCGCCTGCCGCTGCAACACCCGATACGAGCGCCGCGACGCAAGGGCCGCCGTTGTCCGTCGTTATCGGCGCGCGCATCGGCGAGCATCCCAACGGCACGCGTTTCGTCATCGAAGTTTCCGATCCGCTGAAGCTGCGCGTGTTCACGCTGGCCAATCCCGATCGCGTGGTGATCGACATGCCGGAAGTTTTGTGGCGGCTCAACGGCGCGGACAAACCCTCAGGATTGGGCGCGGTGAAGAGTTATCGCTATGGCCTGTTCCGGCCCGGTGATTCCCGTTTCGTGATCGATCTCAATTCGCCGGTGAGCGCGGCGCCGCCGATGATCCTGCCGCCTGAAAACGGCTATGGCTATCGCGTGGTGCTGGATCTCGCGCCCACGACGCAGGCGCTATTCGAGAAGACGGCGGGCTGGCCCGCCGATCTTCGCGCCAAGGAAAAGGCCGTCGAGCTTGTCGCCTCCGTTCCGCCTCCGGCGCCGATACTGAAGCCCACGCTTCCGGGCGGCGAGGCGGCGTCCAGGCGCAAGGTGGTGGTCATCGATCCCGGCCACGGCGGCATCGATTCCGGCACGCTCGCCGCCGATGGCGCGATGGAAAAGAACCTCGTGCTGGATGAAGGCAAGCGTCTCGCGCGCGTTCTGCAGTCCCGCGGCTATACGGTGCACATGACGCGCGACACCGACATCTACATTCCGCTGCGCGAGCGCGTGAGCATCGCGCGCGGCTATGGCGCGGACCTGTTCATCTCGCTGCACGCCGATTCAAATCCCGACATCACGGTGAGCGGCGCATCGGTGTACACGCTTTCGGAATCCGGCTCGGACAAGGAAGCCGCCGCGCTGGCGAAAAAGGAAAACCAGTCCGACATCATCGCGGGCGTCGATCTGACGGGTCAGGACGACGCCGTCTCGCACATCCTGATCGACCTGGCGCAGCGCGACACCATCAACCGGTCGGTCCGTTTCGCGGAAGCCGTGGTGGGCAAGCTCTCCGGGGCGACGGACATTTTGCCGCGCGAGCCGCACCGCTCCGCCGCCTTCGCCGTGCTCAAGGCGCCCGATGTTCCGGCCGTGCTGATCGAGCTTGGCTACCTCTCGAACGGGCATGACAGCATGCAAATGGCCACACCGGACTGGCGCGAAGGCGTCGCGAACGCTATTGCAGGCGCCGTCGACAAGTGGTTCGGGCAGGCAGCCCTGCCACCTGCGGGAACGGTGGCCAGCCAGGGAGCCGAGTGACGGGCCGCCTTGGCGGCGTCATAATCAGGCGGCATTAAGACTGCATCAGATAGGCCTACGGGGCATGTGGCGGCGCATTTTTCTCTATTTCGGACTGACGGCCGGTGCGCTGGTTGTGATCGGCGTTGCGGCACTGGGCGTCTATGTGTGGATGCTCACGCGCGACCTGCCCAGCGTTGAGGCGCTGCAGGATTATCAGCCGCCGGTGACCACGCGCGTCTATGCCGGTAACGGCACGGTGCTGGGTGAATACGCCCGCGAGCGGCGCATCTTCGTGCCCATCGAATTCGTGCCGAAGATGGTGATCAACGCTTTCACCTCCGCCGAAGACAAGAATTTCTATTCCAACCCCGGCGTCGATCCGAGCGGCATCGCGCGCGCGGGACTGAAGGACGTGATCAATGTGATGGAGCACAAGCGCCTTGAAGGCGCTTCGACCATCACGCAGCAGGTCGCCAAGAACATCCTGCTCAACAGCGAAGTGAAGTTCTCGCGCAAGATCCGCGAGGCGATCCTGGCGGTGCGCCTCAGCGCGACCTATTCCAAGAACAAGATCCTCGAACTCTATTTGAACGAAATCTTCCTCGGCGAGAATTCGTATGGCGTGGCGGCGGCAGCGTTGAACTATTTCAACAAGTCGCTTGATCAGCTGGATATCGCGGAAGCCGCGTTCCTGGCGGCCCTGCCGAAGGCGCCCGCGAACTACGATCCCCGTTACAACAAGCAGGCCGCGCTGGAGCGCCGCAACTGGGTCATCTCGCAGATGCGCCAGAACGGCTACATCACCCGCGAGCAGGAGCAGGCCGCGCTCGCCGAGCCGCTGGTCACGCAGATGCGGCCGCTCGGCATCCAGGCGGAAGACGCCGATTACTTTGTGGAAGAAGTTCGCCGGCTGCTCTACGCGAAGTACGGCGGCAAGGGCCTCTACGATTCCGGCATGCAGGTGCGCTCTACGCTGGATTCGCGCCTGCAGAATTTCGCGGTGAACGCGCTGCGCGAAGGGCTTGTGCGCTACGACCGGCGGCACGGCTGGCGCGGCGCCAAGAGCAACATCAGCATCGACGGCAACTGGAAAGACGCGCTGCAGAGCCTCGGCAACCACTCCGGCATTCCCACATGGCGGATTGCCGTGGTGCTGGGCTACGGAGATGACCGCTCGGTGCGCATTGGCCTGGAT
>DATATK010000227.1:0-20703 GCA_036268825.1 Rhizomicrobium sp. | reverse complement strand
GAGAGAATTGACGATGAGCCCAAATTGCGCACGCAGGATTCGCGGATCGTTGCCGTCCGCCGTCACGTCTGCGTTTGAAAAAGGCGCCTGCATATTCTCTGACCACCCCCCGGTAACCGGGCTCAAAATAGGCATTCTGCGTTAAGAAAAAGTGCGCCCTGGCATGGAACTGCTGGCGCGGCGCGCACCTTGTGGTAAGCCTTGTCGGGTTCCCCAAACTGATTCATCTGCTGCAAACATGGCCAAATCGCCCGACCTGTTCGACAACGCGCCCGCATCCTCAAAGGGCTACACCGCCAAGGACATCGAGGTTCTTGAGGGGCTGGAACCCGTGCGCCGCCGGCCCGGCATGTATATCGGCGGAACGGACGAGCGGGCTTTGCACCATCTGGCCGCCGAAATCCTCGACAACGCGATGGACGAGGCGGTGGCCGGTTTCGCCAACCGCATCGAGATCGAGCTTGCGCCGGGCGACGTGCTCACCATCCGCGACAACGGCCGCGGCATCCCGATCGACCCGCATCCCAAATACAAGAACAAGTCCGCCCTCGAGGTGATCATGACCACGCTGCATTCCGGCGGCAAATTCGGCGGCAAGGTCTACGACACGTCCGGCGGGTTGCACGGCGTCGGTTCCTCGGTCGTGAACGCGCTGTCGGACTGGATGGAAGTGGACGTGGCGCGCGACCGCCAGTCCCACAAGATGCGCTTCGAGCGCGGCAAGGCCGTGGGCAAGCTGAAAGACATGGGCGCGGTCAACCGCCGCGGCACGATCTTGTCGTTCCATCCCGATGCGCAGATCTTCGGCAACGACACGCATTTCTCCGCCGCGATGCTCTATCGCATGGCGAAGTCGAAGGCCTATCTGTTCCGCGGCGTCGAAATCCGCTGGAAATGCGATCCCTCCCTTATCAAAGGCGAAACGCCCGCCGAGGAGGTGCTGAAATTCCCCGGCGGACTGCTCGATTTCCTGAACAGCGAGATCGGCGCCAACCGCACCGTCACCCAGCGCACCTTCTCCGGACGCACGGAAAACAAAGACGGCAAAGGCGCGGTCGAATGGGCCGTGGTGTGGACGCCGCAGATCGATCCGTTCGTGCATTCCTATTGCAACACCATCCCCACCGCCCAGGGTGGCACGCACGAACAGGGTCTGCGCAACGCATTGACCAAGGCGCTGCGCACCCACGGCGAAAGCAACCGCAAGACGGAGTTGATCACGACCGACGATGTGATGAGCGCCGCCTGCGCGGTGCTGTCGGTCTTCATCCGCGATCCCGAATTCCAGGGCCAGACGAAAGACAAGCTGTCCACGCCCGGCGCCCAGCGCCTGGTCGAGAACGTGGTCAAGGATCATTTCGATCACTGGCTGGCGGAGAACCCGCAGGAAGCGGACAAGCTGCTCCTGTTCGTGATCGACCAGGCCGAAGACCGGCTGAAGAAACGGCAGGAGAAAGAGACCTCCCGCAAATCGGCGACGCGTAAATTGCGTCTGCCCGGCAAGCTCGCCGATTGCACCAGCAGCGCGTCGGACGGCACCGAAATCTTCCTCGTCGAGGGCGACAGCGCCGGCGGCTCCGCCAAGCAGGCCCGCGACCGCGCCACTCAGGCGATCCTGCCGTTGCGCGGCAAGATCCTGAACGTGGCGAGCGCCGCGGCCGGCAAGCTGGAGCAGAACCAGGAGCTCGCCAATCTGGTGCAGGCGCTGGGCTGCGGCACCGGCGCCAAATATCGCGGCGACGATCTGCGCTACGACCGCGTCATCGTGATGACCGACGCCGACGTCGATGGCGCGCATATCGCATCGCTGCTGCTGACATTCTTCTACCGCGAGATGCCCAAGCTGATCGACGAAGGCCATCTCTACCTCGCCATGCCGCCGCTCTATCGGCTGACGCAAGGCGCCAAGACCATCTACGCCCGCGACGACGCGCACCGCGAACAGATTCTCAAGAGCGAATTCAAATCCAATGCCAAGGTCGAGACCTCCCGCTTCAAGGGCCTGGGCGAAATGATGCCGTCGCAGCTCAAGGAAACCACCATGCGCCCCGGCCACCGCACCCTCATCCGCGTCGAGATCGGCGCCGGCGAGGAGAAGAAGACCGGCGATTTGATCGAACGCCTGATGGGCAAGAAACCCGAACTGCGCTTCCAGTTCATCCAGGAAAACGCAAAGTTCGCGGTGGATGTGGATGTTTAGGCGGCGTCAATAGTGATAGCGGCACTGCGCAATTTCGATGCGCTGATCCATTCCCGGCTTGCCGACGATGCGATAGGTAAGCCGATGCTCTTTGTCGATGCGCCGCGACCAAAGTCCGGCGAAATCATTTTTGAGCGGCTCCGGTTTTCCAATGCCCGTGAAGGGGCTGCGCTGAATGTCGGCAATCAGACGATTGATCTTGTCCGCCATTCGCGGATTGGTGTTCTGCCAGTAGCGATAGTCAGCCCAAGCGCTGGTCGCCCAGATGATTTTCATTTTTTCCGGCGGCGGGATGCTTTAACCGGAATGAGGTTGTGTTCTACGCCACCGCCGGCATCCAGTTCGGCGATTGCCTCACGAAGGATCGCCGCATTGACCGGATTGCTCTGCAGATAGCGTGTCGTTTCCAACGCCTCATAATCAGCGAGCGAGATCAGCACGGCCGCGCCGCGGTTACGCTGGCGGGAGATGTAGACCGGGGCACTATCGCGTTCGACCTCATCCATCAGTTTGGCGAGATTTTGCCGGGCATAGCTGTAGGTAACGACGCTCATCGGAACTCCTATTGTACAGGATGATGTACAACGAGCGCCCAAAAGTCAAGGTTCACTTCCCCACCCGCACTTTCGCCAGGATCACCGTCCCGTCGCCGAGTTGCGACTGCACCGCGGTGTTCGGGCGCGCCGTCACGATCTTCTGGCCGAAATCGGGAACGCCGAAGCGGCGTTCGCCGAGCGTCACATCGAAAGCGGAGGTCGCGGCGCTGTCGAGCGTGACGGCGGCATTGCGGCAATCGCGCGTGGTGCAGAGGAGCACTACGTTGTCGAGGCCGGCCCATTCCTTCGGCGCGTCGATATGTTTGCCGTCGATGGTCACGGCCATCAGCTTCGCCGCTTTCGGGATGACGATCGCCATCTGCCCGGTATCGGCCGAGCCGCGGATCGCCAGCGCGATGCGGCGGCCGCCGGGGAGCGGCGTGATGGTGACTGCCGCGGTGGGCGCGGCGAAGCGCGGTGCGCCTGCCTGCGCGACATAGGCGTCGCCGCGCGCGAATGGATACGGTCTTTGCGGCGAAGCGGAGAACACGGCGGCGCGGCGCATCGCTGAGGGCAGCTTCGCGTTCGCGTCGGCGGCGAAGACGGCGCGGCCCGTGTCGTGGTCCTCGACGTAGTTCACGTTGAGCCTGAGCGGCGCGATGGCGCTATAGGCCGGCTGCAATCCGGCGACGATTGCGCTGCCCAGCGCCACGGCGAACAACACGCCGACGCTAGCCAGCCACGCGTTGCGCGACATCTGGCGCGCGCCCACGAGCGGCAGCAGCGTCATCACGCCGAATGCGACGGGGATGGTGAACAGCGGATGCAACGCCAGTCCCGCCACCGTCTCGCCCGATGCCGCGAAGCCGAGCCAGACGACAAGCGCGCCCAGCGATGCGACGAACAGCGCCGCCTGCCCCACCGGCGCGCGCCAGTCCAGCCGCGACACCGCGAGCAGGATGACCGCCGCGATCACGGCGGGGAACAGGAAATACGGGCTGAGCCCGGTCAGGAACGCCGCCGTGATCACACCCAGCACCGCATACCAAAGCCACGCGCCCAGCGCGGCCATGCGCGGCGAGAGCACGCGCGCGCACGACACCGCGACGCCCGCGCAGCCGAACGCGAGCGCGATGCGCAGCGCGGTGGGATAGGCGAAGGAGGGATCGCCCTCGCCGGATATCATCGCCGCGATCGTGTGCAGCACCCAGCCGATGGCGCCGCACCCGGCGATCAGCGCAAGCGGCATGCCGAAGGCCGCGGCCCAGCCGCGCGCGCCTTCGCCGCGACTGAAGAATGCGACCAGCGCGAGCAACACGAGCACGGCAATGGAAAGCGGCAGCGCCCACGCGGCCGGCATGCGCGGCAACCACGCGCCCATCACCGCCATGTAGACGTCGTCGCCGCCCTTGAGGCTGGCGAAATCGGTCTGCTCCAGCGAGGACGCCACCCCCAGCATGTTGTCGCCATGCTGCTGCAAGGTGGTGGTGGAGAGATTTGCGCGGCGGTCGAGCGGCGTGTGGTAGTCCGCCACGTTGCCGGTGAACGCGAAGTTGAACGACAGGAAGCCATCGCGGATGAACAGCGTCAGGTCGGTGTCGTTGGGCAGGAACTTGTAGATCACCGCGTAGAGCGAACTCGTCGCGTAGTGCGAGACGCTTCTGGCATAGAGATCGATCAGCTTCCCGTCGCCGGGGCTGGTCTGGAACAGCAGGCTCTGGCCCTGGTTGCCGCGCGCCTCGACATTGATCACCGCGCCGACGCGCGCCTTCAGCGCCGGATTGTCGAGGAACGACGCCGCGCCGAGCAGTCCATATTCCTCGCCGTCGGTGAGCACCGCGATGATGGGATGCTTCGACTGCCCGCCCCGCGCCTTGAGCGCGCGGATGGTTTCCAGAACCGTGGCGACGCCGGACTCATCGTCCGCCGCGCCCGGCCCGGCAGGCACCGAATCGTAATGCGCCATGAGCACGATGGCCTTGCCGTCGCCAGGCACAACGTCGCCGATCACGTCCGTGACCGTGCCGCATTCCACGATGCCATAGCGGGGCGCCTGATCGCAGCCGACGCCGCGATAGGTCGTCGCCTTCACGCCAAGCGCGGCCAGTTCGGTCAGCAGACGCGCGCGCACGGCGGTGTTCTCGGCGCTGCTCGCCGGATGCGGCCGCTCGGGCCCGAGCAACCGGGCCAGCACAACCTCTGCGTGCGCCGCGGAGAACGCGGTCGCGGCGGCATTCGCGGGAAGCGGCGTGGGCACCGACTGGCCGTATTTCGCCGCCCACCAGATCGCCACCGCGACCAGCGCCAGCACCACGATGCGGACGATGCCGCCGATATTCCGAGATTCCATGACGCGTGTCCCCCTGCGCGGGGCGGAGGCTAGCGCGAGTCCGCGCGAATGTCTCTTTTACCCTCCCTCAAGGGGAGGGTATAAGACTTCAGTCTACGTTCTGAAAGATATGAATATGGATACGACTGTCCTCCTCTCGGCCGGCTTCATCGTCGTGCTGCTGCTCGCCGCCGGGTTCTTCTCCGGATCCGAAACGGCGCTCACCGCGGTGTCGCGCGGGCGGATGCACCAGCTCGAGAAAGACGGCTCGCGCCGCGCCAAGACCGTCAACGAACTGGTCGAAAACCGCGAGCGGCTGATCGGCTCGCTGCTGCTGGGCAACACTTTCGTCAACATCCTCGCCTCCTCGCTCGCCACCGAGGTCCTGTCGGTGCGCTATGGGCAGACGGCCGTCGTCATCTCGGCGGTGGTGCTGACCCTGATCATCCTGATCTTCGCCGAGGTCCTCCCCAAGACGCTCGCCATCGCCCGCACCGACCGCTTCGCGCTGACGGTGGCGCAGCCGGTGCGGCTGTTCGTGTGGCTTTTGGCGCCCGTCGTCGCAACCGTGCAGTACGTCGTCTGGCGGGTGCTGCGGCTGTTCGGGCTGCGGCAGGAAGAAAGCGGCGACGTTGTCGAGCCGCATGAGGATATCCGCGGCACCGTCGAGGTGCATCACCAGGAAGGCAATGTGGAGCGCGCCCATCGCGACATGCTGACCGGCGTGCTCGACCTGCGCGAATTGACCATCGACGACGTCGTGGTCCACCGCAAGGAAGTCATGGCCATCGATGCCGATCTCCCGGCGGAGAAACTGTTCGACGCGCTGATCGCCGCCGGGCACAGCCGCGTACCGGTGTGGCGCGATACGCCGGAGAACGTCATCGGCGTGCTGCGCACCAGCGACGTGGTGAGCGAATATGCGCGCCGCCATGGCTCGTTCGAGGGCTTCGACATCCTGTCCCTGATGCAGGAGCCGTGGTTCGTGCCGGACACGACCACGCTGGAAGAGCAACTGCACGCATTCCGCGACCGGCGCTCGCATTTCGCGCTGGTGGTGGACGAGTATGGCGCGCTGCAGGGCGTCATCACCCGCGAGGACATCCTCGACGAAATCCTGGGCGACATCCCGGACGACCAGCAGCCGGGCGCGCGCGGCAATGTGCGCAAGCAGGCCGACGGCTCCTACATCGTGGAGGGCGGAACGCCGATCCGCGAACTCAACCGCGACCTGGACTGGAACCTGCCCGACGACGAAGCCACCACCATCGCCGGCCTCGTCATCCACGAAGCCCGCGCGATCCCCGAGGCGCGCCAGCGCTTCACCTTCCACGGCTTCCAGTTCGAGATCCTGCGGCGGCAGAGAAACCAGATCACCGCGCTGAAGATCACGCCGCCGGAAAAAGAGATATTACCCTCCCCTTAGTCCTCCGGTGACAGCGCCGTCAGCGCCAGGGCGTGGACGCGCTCGCGCAATTCGTCCGCCAGTACGGCGTAGATCCGGCGCTGGCGTTCCACGCGGCTCATGCCGCTGAACACCGGCGAGACGATGCGGACACGGAAATGTGTTTCGCCTTCGGGGCGCGCGCCGGAGTGGCCGGCATGCAACGCGCTCTCATCGGTGACAACGAGTTCCTCCGGCGCGAAGGCGGCGGTGAGCTTTTCGGCGATGCGATCGTGAAACGTCATCGAAATCTCTTCCGCGCTCGGCGGCCATTCTGTCAAGCGATACGTTTTCTTGTTTTTTCAGACTTCGGGCCCATAATCGTAAAATGGCAAAAGCCAGTTACACGCCGCGTTTCGGAAAGGACATGCGCATCAAGCCCGATGCGCGGCCGGTCGTTAAGCAACCGCGCGCCTGCGACAAAGCGGGCTGCAAGGGCGAAGGCGCCTTCCGGGTTCCCCAAAGCCGGACCAACCTCAACGAGCATTTCTGGTTCTGCCAGGAGCACGCCCGCGCCCACAACGAGCATTGGGACTATTTCAACGGCATGAGCGAGGCCGAGATCGAGTCCTTCCGGATCGACGCCATCACCGGCCATCGCCCCACCTGGCCGCTCGGCAAGCGCTCGGCGCGTATGCGCGACGGGAATGACAGCCCCGTTGTCGACCGCTTCGGCGTCTTCGGTGACGTAGCGGAAAAGCCCAAGGTGCGCTCGCCGGAGCGGCAGCTGCTCAGGCCGCAGATCGTGGCGCTCGAAACGCTGGGCCTGGAGCCAACCGCCACCTTGCTTGAGATCAAGGCGCGGTATAAGGAATTGGTAAAGCGGTTTCATCCCGACGCGAACGGCGGCGATCGGGGCGCCGAGGAGCGTCTGAAGCAGGTTATCAAAGCCTATGGCGTGTTGCGCGCCTCGGGGTTGACCTAAAGGCTCCAGCGCCCTTCCGGCCACGCGGCGGACAATACCGCCCCAGTTCTAAGCCGGATCCAGTCTCGATGAACATGCAGCCTCAAGGCCTCGAACCGTCGGGAATTCCCGACACGACAATCGACGTGCGCGCGACATTCGGCTTCGACGCGAAGATGAAGGTGCCGGCGTTCAAGGAGGGCAATGAATATGTGCCCGACCTCGACCCCGCCTACCGCTTCGATCGCGAGACGACGCTCGCCATCCTCGCCGGCTTCACCTTCAACCGCCGCGTGATGATCCAGGGCTATCACGGCACCGGCAAGTCGACGCATATCGAGCAGGTCGCCGCGCGCCTCAACTGGCCCTGCGTGCGCATCAACCTCGACAGCCATATCAGCCGCATCGACCTGATCGGCAAGGACGCCATCGTGCTGAAAGATGGCAAGCAGATCACCGAGTTCCGCGAAGGCCTGCTGCCGTGGTGCCTGCAGCATCCCGTCGCGCTCACCTTCGACGAATATGACGCGGGCCGGCCGGACGTCATGTTCGTGATCCAGCGCGTGCTGGAGGTCCAGGGCAAGCTGACCCTGCTCGACCAGAACAAGGTCATCCGCCCGCATCCGGCGTTCCGCCTGTTCTCGACCACCAACACGATCGGCCTCGGCGACACGACCGGCCTCTATCACGGCACGCAGCAGATCAACCAGGGCCAGATGGACCGCTGGAACGTGGTCACGACACTCAATTATCTGCCACACGACGAGGAAGTCGAGATCGTGCTCGCCAAGGTGCCGGATTACGACAAGAAGAAGATCGGCGCGATGGTCCGCGTCGCCGACATGACGCGCAACGCCTTCATCAACGGCGATCTGTCCACCGTGATGAGCCCGCGCACCGTCATCACCTGGGCGGAGAACGCCGAGATCTTCGGCGATGTCGGCTTCGCCTTCCGCGTCACCTTCCTCAACAAATGCGACGAGCTGGAACGCGCCAGCGTGGCCGAGTTCTACCAGCGCGCGTTCGGCGAGGAATTGCCCGAAAGCGCCGCGAAGGTGTTGGTGGCGTGAAACCCCCAGTGTCATGGCCCGCGAATGCGGGCCACCCAGTTGGGTTCTGCACCATCTCGGAAGCGTCACCTGGGTGGCCCGCATTCGCGGGCCATGACAAGTTTTCTTTTGGTGCGGCCTCGTGAAACCGGAAAACCCCGCCGAACCGTTCAAACGAGCGGTGACAGCTTCGGTCCGCGCGCTCGCGGGCGAGCCGGAGCTTGAGGTCAATTTCTCGGCCGAGCCGCCCGCCCTCAAAGGGCTCAAGGCGCGGCTGCCCTTGCCCTCGCGCAACTTGCCGCCGAACGAGATCGCGATCGTGCGCGGCCAGGGCGATGCCTATGCGCTGCGCCGCGCCTATCACGAAGACAGTCTTCACGATCAATACCGCCCGCAATCGGCCGATGCCGCGGCAGTGTTCGAAACCGCTGAGCAGGCGCGTGTCGAGGCGATCGGCGCCAATGCGATGATGGGCGTGGCGGCGAACCTCACTGCCAATCTTGAATCCCGGCTCAACACCAAGGGCCTCGCCAAGGCGCGCGACCGCACCGAAGCGCCGCTCGCCGATGCGCTGGGCCTCATCGTGCGCGAGAAGCTGACAGGCGCCGCTCCGCCGGAGAGCGTGAAACACGCTGTCGATCTGTGGCGGCCGTGGATCGAGGAGCGCGCGGGCAAGGACCTCGTGAAGCTCGAATCCGCGATGCGCGACCAGAAGGCGTTCGCCAAGCTTACCCGCGTGATCCTGCGCGATCTCGAAATGGGCGAAGATGTCGGCGAGGAATCCGAGAGCGAAGGCGAGGACGAATCCGGCGAGCCCGAGCCGCAATCCGAGGAAGGGGGCGAGAGCGACAGCGAAAGCCAATCCGAATCCGCCGAAGCCGAACTCAGCGAGAGCGACGGCGAGGAAGGCGAAGACGTCGCCGCCGAGATGCAGTCCGACCAGATGTCGGAAGCTTCCGAGCAGCAGGAAACCGACGAAGGCACCAAACCGTGGCGTCCCGAGCAGCCGTTCGCGCACCAGGACGAATGGGGCTACCGCATCCACACCACATTGTTCGACGAGATGGTCTCCGCGACCGAACTCTGCGATCCGGACGAACTTGGCCGCCTTCGCAATTTCCTCGACCAGCAGCTCCAGGCGATGCAAGGCGTCGTCGCGCGGCTGGCGAACAAGCTGCAGCGTTGGCTGATGGCGCAGCAGAACCGTTCCTGGGAATTCGACCTCGAGGAAGGCCTGCTCGACGCCTCGCGCCTGCCGAGGATCATCATGGATCCGATGTACCCGCTCTCCTACAAGCGCGAGAAGGACATGACTTTCCGCGACACGATCGTGACCCTGGTGCTCGACAATTCCGGCTCGATGCGCGGCCGACCCATCATGGTGGCCGCGATGTGCGCCGACATCCTGGCGCGTACGCTGGAGCGCTGCGCGGTGAAGACCGAAGTGCTCGGCTTCACCACCCGCGCCTGGAAGGGCGGACAGTCCCGCGAGAAATGGATCGCGGACGGCAAGCCGCCCCATCCCGGCCGCCTCAACGATCTGCGCCACATCGTCTACAAGGCCGCGGACGAACCGTGGCGCCGGGCGCGGAAGAACCTCGGCCTGATGATGCGCGAGGGCCTGCTCAAGGAGAATATCGACGGCGAGGCGCTGATGTGGGCGCATAGCCGCCTCGTCAACCGCCCCGAACAGCGCAAGATCATGATGGTGATCTCCGACGGTGCGCCGGTCGATGATTCCACCCTGTCGGTCAACGCCGGCAACTATCTCGAACGCCATTTGCGCCATGTCATCGACGAGATCGAAGGCAAGTCGTCCGTCGAACTCGTCGCCATCGGCATCGGGCACGACGTGACGCGCTACTATCGCCGCGCCGTCACCATCGTCGATGCCGAACAACTCGGCGGCGCGATGACCGACCAGCTGATCTCCCTGTTCGTCGAAGAGAAGGCCCACAACGCGCACCCGGGCCAGCACCGGACTGGACCGAGACGCAGAGTGCGCGCGGCTTAGTTGATCCTCTTCCCACACGACATTGTCGTCTCCGGCTGAGCGCGCGGTTGCGCGCGAAGGAAAGGGGACCCCAGGTGGACCGATAAAACCGGTATTGGACGTTCGACCTGGGTCCCCTTTCCCTCGCTTCGCTCGGCGGGGGATGACAGGGATTACTGGAAGAAAGAAAAGAGTTCCTCCTATACTTGGTCATCTTTTTCGATTCGGCGTCGAATACTTGGGGGAAACAATGGCGAAATCTACGCTTCTGAGCCGCCGCGGCTTCCTGGCCGCGTCGTCCGCCACGGCGCTTGCGCTGGGCAATGCGGCCCATGCCAGGCCGCTCCTGCGCCTCGTCCCGCGGCACGAGCCGACGCCGGCGGCGTGGGCCGAGCTGGCGAGCAAGATGCGGGTCGTCCGGCCGGGCCATCCCGATTACCTGAAGCTCGCCCTCCCCGACAACCTGGTTTACGAAGCCAACCTGCCCGCCGGCATCGCGCGCTGCGAGAACACCGAGGACGTGGCCACCGCGATCCGCTGGTCGCGTGAGAACGCGATCCCGCTCATCACCCGTTCGGGCGGCCATTCCTATGCCGGTTATTCCACCACGCGCGGCCTGATGATCGATATGCGGCTGATGAACGACGTCCGGTTCGACGCCGCGACCGGAATCGTCACCGTCGCGGGCGGCGCCGTCAACGACCGCGTCTATGACGCGCTCGCCCGGGCCAACGCCACGCTCACCCATGGCCGCTGCCCGAGCGTCGGCGCGGCGGCGTTCCTGTTGGGCGGCGGCATCGGCTTCGACATGCGCCAATATGGGCTCGCCTGCGACCAGGTTGCGGAGACCGAACTGGTGAAAGCCGATGGCGGCGTGCTCAGCATGAGTCCGACGCAGAACGTCCTGCCGTTCTGGGCGTGCCGTGGCGGCGGCGGCGGCAATTTCGGCATCAGCACGTCGTTCTCGATCAAGACCGCACCAGCGCCGGACATGGTCACCGTCTTCGAGATGATCTGGGAAACCGCGGACCACAACGTCGCGCTCGCACTCATGGAAGCGCTGGCGGCCGGGCCGGACACGCTGGGCAGCCGCGTCTCGATCGTCAGCGTCAATCCGAAGCGCGATTCCCCCTACAAGGGCATCAAGATCGACCTGCTCGGTCAACTCAAAGGCAGCAAGGCGGAGCTCGCCGCGCTTCTCAAACAGGTTCCCCCGCCCACCGAATCCACGGTCGAAGAATTGCCGTATTGGAAAGGCCAGGACTTCCTCGCCGAGCCAGCGGCCCCTACTTATTATCAAGAGAGATCGGCTTTCGTGAAAACGCCGGTGCCGACCGGGCCGCTGCTGACCGGCTTCAAGGAATTCCTGAACCGCTGGCCGGGCGTGGCGGGCAATTGCGACCTGCGCTTCTTCCAGACGGGCAAGGCGGTCAACGCGCTCAAGCCGGAGGACACCGCCTTCGTCCATCGCAGCAGCGAATGGCTGATGGTGGTCGGGCTTTACTGGACGGCGTGGGACAACTTCAATCCTGCGATCATGGAACGCGCCCATCGCTGGCAGGACGATTTCTACCGTGCAGTGCTGCCGTTCTCGCAGGGCGGCGCCTACCAGAACTTCCCCGATCCTTCGCTCGCCGATTGGCGAGAGGCTTACTACGGCGGCAATCTGGACGCGCTGGTGGCTGTGAAGAACACACTCGACCCGGCGAAAGTGTTCAATTTCCCGCAAGCGATATCGGCAGCTTAGTACCCGTTGAAGCCCGACAGCGGCTGCACCACGGCGCGGCACATCCAGTAGGGGATCAGCAGCACCACGCCCGCGCCGGCGGCCAGCCACAGGTTGACGAACATGTGGTTGATCCAATCGGCATCCGTGCCCGCATAGGCCGCCGGATAGGAGACGAAGCACAGCACCATCGCCGCCCAGAGCGAGGCGAACAGCGGACCGCTCCACCACCGCGGGCCACGGGTGCGGTCGAAGACGAAGACCGACGAGAGTTGCGCCAGCAGAAGACCGAGGCCGAAGCCGAAGGTCTCGCGCGCGCTGGGCAGCGTAAGCCCGGCCATGGCGGCGATCTGGGAATGGACGGCCTGGAAGGCGGCGATGCCGACGATCCCGGCGAGGACAACCTGGGCGGCGGCATAGGCCGGGCCGTAACGGCGGTTGGTCAGGTGGACGGCGAGGAATGTCACCGGCAGCAGGACCTGTCCCATGGTGAGCCAAGCGTCGCCGGGGCCGGTCAGCCATGTTACCGGCACATTGCTGTAGAGGAACGCCGCGGCGCCCGTGACCAGCAGCAGCGCCACCGGGACGATGAGCCGTAGCCCCGCCCCGAAGACGCCGGCGATCCGGCCGCTCAGCGATTCGCTCCGAGCGCGGCCGGCGTGAACGCCGCCCAAGCTGCCCATGCTGGCATCCGCCATGGAATGCCTTACGCCAATCCTTGGATTGGCGGGTACGCCCGATTCGAAAACAGACACAACACCCCTACCCCCGCGCCGGTGCTTTTGCCCAACGACCTGGCGCAATTTGAGACACTACAGGGGATTTGGTGCACGCGCCATGCCTTGATTCGGCCGCAAAGCGGAAAAATCGGGGCTAACGGCTGTTAAGCAGCTTCGGCCGTCGCCTTGTTCTTCTTGGCGATCAAGCGCTTAAGCCGCAAAGCTTTGATGGAAAGCGCGCTGTCCTTTGCCTTCAGCAAAAAGACGTCGATGCCGCCGTTCCGGTCCACGCTGCGCAGCGCGTTCATGCTGACCTTGAGCTTGTAGGAATTGCCCAGGGCCTCGCTGGCGAACGAGATGTGCTGGAGATTCGGGCGGTAGACCCGCTTCGTCTTGTTGTTGGCGTGGCTCACATTGTGGCCGACTTGGGTGCCCTTACCCGTGAGTTCGCAGCGGCGTGCCATGGTATTCGTCCCGGAAAAAGAGGGGTCCTCATAAGGAAGCCCGGCGGGCTGGTCAAGCACCCTTGCCGTTGGCCTCGGGTTCCGCCCCCACGGCCGGCCAGACGTCCAGGGCCGCGAACAACATGGTCACCCGCTCCCCGTCCCCCAGCGGCGCCATCAAGACCTCCGAAGCCAGGTACTCCTTGCCCCCGAACACGACGCGGGACGCGATCCGGACCGGGGCTCGGGCTTCGAGGGCCGCCTCGAACACCAGCCGCCAGCGCGCCTCCAGCGCAGTGGGCAGGAACTCGTTCAGCGTCTTGCCGGTGATCGAGCCGAAGACATTCTCGATCTTGTCGCCCGCGAGCCGGACGAAGAAGGCGGTGCGGCCATCCGCCATCGGGCGCAGCTCGACGAAGGCGATGTGGCGCAGGAACTCGCGCATGCCCGGCAGCGTCATGTCCTTGCGCGCCGGCATCGCGCGGGCGCCGCGCACGCTCTTCCAATACGCGTATGCCTTCGCCGTCATCTCGCGCGTGAGCGCCACGGTGCGATCGATGACGATCGGCGGGCCGGATGTGCCGCCGATCAATTCGGTAATGGACGTCATGCGGCACCTGTCGTTTGGGAAGCGGAGCGCTCGCGTGCGCACGCTGTGCGGCGGCGAAGCGAGCGCGCTGATAGGCGCGCGGAACTTCGCGGTCAAGCGGCAAAAATGCGGCGAAAAAGAGACCGCGCCGCCGCAAACGGCAACGCATGTCCGGCGACCGTGGAAGCCTCCAGTTTCTGCGCCTCCGAGGCCAGATCTTCGCGCGCGAGCAACTCTTCGTGAAGCGCGGATTGCACCTCGCTCCAGAACCAGCGCCGCAATTGGTCTTCCCGCAACTTCTTCAATTGTCCGGTTTGGCTGAGCGACTCGTGAATCCGCTCCATCGCGTTTTGCGCCTCGCCGATTCCCTCGCCGAGCAACGCCGAGACCTTCAGAACGTCCACCGATGCGCCGGAATATTTCGGGCGCATCAGATGCAGCGCCGCGTGATAATCCGCTGCAGCGCGATTGGCGGCCTGCAACAGGTCGCCATCCGACTTGGTGATGAGCACGAGGTCGGCGAGCTCCATCACGCCGCGCTTGATGCCTTGCAGATCGTCGCCGCCGCCCGGCGGCACGAGCAGCACGAAGAGGTCCGCCATGTCGGCCACGGCGGTTTCGGATTGGCCGACGCCGACCGTCTCCACCAGCACCACGTCGAAGCCGGACGCTTCCACCAGCAGCATCGCCTCGCGCGTGCGCCGTGCGACGCCGCCCAAGGTCTCGCCCGCCGGCGACGGGCGGATGAAGGCGCCGGGATCGCGCGCCAGTTTCTCCATGCGCGTCTTGTCGCCCAGGATCGAGCCGCCGGAGCGGCGCGACGAGGGATCGACCGCCAGCACCGCGACGGTCTTGCCCTGCCCCGTCAGGTGCTGGCCGAACGCCTCTATGAAGGTGGACTTGCCCGCGCCCGGCGCGCCGGAAATCCCGATCCGCATCGCGCGGCCCGTATCGGGCAGGAGTTCGGTCAAAAGGCTTTCGGCGATTTCACGATCGGCCGGCCGCGTGGACTCCACCAAGGTGATGGCGCGCGCCAAAGCCCGGCGGTCGCCGGCGCGTATCGCGTCCGCTGCCTTTACCTTCCGCTCCGTCATATTTGGACCATCATGGCCACGATACCTATAGTGCCCCCGCGCAACACAGACGCGCTGCATAAGCTAATCGAGAAGTGCCCCGGAGTCGCTCATGCCCAATGCCCGCATCGCCGCAGTCCTCCTCGCCGGCCTCGCTTTCGCCGCCCCCGCCCGGGCCGAGGCGCCCGCGAAGGACGCCACGTTGAGCGTCGCCTACTCCATCGCCTTCTGGGGAATCTCGTTCGGCCATACCGAATACCAAGGCAAGTTCGCGCCCGATGCTTACGACGCCAAGATGCATTTCGAAACCAGCGGCGTGGTCAGCCTGTTCTGGAACTCGATCATCGACGCCACGGTCAACGGCGCCATCGCCCCGCACGCGATCACGCCCGTGCTCTACGATTCCTACTCGCAGGACCACAACAGCAAGACGCAGCGCGTGAAGGTGACGTTCGAGAAGGACATCGGCACGACCTTCGCGGACCCTCCCTATAATATGACCAAATATCCGGTCAGCGAAGAACAGAAGAAAGGCGCCATCGATCCGATGAGCGCGATCTCCTCGATCTTCGCGGGCGTCAAGGCGGATGCGAAGAACCCGTGCGGCACGGGCGTGCAGGTGTTCGACGGGCGGCGGCGCTACGACGTGACGTTCAGCTATATCAAGGACGAGGCGGTGAAAGTGCCGGGCGTGTGGAGCGGCACGGCGCACAACTGCCAGATCCACTACAACCAGATCGCCGGCTACAAACAGAAGATCGTCAAGGAGGGCAAAGCCCTGCCGCCCATGTACGCCGACTTCGCCGACATCCCGGCGCCCGGCGCGCCGAACGGACATTTCGTCGTCGCCGTGAAACTGTGGAGCGCGCTCAGCTGGGGCACGGTGAGCGCGACGATTACGGAGTTGAAGGTGGGGAGCCGGTAGAGGCGCTCCGAGTTACCCCCTCCGTCCGCCATCGCTTCGCTCCGCGTCCACCTCCCCCGCTAACGCGGGGGAGGATAACAAAGCGCCACCTTCAACGGTCGTTCCGCGTCTATCCTCCCCCGCGTTAGCGGGGGAGGTGGATGACGAGCGCGTAGCGCGAGGCAGACGGAGGGGGTAAGTCCGTCGTATAACGGCTTGGGGGCCACCGCATGTACCACTTCCTGCACGACATGACCTGGGTGCTGCCGTTTCGCAGCCCGCACGCGACGCAAGTCGCGGACGCGTTCACATTCCTCGGCTACACGCCGTTCTTCCTGATCTTCCTGCCGCTGGTCTATTGGTTCTGGGACCGCAGCCTGTTCATGCGGCTGGCGCTGGTGATCGTGATCGCCGCGATCCTCAACGGCTGGCTCAAGGATTACTGGCAGGACCCGCGCCCGCCGGTTGCGTTGCAAATCGATCCGCAAAAGGTCGCCGGCTCCTATGGGCGGCCGAGCGGGCATGCGCAGGTCGCGGCCGCGATGTGGTTCTGGCTCGCCTATGAGATCCGGCGGCCCTGGGCATGGATCGCCGCGGCGATCCTCACCGCGGGTGTTTCGCTCAGCCGGCTCTATCTCGCGGTGCACGACGTGGACGACGTTCTCACCGGATTGGCGCTCGGCATCGGCGGCTTGTTCCTGCTCGCCGTGCTGCTCGGTCCGGCATTTACCTGGTGGCGGCGGCTGCCCAAAGCGGTCCACTTCCTTGCTTTCGGTGCGCTGTTCGCGGCGATCTGGTACACGTGGCCGCTGCCGAAATATCCGGTGGACACGGAGAACACGCTGTTCTTCTTCCTCGGCGCTTATACCGGCACGATCCTCAACCATCGCGCGATGCCGGAACAGCCGAAGCGGCCCGCGTGGTGGGTGTGCATCGTGCTCGGCATCGTGGGCATCGCCGGATTGTTCGGGTTGCAGATCGCGCTGGGCAAAGTGCTGGTGGCGCTGCCCCCGAACGTGGGGAGCGCGATCGCGGACGGGATGCTGGGCTTCTACATCACCGCCATCGCGCCATTCGCGTTCCGCTTGATCGGCGTCGGGCGCGAGCCGCTCACGCCTTCGGATCAAGGGCTCGTAACAGAGGAACCAGCATAGCGCTCAGCGGCGTGGCGATGCCGTGCTTCGCGCCCAGCCGCGCAATGACGCCGTTGCGCGCGTCCCATTCCAGACGCTTGCCGTCGCGCCTGTCGTAGAACATCGAGTTGCCGCGATTGTTCCGCCGCGCGGCAAGCATGTTGGCGAGGTTGTCCGCGAACGCGTCGTCGAACTTTGCGCCCTCCGCGCGGCCGACCGCGACGCATTCCGCCACGATGTCCCGGCACAGGTCGCGCATGCCGGGCACGGTGGCGATGCAGTCCGGATCCATCGTCAAGGTGACGAGCGAACCGCCCGCCGCGTTCATGCACAGCTTCTCCCATTCGCGGGTGCGGAAGTCGTTGTCGCATTGCACCTTCATAAAGCTACCGTCGAACAGCGCCGCGAACTCGCGCGATGCCGGATCGTCGCCGACGATGAACAGCGCCGGACCATAAGTCGCGATCCGCCCCGGCGCGGTGCGCTGGGCGGGGAGCTGTACGACGACGGGCACGATCTGCGCCGACTTCGGGATATATGGCGCAACCCGTTCGCGATGCTCGACGCCATTCTGCAGCACCGCCAGTTTGGTGGCGGGCCCGACCGCCGCGCGCAGCCACTCCGCCGCCGACTCCGTCTGGTGCGACTTCACCGCCAGCAGCACCCAGTCGGCGGGCGCGACATCGCGCGGCTGCGTCACCACTTTCGCGGGAAACGAACGTTCCTCGCCGGAGTCCGAACGCGTCCAGACGAGCTGATCGAACGCCTGATTGGCGCAGATCGTCAGATCGTACACGCCGCCCTCCGCCAGTGCGATGGCCGCGGTGCCGCCGATGGCGCCTGGACCGATGAGGGTGATGTTCATTGCCGACTACCTTTGCATTCCACCGACTTACCCCCTCCGTCCGCCATCGCTTCGCTCGGCGTCCACCTCCCCCGCTGATGCGGGGGAGGATAACAAAGCGCTATCTTCGAAAGCCGAGCCGCATTTATCCTCCCCCGTTTACGGGGGAGGTGGATGGCGAGCGAAGCGAGACAGACGGAGGGGGTCACTCGAAGAGCCTACTCCGCCGCCGCGTCTATCTTCCGTGTACGGATCAACTTGAGTACCTTCCGCGCCGCGTCCGGGATATTGGTGCCGGGGCCGAAGATGGCGGCGACGCCGGCGTTCTCCAGGAACGCGTAGTCCTGCGCCGGGATCACGCCGCCGACCACGACCAATATGTCTCCCGCCTTCCGCGCCTTCAGCGCGTCGATCAGCATCGGCACCAGCGTCTTGTGGCCCGCGGCCTGGCTGGAGATGCCGACGACGTGGACGTCGGCTTCCACCGCGTCTTTCGCCACTTCGTCCGGCGTCTGGAACAGCGGGCCGATATCGACGTCGAAGCCGAGATCGGCGAAGGCGGTGGCGATGACCTTGGCGCCGCGGTCGTGGCCGTCCTGGCCCATCTTGGCGACGAGCATGCGCGGGCGCCTTCCCTCTGCCTTCGCGAAGTCCTCCACGTCGCCGCGGATCGCGGCGAAGGCGTTATCGCCTTCATAGGCGCCGCCATAGACGCCCGAGATCGAGCGGATTTCCGCGCGATGGCGGCCGAAGGTCTTTTCCATGGCTTGCGAAATCTCTCCCACCGTTGCGCGCGCGCGCGCCGCGTCCACCGCGAGCGCCAGAAGATTGCCGGTGCCCGCCGCGCCTTTCTCCAGCGCGTCCAGTGCGGCGGCGAGTTTGGCGGGATCGCGCGTCGCCTTGATCTGTTTCAGCCGCGCGATCTGGCTGTCGCGCACGCCGGCATTGTCGATGTCGCGCACCTCGATGCGGTCGACGGTCTCCGGCTCGAACCTGTTGACGCCGACGATGACGTCCTCGCCGCGATCCACCCGCGCCTGCCTGCGCGCCGCCGCTTCCTCGATCTTGAGCTTGGGGATGCCGGCCTCGACCGCCTTGGTCATGCCGCCCATCGCCTCGACTTCGTCGATGATCGCCTGGCCATGCGTGGCGAGCGCGTGGGTCAGCGCCTCGACATAATAGGAGCCGCCGAGCGGATCGACGGTGCGCGTCACCTGGCTCTCGTGCTGCAGGATGAGCTGGGTGTTGCGCGCGATGCGGGCCGAGAATTCGGTGGGCAGCGCGATGGCCTCGTCGAACGAGTTGGTGTGCAGCGACTGCGTGCCGCCCAGCACGGCGGCCAGCGCTTCTATCGTGGTGCGAACGATATTGTTGTAGGGGTCCTGCTCGGTCAGCGAGACGCCGCTGGTCTGGCAATGGGTGCGCAGCATCAGGCTTTCGGGATTCTTCGCGCCGAACCCGTCCATGATCCGCGACCACAGAAGCCGCGCCGCGCGCAGGTTGGCGACTTCCATGAAGAAGTTCATGCCGATGCCGAAGAAGAACGACAGCCGCGGCGCGAATGCATCCACGTCCAGCCCCTTGGCCTTGGCGGCGCGGACATATTCGATGCCGTCCGCCAGCGTGAACGCAAGCTCCTGCACGGCGGTCGCGCCGGCTTCGTGCATGTGATAGCCGCTGATCGAGATCGAGTTGAATTTCGGCATGAATTTCGCCGTGTATTCGATGATGTCGGCGACGATGCGCATGCTGGGCGCGGGCGGATAGATATAGGTGTTGCGCACCATGAACTCTTTGAGGATGTCGTTCTGGATCGTGCCGGACAATTTCTCGGGCGGCACGCCCTGCTCTTCCGCCGCGACGATATAGTTCGCCAGGATCGGAATGACCGCGCCGTTCATCGTCATCGACACGCTCATCTTGTCCAGCGGGATGCCGCTGAACAGGATCTTCGCATCCTCCACCGAATCGATCGCCACACCGGCCTTGCCGACATCGCCCGCCACGCGCGGATGATCGCTGTCGTAGCCGCGATGCGTCGCCAGATCGAACGCCACCGACAAGCCCATCTGCCCCGCCGCCAGGTTCTTGCGGTAGAACGCGTTGGACTCCTCCGCCGTCGAGAAGCCCGCATACTGGCGCACCGTCCACGGCCGGCCCGCATACATCGTCGCCCGCACGCCGCGGGTGAACGGCATCAGGCCGGGCAGCGTGTCCGCATCCATCCCCTCGAGATCCGCCGCCGTGTAGAGCGGCTTCACGGCGAAGCCCTCCGGCGTCTGCCAGGTGAGGCTCTCGAGCGGGCGGGTCTTCAATTCCTTCGCGGCGAGCGCGGCCCAAGCTTTGGGGGTCTTGTCCATCATCGTCTCCAGGGCGGCTGGAGTATCGCAGGTGCGAAATCCGGGTCAAATCCTCGGCGCGGAGAATGGCGAGATGCAGCTTGGCTTCCGCTACGGCGGCCCGCATCGCGCGCAACACGGCAGCGGTCTCGCGGCGAAGCTTGAGGTTCTTCGCCGTGTATCGGCCGTGCCGCAGTCGATTGGTATTGCCGCGAGGTGCTCCACGAAGGTATGGCAAGATTATTGCGGAATTGAACCGCGTTTTTCCGAATTTCGTGACGCCTGCGCTTCGAGTCGCGCGATGACGCCCGCAATCTGCGTGCCTGTCTTCAACACGTTCAGCACCGCCCGCAGATGATCGCCATTCCGATGAGCGTCCTCGATGTGGTCATTCACCAAGCCGTTGCAATCGTCGAAATACTTCTCAAGCCCGGCAACGATCCGTTCGGTACGGCCTTCGGAGTTCATCATACGTTCC
>DATATK010000226.1:0-6187 GCA_036268825.1 Rhizomicrobium sp. | reverse complement strand
TCCTCGATGATGGCGATCCACAGCGAACTTGACGAGGCGGCGCAAGTGGCCGGTGTGTCCTGGGGGCGCAATTTCTTCAAGGTGGTGCTGCCGCTGCTGAAGCCGGGGCTGCTCGCCGCCTGGTTCTGGGTTATGGTGCACGCCTATCGCGAGCTGACCATCGCGCTGATGCTGGCGCGTTCGCAGAACCGCACCGCCGCCGTCGTCATCTTCGATCTGTGGGAGGAAGGCTCGTTTCTCCTGCTCGCCGCCTTCGGAGTGCTGATGTTCCTCGTGCTGATGGCGCTGTCCTCGATCGCCTATCTGATCGGCCGCCGCTTCGGCGTGCAGGAGCAGATATGATGATCCGCGTCGAGGGACTGACCAAGACCTTCACCGCGCACAACGAGATCGTCACGGCGGTTGACGGCATCGACTTCGAGGTCGGGCCGGGCGAAGTCGTGACGCTGCTCGGGCCGTCGGGCTGCGGCAAGACCACGACGCTGCGCTGCGTCGCCGGGCTCGAACGCGCGCAGGGCGGGCGTATCACGATTGGCGACCGCACCGTGGTCGACGTCGAGGCCGGCACTTTCGTGCCGCCGCACCGGCGCAATCTCGGCATGGTGTTCCAGTCCTACGCGATCTGGCCGCACATGACGGTGATCGAGAACGTCGCCTATGCGCTCGAAGGCCAGCGCATGAACAAGGCCGAGCGCAAGCGGCTCGCGATGGAAGCGCTGGAAACCGTGCAGCTTGCGCATCTCGCCGAGCGGCCGGCGCCGCGGCTCTCGGGCGGGCAGCAGCAGCGCGTCGCCATCGCGCGCGCCATGGTGGGACGGCCGCAGGTGCTGCTGTTCGACGAGCCGCTGAGCAATCTCGACGCCCGCCTGCGGGTCGAGATGCGCAGCGAGTTGCGCCGCATCCAGCGCCAGATCGGGCTGTCCTCGATCTACGTCACCCACGATCAGGCCGAAGCGCTCGCGATGTCGGACTGGATCGTGGTGATGAAAGACGGCCGCATCGTCGAACGCGGCCGCCCGCTCGATATCTACCGCTATCCGCGCCACGTCTTCACCGCGCAGTTTCTCGGCACCACCAACCTGATCGCCGGCACCGTTGCCGATGTCGACGCGGCGAGCGGCCGGCTCGGCGTGACGACACCGCTCGGCCGCATCGTCGGCATCGATCCGAGCCGCACACTCGCAGCCGGCGCCAAGGTGCGCGTCAGCATCCGCCCGGAAGACCTGTCGACACAGCCGCCGCTGGATACCGGCGCGGCGCCGGTGAACGCCTTCGACGGCACGCTGACCTTCGCAATTTTCGCGGGCGTGGCGGTGGAAGCCGAGCTACGCTGCGGCGAGATCAAGCTGCAATGCCTGCTCAACCGCGAGGCCGACCTAACTCCCGGCCGCGCGATCACGGTCCACGCCAAACCCGACGCCTGCCTGGTGCTGCCGGAGGAGTGATGCCATGAATGTTGCACCGAAATTCAGCGGCTGGGAGCCGCCGGAAAGCATCGCGCGCGAGGACATCCTCGCGCGTTCCGACGCGATCCTGGCCAAACCCAGTCTGCCGCTGCGCCAAGCCGAAGACATTTTCCGCATCAACGCGCTCGGGCTCGACTGGGACATGGGCGTCACCGTCTACGAGCCCGCCGATGCCGCACAGATCGCGCGCGGCGCGGACGGCAAGAAGATCGGCATCTTTTTGCTGCACGGCGGCTCCGGCGATTTCAAATCGATGGAGCCGATGGCGAAATTGTTCGCTGAAAAATTCGGCTGCAAGGCCGTGGCGATGACGTTTCCCGGCCGGCTCTATCTCGACGATGCCAAGCGCGACTGGCCCGACGACACCATCCATTCGGACGGTACCGTGCGCACGCCAATCTGGCTCACCGGCGAGCGCATCACCCCCGACCAGTACGAGGTCGTCCGCGATACCACCATGCGCATGCGCTACGGCACCCGCACGGTCGCCCGCGCCAAGCCCGGCACCATCTTCTACGACCGCATGGCGGCGTGGCCGGTGGCGTTCGAGGCCGGCATGAAGGACGCCATGCGCCGGCATTTTCCGGAAGGCGACTATTCGATCTATCTCACCGGCCACTCTACCGGTGGGCCGATGGTGTTTTTCATTTCGCAGCGCGTACCCAATGTCGCCGGCATGATCGCGGTGGAGAATTCGCCGTTCGGATTCATCCAGGAAGAGCAGCACAACTGGTCAGGCGCGCTCGGCAAGATCGCGGGCTTCGAGCGCGTGACCAAAAAGAAAGCGCCGCGCACCGATCCGTTCAACGAACTCTACATCCGCACTTGGCGCGACCGCGCGCGCTACGCGGGGCCGGAGGCGCTCGGCCAGGAAGGCCCGCAGGCCTTGATGCGGTTGCCCTGGCTGATGGAGGAGATTTTCGATTATTGGGACAAGGTGAAGGCGCGCCCGCAGTTCAAGGCGGAGTACGTGATCACGCACAATATCCGCGATTCGCTCGAAGCCGCCGCGCGCGCCGTCGCGGGGCGGCTGAAGATGCCCGCGGATGAGACCGAAGCGCTGGTCAAGCACTATCTCGGCTTCCCTTATCCGCAGACCGGATCGGGCGCCAAGCCGGTGCCGCCGGTGCTGTTCTGCATCACCAAGGACAGCCGCGATCACTCGCCGGAAGTCTACCAGGAGGTGGTGCTGCCGATGTTCGCGCAGCTCGATCCGGCACCGAAAGTGCGCGTGGTCAAATGGGGCGCCGGCGTTCACACCTACAACAAGTCGGAGCCCGGCCTGCCGCTAGGCGTCGCCCCGCCGGTGGCGGAGTTCTATGTGAAGGCGATCCAGGAAGGGTATTTTGTGGTGTGAGGCCGAATGCCGCCACGCATTCCGCCCTCATGCTGAGGAGCGGCCGAAGGCCGCGTCTCGAAGCATGGGCCGCAAATGCAGAGTTGTTGCTCCAGCGCGTGTGGCCATGCTTCGAGACGGCCGCTTTGCGGCCTCCTCAGCATGAGGACTGAGCAAGTACGCGCGATAGAGGTGAGCCGATGTCCATCCTGTCCGACCACGCTACGCAAGTTTGGCACCCCCCCGCCACCTGGTCGCGCGAGCAGGTGCTGGCCACATCCGACGCGGTGCTGGCAAAGCCAGCGGGTGAAGTGAAAGAATCCGAGGACATTTTCCGCCTCTCCGCGCTCGGGCTCGACTGGGACATCGGCGTGCGGGTCTACGAGCCGCAGCCGGCGGCGCGGATCACGCGCGGGGCCGATGGCAACAAGGTCGGCATTTTCCTCCTGCATGGCGGCGCCGGCGACTTCAAGTCGATGGAAAAATTCTCGCTGCTGTTCGCGGAGAAATTCGGCTTCAAGGTCGTCACCATGACCTTCCCCGGCCGGCTCTATCTCGATGACGACAGCCGCGACTGGCCGGGCGACACCATCCATGCCGACGGCACTGTGCGCACGCCGATCTGGCAGCGGGGCGAACATGTCACGCCGGATCAGTACGAGATCGTGCGCGACGCCGGCAAGCGCATGAAATACGGCACCCGCACCTCCGCGCGCGCCAAGCCCGGCTCACGCTTCTACGACCGCATGGCGTCGTGGCCCGTCGCGTTCGAGGAAGGCATGAAGGAAGCCTGCCGTCGGCATTTCCCGGTCGGCGAATTCTCCGTCTATGTGCACGGCCATTCGACCGGCGGCCCCTATGTCTCGATGCTCACCCAGCGCGTGCCGAACATCGCCGGCGTGATCGCAATCGAGAATTCGAGCTTCGGCTACATCAACGAGAAGAAGCACCAGTGGGGCGGCCACGTCGGCAAGATCGAAGGCTTTGCGGCCGCCGCGCCGAAGAGCGACGAGTCGTGGAAGGACCCGTTCAACGATCTCTACATCCGCACCTGGCGCGATCTCGCGCGCTACCGCGGCTCCGAGGCGCTCGGCCAGGAAGGCCCGCAGGCGCTGATGCGGCTGCCCTGGCTGATGGAAGAAGTCCTCGATGCCTGGGACGTCGCCAAAAAGCGCCCGCAGTTCAAGGCCGAATACATGATCACCCACAACATCGTCGGCGCGCTGGAAGCCGCCGCGCGGGCGGCGGCGGCGCGGCTGAAGCTGAGCGACGCGGAGACGGACAAGCTCGTGGCGCATTACCTCAGCTATACGCGTCCGCTCAGCGGGCCGGGCGTGAAGCCCGTGCCGCCCTATCTGTTCGTGATCTCGAAGGACAGCCGCGACCACTCGCCGGAAGTCTATCGCGAGGTCATCATCCCGATGTTCCAGGCGATGCAGCCTGCGCCGCGCGTGCACGTGATGCGCATGGGAGCGGGCGTTCACACCTACACCAAGCCCGAGCCCGGCCTGCCGGTCGGCATCGCGCCCGCCGCCGCGCAATTCTATCATGACGCCATCACCGGCGGCTTTTTTGTCGTTTAACGAAAGGGATTTTGCATGCGTCCGAAAATCGAATGGCCCGAGGGCAAGAAAATCTGCGCCACGCTGACGGTGGCGTTCGAGGCATTCACGCACGGCGGGCATTTCAAGAAGAGCAAGGGCAAGGAAGTGAATCTGGTCTCGCTCAGCCACGCCAATTACGGCGGCAATGCCGGCATCTGGCGCATCCTCGAAGTGCTCGAGCGCAACAAGGTGCGCGCCACCGTCGACGTCAACGGGCTGGCGGTGCAGAAATGGCCCGCCGCCGTAAAGGCGTTGCACGACGCCGGCAACGAGATCGCCGGTCACGGCACCACCAACGACATCCACATGAACGAGCTTTCGCCGGATGACCAACGCAAGGAGGTCCGCGAGGTCAATCGCGTCGTCAAAGACGTGATCGGCGAGCAGCCGGTCGGCTGGGTCTCGCCCGGCGGCTTCCACACCCGCGAGACGCTCGGCATTCTGGCGGACGAGGGCTACACCTGGTGCGGCGACCAGTGCGACGACGATCTGCCGTACGTGGTCGAGGTCGAGGGCAAGCGCATCGTCATCGTGCCCAAGCACTGGTTCTTCAACGACTGGCGCGCATGGAACGGCGGCGCCTCGTCGAGCGAGATGGCGTTCCAGCAATTCAAGGACGGCTTCGATTTCGTGCTCGAAGAGGCGCTGCGCGGCAAGCCCGGACGCATCGACGCGCTGGTCCATGCCGAGCTCGGCGGGCGGCCTTATATGGCAAACGGCTTCGAGAAGATGATCCGCTACGTGCGGGCGCACGACGACATCGTCTGGTTCCCGACCCGCGACGAGGTCGCCGATTACGTGCTGGCGAACACCAATTACGTCGAGCCCTATTCGCCGACGGGGTGACCTTTGCTGTCGCCCCGCGGAGGCGGGGACCCATACGCGTGTCCTCTCGATGGAGCACGATGGCCGATGACTTTCTACCGCCTGTGGTTATGGGTCCCCGCCTCCGCGGGGACGACAGCCGAGAAAGCATGACACCATGCCCGTAGCCCTTCTTACCGGCGGCGGCAGCGTGATTGGCGAAGGCATCACCTGCGCGCTGGTGGCGCGCGGCTGGACGGTCGCGGTCACCGACATCGATCTTGGTCTCGCGCGCCAGGTGGCCGGCAGCGCCGGCGGAATGCCACACGCCGAGCCATTCGCCCTCGACGCCACCGACCGTGCGCAGGTCGACGCGCTGGTGCACACGCTCTGCGCGCGCCACGGCAGCATCGACGCGCTGGTCAATGCCGCCGGCGGCATGCGCGGGCTCGGCATCGAGAAAACCGATTTCGCGCATATGACGCCGGAGGCGTGGAACCGCATCCTGCACGTCAACCTGCAAAGCGTGCTGCACTGTACGCACGCGGTTCTGCCTTCGATGACCAAGGCCAAACGCGGCGCCATCGTCAGCATCGCAGCGAGCCGCGGGCTGCGCGGCGGTCCCGGCGCTTCGATCTATTCCGCCGCCAAGGCTGCCATCATCGTGTTCAGCCAGGCGCTGGCGCAGGAGGTCGGCCCGCACGGCATCCGCGTCAACACCATCGCGCCCGGCAACGCACAGGCGCGCTGGAAGAAGGACGACCCGGAAGCCACCCGCAGCCCGCTTCGCCGCTCAACCTCCGGCGACGATGTCGGCAAGGCGGTGGCGTTCCTGCTGTCCAACGACGCCGCCCACATCACCGGCGCCTGTTTGGATGTGTCAGGCGGCACGACATTGCACTGAGCAACTCCGCTGTCGTCCCCGCGCAGGCGGGGACCCATACGCCGTGGTCCAACGATGGAGCACGATGGGCGTA
>DATATK010000225.1:0-2967 GCA_036268825.1 Rhizomicrobium sp. | reverse complement strand
GGTTCCGGCGGGCGCGAGCACGCGCTGGCATGGGCGTTGGCGGCGAGCCCGCTGCTGACGAAGCTGTGGTGCGCGCCGGGTAATGCGGGGATCGCGGACGTGGCGGAGTGCGTGCCCATCGGCGCGATGGAATTCGACAGGCTGGTCGCGTTCGCCAAAGAGAAGAAAATCGATTTCGTGGTGATCGCGCCGGACAATCCGCTGGTCGGCGGGTTGTGGGACAGGATGGAGGCGGCGGGCATCCGCGCCAGCGGTCCCAGCATGGCGGGCGCGATCCTCGAAGGCTCCAAGGGCTTCGTGAAAGACCTGTGCCGCGAGGTCGGCATTCCCACAGCGGCCTATCAACGCTTTCGCGATGCGGCGCCGGCCAAGGCGTTCGCCGATACGCTGGGACTGCCTGTCGTCATCAAGGCCGACGGTTTGGCGCTCGGCAAAGGCGTGATCATTGCGGAAACGAAAGCGGACACGGCGAAAGCCATCGACTTCATGTTCGAAGGCGGGTTCGGCGAGAGCGGCAGCGAAGTCGTCGTCGAAGAATTCATGCAGGGCGAGGAAGCCAGCTTCTTCGCGTTGAGCGATGGCGAAACCGTCATCCCGCTCGCTGGCGCGCAAGATCACAAGCGTGCGTTCGATGGCGACAAGGGGCCGAACACCGGCGGCATGGGTGCTTATTCGCCTGCGCCGGTTCTATCCCCTGCGCTTGAACAGGTTGCGATGGAGAAATTCATCAAGCCGACCGTCGCCGCGATGGCTTCGCGCGGGCGTCTGTATCAGGGCGTGATGTATCTTGGCCTGATGATCACGAAGGATGGTCCCAAGCTCGTCGAATACAATTGCCGCTTCGGCGATCCGGAATGTCAGGTGCTGATGCCGCGGCTGAAATCCGATCTGCTCACCGCGCTGCTCGCGATGCGCGACGGACAGCTCCACAATCTCGATCTGCGCTGGCGCGACGAAACCGCGCTGACGGTTGTGATGGCGTCGAAGGGCTATCCCGGCGCGTATGAGAAAGGCACCGAGATCCGCAATCTTGACGCGGCGTCCGCCGTCGAAGGCGTGCAGATATTCCACGCCAGAACCGAGCGCCGCGACGGCAAGCTGCTGGCCACAGGCGGGCGTGTGCTGAATGTCACCGCGCTGGGCAAAACAGTCGCCGAGGCGCAAGCGCGCGCCTACAAGGCCGTCGATCTGATCGACTGGCCGGGCGGCTTCTGCCGCCGCGATATCGGCTGGCGGGCGCTGGGGCGGTAACATCCTTCATTGTCATGGCCCGATTTAATCGGGCCACCCAGCAGGGACGCGTCAGCGTCCCCTAGTGACTCTTGTTCGCGCGCAGACGCGCGCTTACTGGGTGGCCCGGTCAAGCCGGGCCATGACAGTGATTTGGGCGAGGATTGGCGCACTTGTCATGCGCGCCCTGCCCGGCCAATGTTCACACAAAAGATATCTGGGAAACGCTCATGGCCGATACGGCGGACGACCGTCAGGACAAATTCACCGGCACCAAGGATGTGGTGGAGTCGCATCGCTTCGACGAAAAGAAGCTCGAACGCTATCTCGCCGAACGCATCGACGGTTTCCAGACACCCATGGAGGTGCGCCAGTTCAAGGGCGGGCAATCCAATCCGACCTACAAGCTGATCACGCCGAACCGCAATTACGTTTTGCGCCGCAAGCCGCCGGGAAAGCTGCTGCCCAGCGCGCATGCGGTGGATCGCGAATTCCGCATTATCTCCGCGCTGCACCCCACCGGCTTTCCGGTCGCGAAACCGTATCTGCTGTGCGAGGATGAGAGCGTCATCGGCACGATGTTTTATGTGATGGATTGCGTGGATGGGCGCATCTATTGGGGACCGATGCTGCCCGACCAGACGCCCAAGCAGCGCGGTGAAATCTACGACGCGATGAATGAGACGTTCGCGCGGCTTCATAATCTCGATTGGGAAAAGCTGGGCCTGCAGGATTACGGCAAGCCCGGCAACTATGTCGCCCGCCAGACCGCGCGCTGGACCAAGCAATACAAGGCTTCGGAAACCGAGCACATCGACGAAATGGAGCGGCTGATCGAATGGCTGCCGCAGCATTTGCCCACCGATGCGCGCGACAGCATCGTTCACGGCGATTATCGCCTCGACAACATGATCCTGCATCCGACCGAGCCGAAGGTGATCGCGGTGCTCGACTGGGAGCTTTCGACCATCGGCGAGCCCCTGGCTGACTTCACCTACCTGCTGATGAACTGGGTCAACGGCTCGATCTCGACGATCCCCGACCTCAAGGCCCACGGCGTGCCGACCGTCGAGGAGACCGTCGACTACTACTGCAGCCTGACCGGGCGTTCGGGCCTGCACGACCTCGACTGGTTCTTTTCCTACAATGCCTTCCGGCTGGCCGGCATCCTGCAGGGGATCGTGGGCCGGGTGCGCGACGGCACCGCCAACAGCCCGCACGCCGCCCAGCAAGCCGACCGCGTCGTCTCGCTGGCCCAGGCGAGCTGGCGGTTCGCCAAGAAGGCCGGCGCCACGGACTAGAGGCAAGCTTTCGCCAGCAGGGCGTCGAGCGACGCGGGGTCGTCGAACTCGGCGCGCACCGGCCAGGGCGTGACCTTGGCCCGCCACTCGGGCGAAAGCCGCGCCCAGTCCTTCTCGGTGGTCACCAGGCCGGCGCCGAACTGCGCCGCGCGCTCCGCCAGGCGACGCAGCAACGCCTCGTCGTAGGCCGCGTGGTCGGGGAAGGGCGCGAAGTCGGCCAGCTCGCAGCCGGCCGCCTGCAGGGCGCGCTCGACCTTCCACGGCTTGCCGATGCCGGCGAACCCCACCTGCGGCCCCTTGGGCGGCGGCGCGGCGGGCGCCAGGTGGCCGGTGAGCAGGGGCGGGCCCTTCAAGAGGGCGATCAGGCCGGCGTCGGCTTGCGGCAGGTCTGCGGGCAGGAGCACCAGCACCCCGTCCGCGCGGGCCAGGCCCTTGG
>DATATK010000224.1:0-5466 GCA_036268825.1 Rhizomicrobium sp. | reverse complement strand
CCATCCGGAAGTTGTTGGACGCCGACCTCGCGGACTATTTCGGGAGCATTCCCCATGCCGACTTGCTCAAGTCGGTGGCGCGCCGGATCGTCGATCGGCGCGTGCTGCATCTGATCAAGATCTGGCTGGACTGCCCCGTTGAAGAAACCGACGATCGAGGGCGGAGGACACGCACGACCGAGGCGCGAGACGAGCGGCGCGGCATTCCGCAGGGCTCGCCCATCTCACCCTTGCTGGCGAATATTTACATGCGCCGGTTCGTGCTAGGATGGAAGATGTTCGGTCTCGAGCGAACACTCGGCTCACGGCTCGTGACCTACGCCGACGACCTCGTGATCCTGTGCAGAAGGGGCAAGGCCGAAGCGGCCTTGCAACGACTGCGGGAGATCATGGGCAAGCTGAAGCTGACGGTGAACGAGGAGAAGACGCGCATCTGCAAAGTGCCGGAAGGAGAGTTCGACTTCCTGGGATACACGTTCGGGCGGATGTATTCGGCGAGGACCGGCCAAGCCCGTATCGGCTACCGGCCGTCAAAGAAAAGCATTCAGCGCGCGGTCGAGAAGGTCCACGCGCTGACCGAGCGATCATGCACATGGCAAGAGACCACGACGCTGGTGGGCAAAGTGAACCGCACGCTGCGCGGATGGGCGAACTACTTCTCGGTAGGCGCTTTCAGCAATGCGTATCGGGCGCTCGATGCTTACGCGGCGATGCGGTTGCGCCGGTGGTTGCGCTTCAAGCACAACGTCAGGCGATGCAAGGGCGGGAGCTATCCACTCTCGCACCTCTACGGGCACTTCGGGCTCGTACGTCTGACCCGGCTTGGGCACGACGTGCCGTGGACGAAGGCGTGAGGTCTTGTCCGAGAGCCGGATGCGGGAAATCTGCACGTCCGGTTCGATGAGGGGGGTGTGGAAACGGAGCTACGGCTGAGCCACTAAGGCACCGCCAGACGAAAGGGGCGGGAACGGCTATGCCAGGCCTAACGCCACCGCGCCACACTCCTACTTTTATGGGGCCTCTCCGAGTCAAGAGGGCACGGTGAGGCAATCCGGGCAGATCCGGCTCGGGGTTCCGACCACAATCAAACGGCGTCGTTTCGGCATGAGACGTCCGTGGCAAGGGCGTGGTCGACAAGAGCCGGTCACCGGCTCGACTTTTATCCGGTCCGGCATCCCGGCCATCGCCGGTGCCGCAACCCCAATCCCGTTTGCTGCGGGTGTTGCCCTTCGAGGGACGGGACCCTTCTCTACAAGCGGCGTTTTCAAAGCCCAGTAGGAGTTCGGTCACACATCCGCCCGGCGTTCCCGGCGATCGCGAGCCGCGCGGGAATTCGAAACGCTCGCCGCCGCCGTCAGGTCACGATGGCGCCGCGCGGAACCATGCCCGTGGTTGCGTAGCGCCATAGAGCGATCAGCAGCTTACGGGCGAGCGCCACCACCATAATCCGCCGCATTCGTCCCGTCGCCCCCTCAGTACGCTTGCGGAACCATTGGGCCAGATCGCTGTCGGGTTGCCAGAGCAGCCAGCGCCAGCTCATCTGGATCATTTGAGCCCGCAGCATCGGCGGCCCCGCCTTGGTGATCCCTTGGTCGCGCAATACCGAGCCGCTCGCCCACGGGGACGGCGCCAGCCCGCTCCACCCTCCGACCTCGCGCCGATTGCGGAAGTCGCGCCAGAACGCTTCCCGCACCAGGATCGTGGCATCGTTCATCCCAATCCCCTTCAGCCGGTTCAACTCCCCAATCATCGCGGCTTCCCGTTCCGGCTCCGCAGCAAGAGCATCAGTACCGGCCCCTGCGTCGCAGGCTTTAACAACGGCATCACGCTCGGCTTCCACCCGGTCGATCTGCCGCATCACCAGCGCCAAGCGCTCCAGCTCGCGCACAATCTCACGCTTCAGGTACGGAGCGAGGGGACGCCCGTCCCCAGTCACAATCGCATCCAGGCGTTCCGCCGCATCCGCGGCCCGGGGATCGAAGTCCATGATCCCTTGCGTCTTCAGCAAACCTTTGATCCGGTTGCCATGACCCGTTCGCTCCTTCACCATGCGCTGACGCTCGCGTAGCCCACGGCGCGCGTCATCCTGCTCGACGGTCGGCACACGAACCTCGCTCAGCACTTGCCGCTCGCCGCGTGCCCAAGCCATCAGCGCGCGAACCATCGCCCGCGCATCAATACGATCCGTCTTGGCGCGCTTGGCGCGGCGATCGACCAAAAGGCTTGCCGGATTGATCACCACAACGCGGATACCGAGCGCGACAAGATGGCGGTAAAGCCAGAAGCCCTCGTATCCCGCTTCGTAGCAGACCATTGCGGCCGGCGAATTAGACCCGCTGGTGATCAGCTTCGCCCGCGTTCGATCAATCAACGCCAGCAGGGCATCCACGTCGCCGCAGGCCATCGTATGCAGCCCGATTTTGTCAGCCAGCGGCGCGTGGATGCCAACCACCCACTTTGATCGGCTCATCTCAACTGAGACGTAGATGTCGCTGCCGGTCGGCTGATCTTGAGTCGATATCGTTCCTTCATTGTCCTGGAGCATCGGCCGTTCTCCTGTCACGGTGCCAAAGCCGAACCGTACCAGGCGGCGCGACTCGCCCCATAGGATCTCTACGCGCGAAAGCTGACGGCTGGAGTCGACGTTAACCAAACATTGGGGATCGCGGCGGTGGACGTGGCAGCTGGAGGGAAAACCCCCGCCCATCTGGGCGCGATGGCGTCACCGCGCCGTCGCACCGCGCGTTTCGCCCACGCTTCAAATGCATTACATCCCACCTTGGTTTAGCGCGTTGGCAGCCCGTTTGCGTCGGAACGAAGCCGAAACCGAACAGATTCTATATGAACGCACGAGAAGTCCTTCGACCATAGGGATTGCGACATGACGGCCGGAAGAAGAACCCTCGCGGCGCTTGTGGCTTTGTTGGCCACAGCATTGCTGTCCTTAGCCGGGAGCGCGCAGCAGGCGGCGCAGAATCCTCGCATTGCTCTAGTCATCGGCAATGCAACCTATCGGGACGCGGCGCTGGCGACGACCGCCAACGACGCCGGACTCGTCGCACAGACTTTGCAAGCGGCGGGGTTTGACGTGGTCGGAGCGCGTGATCTCGACGGCCAGTCCCTGCGCACCGCGTTCCGCGATTTTCTCGACAAGGCGTCGGCCGCCGGTCCGGACATGCAGGCATTTGTCTATCTCGCAGGCCGCGGCGTGCAATATGACGGCGACAACTACTTCGTGCCGGTCGACGCGCAGATCAACCGCGACGCCGACGTGCCGATCGATGCGCTTCGTATTTCCGACTTCGCCCATGCACTGGCGCAGACGCCGGGCAAGGCCCGTATCGTTGTGCTCGATGCCGCCCGCGCCAACCCCTATGCCTCGCAAGGGTCGCCGCTTGCTCCGGGACTTGCCCTGGTCGATCCGGAGCCAGGCGAATTAATCGCTTTCAATGCGGCGCCGGGCACTCTGGCGGGGGACGAACAGGGTCCATACGGCGTCTTTGGCAAGACGCTTGCCGGCGCGATGCGCCAGGGCGGCGTTGACGTCGTCGAAGTGTTTGACCAGACCCGAGTGACGGTCAACCAGCAGACGCAGGGCGCGCTGCTTCCCTGGAGCGCGTCGAAGCTGACCGAGCCCTATTACATCTTCGAACGCGCCGCCGAGGCGCCGCCTCCGGCGGTCGCCACCGCTGTGACCAACCAGCCGATCGCCGGCCTTCCTGCCGACGCGGCCTACGCGGCGGCGCTGCAGAGTGACACTATAAGCGGCTACGAGGAGTACCTCTCCCATTTTCCCGATTCAGCCCAAGCGCCGCGCGTGCGCGCTATTCTTGCGGCCCTGCGCGAAGCCTACTTCTGGCGGCGATCGGTCAACACCAACACGGCGCATGCCTATTGGACTTATCTGCGCCGCTATCCCAGAGGCCCGCACATCGCTGATGCGCGCCGGCGTCTTGCGATGATCTCGGCGGCTTACGAGCCGCCACCCGATTTTCAGCCGATGACCTATCAGGACCTGCCGCCGCCGCCGCAAGACGAAGGCTTTTATGAGGAGCAGCCGGTTTACGCCTTCGACGCGTTCGGGCCTCCGCCGCTACCCCCGCCGCCAGAATACTACCAGCAATATTACTACGTCGAAGACGATGATTGGCGCGATCTGCCGCCGCCGCCGCCGCCGGTTGACGCTGGCTTTCTGCCGGTGTTGGCGATCGGAATTCCGCTCGTAGTCGGCGCGGTCGGTTTCCAGCATTACGAACATTACCATCGCGATGGGATAGCGCCCGCTGGCCTGCCGCGGTTCCGGCCGCCTCCGCCTGCCCCGCCGCCGCTGCCGCGCAACGTGAACCCTGTGCAGCCGCCCCCTCCCGTCCCGGTCCGTGTTACCGGCCCCGCCAATGGCCACGTCAAACCGTTGCCGCCTATTGGCCCTCCAGCGGGGCCGGCCGCGAAGCCCGCTGCTGCACCGCCTCCTGCCCCTTCTCCCGAGGGCAAAACCCCGGCGGGAACGCCTGCTGTGACCGCTCCTCCCGGCGGAAAGTCCCCGGCCGCGGCCGCCCCGGCGCCGGAAGGGAAGCCTCCGACTCCGGCGCCAGTTGCGCCTGCGTTGGGCAAGCCGCCTACGGTTACGCCGGGCGCGCCCGCTGCATTGCCCGGCGCTCCGGTGGCGACGCCGGGCGGAAAGCCGCCCGCTGCGGTCACCGCTCCTCCCGGCGCAAAGCCGCTGCCCGTCGCGCCCAACATCGCGACTCCCTCGTCGGGAGTTCCGGCAACGCCTCTTAGCGGAAAGGTGCCTGGCGTTGTGACACCGCGAGCTGGGGCTAAGCCGCCGGCCAGCACGCTCATCGCGCCCACGCCGGCGAAACCCTCGCCGGTTCCGCCGCCGCCCGCCGCGACGCCAAATACGATAGCGAAACCGCTACCCAAGCCGCCGGCACCCGCGCCTGCGCCAGCGGTGAATTTGGCTCCGAAACCGGCCGTCAATCCTCCTTCCATCGCGCCGGCGGTTCCCAAAGCGGCGCCCGCTATCGTTCACGCGCCTTCCCCAGCGGCGCCGGTCGTCCATGCCCCGCCGCCGCCACCATTGGTTCGCCCACCTTCCCCAGTTGTTCACGCGGCGCCACCGCCGCCTGTCGTCCATGCGCCACCGCCGCCGCCTGTCGTCCATGCGCCACCGCCGCCGGTTGTCCATGCGGCGCCACCGCCACCGGTCGTCCATGCGCCACCGCCGCCGGTTGTCCATGCGGCACCACCGCCACCGGTCGTTCGTCCGCCGCCAGCGGCGCAGCACGCGCCGCTGTGCGGAAATCCTGGACGACCGCCATGTCCCAAGTAGACATCAGGGCGTTAGACCTGCGTTGAAAGCACACTGGGGGCCAGCTTGCAGGTCGATGTCGTGGGCCACGTTCTGGTAAATCGACTTAATGACCGCCGTCGCCGCATCCTTGCTGATGGCATTCAGGACGTCAG
>DATATK010000223.1:0-2795 GCA_036268825.1 Rhizomicrobium sp. | reverse complement strand
TATCCCGACGATGCCTTCGATTACGTGATCCTGTCGCAGACGCTACAGGCGACGCGGCAGCCGAAGGCGGTGCTGGAAAACCTGCTGCGGATCGGCCGCCGCGCCATCGTGTCGTTTCCGAATTTCGGCTTCTGGAAGATGCGGCTGCAGCTCCTGATCGGCGGTCACATGCCGCGCACGGAAAACCTCCCCGCGACCTGGTACGATACGCCGAACATCCACTTCTGCACCATCAAGGATTTCGTGCAGCTCTGCGACGAGATCAACGTCAAGATGGAGCGCGCGATCGCCCTCGACGCGTTCAGCCGCCCGGTGCCGCTGAACCTGCCGTGGTGGGTCTGGAACATGTTCGGCGAGCAGGGCGTGTTCCTGCTGAGCCGCGCGGGCAACGAGAAGTGACGCCGCAAGGCGTCACACGTGCGCATACGATCGTGGATCGCGCGGACCCCAGCGCCCGGCCTCGACCAGTGCGATGAAGCGCCCGACCATCTCGTTGAACAGAGCGGGCTCTTCGAGATTGAGCACATGGCCAGTCTTCGGGAAGAACGAGAGACCCGATGCCGGGAGATGCTTCTTCAAAAACAGGCTCGGCTCGACGCAGCCGTCGTCCTCGTCGCCGCAGATGATCAGCGCCGGTGTGGCCACTTTGCGGATCGCATCCGCCATGGTGTAGATCGAGGGCCGGCCGCCCTGAAAGCTTCGCATGGTGTTGGCCGAGCCCCTGGAATCGTGTCGCGCCAGCGCCGCATAGAAATCGGCGTGGCCGCGCGGGTCTTTGACCAGGAAGGGAATGCGGCCGGGCGCCTCCCGCGTGACCTTGGCCACTTCCGCGGAGCCGATCTTTTCAAACTGCTCGGCGGTCTCGCGGCAGGTTTTCCGGAAGGTCTCCAGAGTTTCCAGGCTGGAGCCGGAGCCGACACCAGCCAGTGTCATCGACATCACGCGCTCCGGTGCGTGCATCGCCGCCTGCAGCGACGAATACGAGCCCATCGACAGCCCGACGAAATGCGCCTTCGGAATCTTCAGGTGATCGAGCACCGCGATCGCGTCGGTGTAGAAGTGCTTGTAGGTGTAGCTGTCGGCCGAAGCCGGCACATCCGATGGCGTATAACCGCGCGCGGAATAGGCGATGCAACGGTGGCCGCGCGCGAAGTACCGCATCTGCGGTTCCCAATTGGTGTGGTCGGCCGCGAATTCATGGACGAAAAGCATGGGCGTTCCGCTCCCCACCTCTTCGAAGTAAAGGCGGACGTTGTCGCTTGCGACGGCATGAGGCATTTCGGGTTCCTTCTTTTACGCCGCGCGTAAAATTGCAGGTAATGCTGTTGGCGGCAATGCGGCAGCGTTGATTTCTTTTCGCCACTTAACTTGCGCGTAAATTCCACGAAAGCGCTTCCAGGCCGCCACATCATTTCTTGCTATCGTCACACCGCGATCCTTTACGATCCTCGGATACCGGCGCTCCTCGCCGGCGATGGGGGCCTAACGAAGGATCTGTTATGCGTGAGTTCTCTGCGTTCCGCCGGCTGCTTGTCGCGCTGGCATTGTGTGTGGCCTCTGTCGCCATCTCTTCTCCCGCTTTCGCAAGGTCGCATCACGGCGCTCATCGATATGTGCACGCGCGCTATGCCGTCCATCACGTGCGGCGGCATTACGCCATGCATGCCAGGCACCACTACGCGCGGCGAGGCTATCGTCACGTGATACGCGTCGCGCGGGTGCCGCATGAACTTGCCGTGGCGCGTCTGCGGCGGTTTGCCAACACACATACCAATCTTGCGCCTTACACGACCTCCAGCGCGGCGCCGATGTCGGGCGGCAGCTCGAGCCTCGTGATGGAGGCGCGCCACTATCTCGGCGGCAACCCGACCGGCCGCGGCAGCCTGTGGTGCGCGCGCTTCATGAACATGGTGCTGCAGCGTACCGGCCATCGCGGCACCGGGTCGGACATGGCGAACTCGTTCGCGCATTACGGCCACCGCATCTCGGGGCCGCAGGTCGGCGCCATCGCCGTCATGGGCCGCCACGGCGGCGGCCATGTCGGCATCATCACCGGCATCGATGCGCACGGCAATCCGATCATGATCTCCGGCAATAACGGCAATCGTGTCCGCGAGGCGCCGATATCGCGCGGCCGAATCTATGCGTATGTGATGCCGGACTGAACACTCGAAACGCAGGGTGGGCGCGGCGCCGGGCGTCAGTGTACATCCCGCGATCGCTGCATTCGTGCTGCGCCAGAGCCGCGTTTGTTGCGCGGCTAGCGTGTTTCTGATAATTTTCACGCGCGAGCCTCGTTCCTCCCTGTGGGCCCGGGCTGACACCGCCGCTCTTCCGCAAGCCGGGATCGCGGCTTGTTCGCGTGCACAGCAGAGACGTGCTTCAACAATATGAAGAGTTGGCTGCGCGGATGGGCGGCCACTTGATGGGAGGAATGTGATGCGGCGTCTATTGGTTGCGTCTATGTCGGCTGCGCTGGCAATGGCGCTTGGTCTCGGCTCGGCGAATGCGGCAGACAAGAAGGTGCTCGCCTTCGTCGTCAACGGTGCGTCCGATTTCTGGAAGATCGCCGAGGCCGGCGTGAAGAAAGCGCAGGGCGAGCTGCCCAAATACGACCTTCAGTTCAAATATCCGGAACAGGCGACCGCCGCGGTCCAGCAGCGCGTAATGGACGACCTCGTGGCGGCCGGCGTCGCCGGCATCATGGTCAGCTCCGTGGACCCGAAGAACCAGACGGAGGCGCTCAACAAGGTCGCGTCCCAGGCCGTGCTGTTCACCACCGACAGCGACGCGCC
>DATATK010000222.1:0-4658 GCA_036268825.1 Rhizomicrobium sp. | reverse complement strand
TGACCGTTGACCAGCCAGGTGAGCGGGCCAAGGCCGCCGTCCGCTTTCAACTGAATTTCCTTGTCCTTCGCATCGGCGGTGGCAAGCGGAACGGTGGCGCCGTTTGGCGGGAAGCTGATGGTGGGCGGCGGCACGTTCGACGGCACCGGTGCCGCGGCCTGCTGCACATCGCGGGTGAAGACGCGCAGGCCAGGCGGCAAGGACTCGGTGGAAGTGGCGAGAATGGCGCCCGCTGGCGGCGCGGGATCGGCGCGGCGATCATTGGGCAGCAGACCGAACGTCTTCAGCAGGATAGGACCGGCGGCTTCGCGGCCGACGCTGCCGACGCGCGGCGCGCCATCAGCGCGCCCCACCCACACCGCCACGGTGTAGTCGTTCGAGAAACCCGCCGACCAAGCATCGCGGAAGCCGTAGGATGTGCCGGTCTTGAACGCGATGGTGCGCTGTTTGGAGAGCCCCTGCCCCATCGCCCAACCCTCCGGCAGCGCGACGCCCGCCAGAATCTGGCGCAGATAATAAGCCGCCACGGGTCCGAACAGTTTGTGGCCGTCGCCGCCCGGTGTGTATTTTACATAACGCAGCGGCCGCGCGACGCCTTGATCCGCGATGCCGGTATAGAGCATCGCCATGTCGGCGAGCGAAATGCCAAGACCGCCCAGCGCCACCGGCAGGCTTGGAATATCCTTCGTCGGAAAGGCGAGACGCGCGCCGGCGTTCTGCAGCGCGAGCGTGAAGCGCAACGGGCCGACGCGGTCCAGCACCATCACGGCGGGCACGTTCAGCGACATCCGCAAGGCATCGCGCGCCGTCACCGCGCCCTGGAAGCCGCCTGAGAAATCATGCGGCGCGTAATCGCCGAAGGTCGTCGCCTGATCTTCCATCATGCTGGAGGGGTGCAGGATGAGATCATCGAACGCCATGCCGTAGATGAAGGGCTTGAGCGCCGAGCCGGGCGAGCGCGAGCGGCGCGCCAGATCGATCTGGCCGTTCTTGCCCCAGTAATCGGCGCCGCTGACATAAGCCAGCACGTTGCGCGTGCGGTTCTCGACCACGACGATGGCGAGCGATGCGTGATCGTCGAAATAGGCCTGCTCCTGCACGGCGAGGCGTTCGATGGATTGCTGCAGGCTGGCGTCGATGGTGGTCTCGATGCGCGGCGTCTTCGCATTGTGCGCCAGATGATAGGCCAGATGCGGCGCGATCATCGGCATGGGCAGGCGCAGCGACGGCACGCCTTCATGCTCGGCGACGTTCACGTCGCTTTGCGTGACGACGCCTTCCGCCACCATGCGGTCCAGCACCTTCTTGCGCCCTGCGATGGCATTCAGTCCGTGACGATCCGGGCGCAGGCGCGCGGGCGATTGCGGAAGCGCCACCAGCACTGCGCTTTCCGAGAGATCGAGCGCCTGCGGCTTCTTGTTGAAATAGGCAAGCGAGGCTGCGCGCACGCCTTCCAGATTGCCGCCGAACGGCGCGAGCGTCAGATAGATGGAGAGGATCTGCTCTTTCGAATAGCGCTCTTCCAGTTGCAGTGCGCGCACCATTTGAAACAGCTTGGTACCGATGCCGCGATGCCTGGGCGGCTCCAGCAGACGCGCAGCCTGCATGGTGAGCGTGGAT
The DNA here is from genome assembly GCA_036268825.1 of Rhizomicrobium sp. Classification (GTDB taxonomy): domain Bacteria; phylum Pseudomonadota; class Alphaproteobacteria; order Micropepsales; family Micropepsaceae; genus Rhizomicrobium. The sequence goes on along the minus strand of DATATK010000222.1, from coordinate 3,038 downwards.
GCGCCCGAAACGATGTGGCCTGCACCGACATATTGCCCGGCCGCGCGAACGACGGCGGCGAGATCGACGCCCAGATGGTTGTCGAAATTCTTGTCTTCATAGGCTTTGAGAATCGTCAGGTAACGCGGATTGACGTCGCCTATCCGCGTTCTCAGCCGCCAATAGCCGTCCTTGGAGAGGAATGGCCGCAGCAACGTGCCGTTGGATGCGACCACTTCCGGCGACAACATTTCATACCGCGTCATGTCCGGCGGATTGGCGCGGTCGGCAGCGAATGCGGCGCAGAGAAGTCCGGCGAATGTAAATCCGCCGACGACCAATCTTCTGCGCCACGCATCGCGCATTGCGCCCTGCTATTTCTCCGCGCCGATGGTGACAGTGCCCATCGCCGAGCGCGCATGCACGGCGGGCGTATACATATCCTCAATCACCGCGGCGGGCATGGCGAAGCTGCCTTGCGTCACCGCGCGCGCGATATAGGCGATGTGATAGCTCGGCGGGGGCGGCGGCGGCTTCTTGGGATCGGGCTTCTCCTGATATTGCGAGCCGATGTTGAAGGCGGCGACGAAGCGGTCGTCGCGCGCATCTTCCTTGCTCACATCGTTCAGGCTGCCGGACAGCCAGGAATAGGACTTGCCTTCGTCGCCGGAGATCGGCATTTCGATTTCCAGACCCGCCGGCAGAAGATCGATCGCGCCCATCTGGCGATAGAAGTTGTTCTGCATCTGGCCTGAGATTTCGATCATCACGCGGTCGTTCTGCTTGAGGCTCGCCAGATCGGCCGGCTGGCCCGCCATGGTCCACACCGTCTTGCTGATGGTGAGACCGTTTGCTTCCGCAGGCAGCGGGATCGACGGCGTTCCCTGGACCGACACTGTGCGCCACACACCCGCGTCGCCGCGATTGAGGATGGCAATGCCCTTCTGCAGCTGCGGCAGCGACGGCGAAATGCGCACCGCGCCAGCCCTCGGCGCCTGCGGTTGACCGTCGATGACGATGTCGAGCGGCGTCTTGTTGCGTGACAGCTCATAGGCGGCGCGCAGCATCCACGCCTTCTCCTGCGTGGTGGTGGCGTTGAGGCGCATGTCCACACTGTCGGTCATCTTCATCAGCGCCGGAACGAGCTCCGGATCGCCGCCTTCCACGGCGAGCGCCGTGGTGCCGGCCAGATCGCGCAGGTACGAGCCATAGTCATCCTCCGAATAGGTCACGGGCTTGGCGTTGGCGAGGATGTTGCGCGCGCGGTTGAAGGCATAGGTCGCACGGGACTTGTCACCCGCCTGCGCCGCGGCGGCGCCAGTGAGCGCGGCGGCAATGGCGTTGTTCCATTCGGCGCCCCGCGTGTCGCTGAAGTAGCGCAGATCGGAAAGGTTCACCTGTCCCATCTTCGTCAGCACATAGAACGCATAGGCCCGCGTCGCGTCGTCATTGGAATCCGACGTGGCTGTTTGTTTCAGCCAATTGGCCCCGCGTTTGAGCGCTTCGTTGGGCACGACATAGCCCTTGGGCTTTGCCTGATTGAGGAAATCCAGCGCGAAGACGCTGATCCACGGATCGGCGTCGCTGCCCGGGCCCCACATGCCGAAATTGCCCGCATAGTTCTGCATGTCGAGCACATTGTTGACCGATTCCTGAATGCGGTCGTGCAGTGCTTGATCCTTCGGCAAGCCGGCCAATCCCGCCAGGTCGTTGAAGTAGAGCAGCGGCATTGCGCGGCTCGTCGTCTGCTCGATGCAGCCATAGGGATATTTGTCGAGCCAGCGTAGCAGGCCCGGCACGTCGTTGTAGCCATGGCTTGCGGAGACGTTGATGGATGTCACCAAGGTGTTCGACACGACATCGGCGACAAGCTGCGCGGTCGCATTGAACGTCTGATGTGCGGCCTGCAGCTGGATGTCGTCGCGCGCGATGTCGAGTTGCGGCGCCCGCACCTGGATCGGCCAGGAACGTTGCACCTTAAAGCCGCCCGGTCCCGTGACTTTCAGCGTGATGTTCGCGATGCCGAGCCCGCGGCCGTCAAGCTCCACCGGCACGAGGATGCGCTGACCACGGTTCATAGCCTTGGTGATGACGGTCTGCGCGCCGCTGGCGACACCGACCGGACCGGACGTCGTGATCGTGGCGGTGTAGGTCCCGTTGGCGCCTTCGACATTGTTCATGTTGAGTGCGGCCTGCGCCTTGTCGCCGGGCGCAAGGAAGCGCGGCAGCACGATATCGGCCACGATGGGATCGCGCACGGTGAGCGGACGGTCCGCGTGGCCGAGCTTGTCCTTCGTCCATGCCACCGCCATCAGGCGAAGCTCGCCGTTGAAGTCTGGCACATCGACCGGAACCTGCGTGACGCCGCCGGCGCCGACTTTCACAAGGCCGGAGAACAAAGCGACGGTTTTCGTCGGCACCACCGCGAGGGGACGGCCGCCGAAGCTGTCGCCGCCTTCGCGCAAGGAGCCGACCGGGCCTTTCTCCGCACGGATCAAGCGGCCGTAATCGTCATGCATGCCGACGCCGAGCTTGCGCTTGCCGAAGTAATAGGTGACCGGATCGGGCGATTTGAAATCGGTGAGCTGCAGAATGCCTTCATCCACCGCAGCCAGCGTCAGATAGGCATCTTCGCCATCGCCCGCGCCCTTGATCGTCACCGGGATATTGATGTGTTGGCGCGGCAGCATCTTCTGCGGCCCGCCGATGGAGGTGACGAGTGTGCGATCCGAATTGTCCACGCCCAGCCACGCCACGCCGATGGAGCGCACGGGCTCGCGGCCCGAGGAGTCGTTCAACGCGCGATAATCGGTGACGAGAACATACGCGCCCGGCCCCCAATCGGCGGAGACGGGAATGTCGATGCTCGTGCCGCCGGCCGGCGCACTTATCAGCTTTGACGAGAATATCTTGTCGCCTGCCACGACAATAAGCGCCTGTCCGTCCGCGTCCGGCTTGATGGAGACGTGCGCCATCGTGCCGGGTTTGTAGGACGGCTTGTCCGCAGCGACCGGAATGCGGTCGGGGCGATCACCGCTCGCGCTCGCCGACCAGCCGGA
>DATATK010000221.1:0-29077 GCA_036268825.1 Rhizomicrobium sp. | reverse complement strand
AGGCCGACATCACCTCGCCGCAGGACTGGCAATCGGGCGACCCGCAGATCGCCAATCCGATGATCGAGCTGCGCTGGACGATCCACGGCTATCGATGGGGAGGCGCCAAATGAGCCTGCGCCCCATCCAGATCGCGGCCATCGCGCTCTGCGCCCTGATGGCGATCCTGTTCGTCTACGAGCTCACCGCGCCGCCGGCGCAATTCGCATTGCCGGAAGTTCATCTGAGGCCCCGCGCCATCGCGCTGCAGACGCCCGCGCCGTTCCTCGCCCCGCCCGCCGCGATGTTCGACGCGATCAACCAGCGCTCGCTGTTCCTGCCGTCGCGCAAATCCCTGACCCCGCCGCCCGTCGCAGGCGGCGCCGCACCAGCGGGCCCGCCGCCTCTGCCCAACGCGGCGCTGATCGGCGTCATCCTCGACGGGCAGAACAGCCTCGCCATGGTTAAGCTTTCGGGCGCGCCCTACGAGCAGGCGATGGCGATGGGCGCGTCCCTCGGCGGCTGGCAGATCGCGGGCATCTCCTCGGACCACATCACCCTGCGCTCGGGCGCATTCACACAGGATATGCATATGGACGCCAAGGCCGGCGCCGCCCCCGGCGATCCCCCGGCGCCGAACGTGCCGCCGCCAGCCGGAACCCAGCAATAAGATTAGGAATGTCGCCGGGTTATTCGCTATAAGAACCTGATATAGAACAAGAATAGACTGGGGTTGCGGCGCATGACAGGCCGAAACAAAGCAATGCTCGGCGCCTTGGCGTTGAGCCTGTTCGCCGTTGCGGGTTTTGCCCGCGCGCAGACCGTTGCTGTTCCCGCGCCGCAGTCCAACACCCAGCTGTTTCCCGGCAGCGGCCAGTTGACCGGCCCAGCCCGCCACCATGCCGCCGTCGACACCAAGGGCGACATCACGCTCAATTTCGTCAACGCCGATGTGAAGGACGTCGCCAAGGCCGTGCTCGGCGACTATTTGAAGCTCAACTACCAGATCGCGTCCAACGTGCAGGGCACGGTCACGATCCAGACCAGCCAGCCGCTCACCCGCGATCAGGTGATCCCCGCGCTCGACCGCGCGCTGCGCCTCAACAACATGGCGCTCGTCAGCAATGACGGCATCTACGACGTCGTGCCCATCGCCGAGGCGCTGCACGATACCGGCGCGATCCGCGGCCCGGGCGGCGGCGGGGTGTCGATGGAATATGGCAGCGAAGTCGTGCCGATGCGCTATGTCAGCGCGGTGCAGATGCAGAAGCTGCTGGAGCCGCTGGCGCCGGCGCAAGGCATCGTGCATGCCGATGCCGCGCGCAACATCCTGATCATCGACGGCACGGCCGAGCAGCGCAAAATCCTGCGCGAGGATATCGCGCTGTTCGACGCGGACTGGCTCGCCGGCATGTCGTTCGCGCTCTACACGCCGACGCATATGGACGCCGAGGAGCTGGCGCGCGAACTCGACCAGGTGATGGGCTCCAGCGACAGCCCGATTGCCGGCGTCGTCAAGCTGATGCCGATCGACCGGCTCAACGCGGTGCTCGCGATCTCGCCGCAGAAGAAATATCTCGCCAAGCTGCAGGCCTGGGTCGATCGCCTCGACCGGCCCGGCGAAGGCAGCGACCGGCGCATCTATGTCTATCACGTGCAGAACGGCCGGGCCTCGGACCTGGCGGCCACGCTCTCCAAGGCGCTGTTCGGCAACGGCGCCGGCGGCAACGGCGCCTCGAGCCCGGGTCTGGTGCGCACCACCCAGACCATGCCGCAGACCTCGTCGATGTCGAGCATGCCCGCAAGCCTGGGCGGCAGCGCGACGACGAGCATGTCCACCACCAGCTCGAGCACGACCGGCGGCATCCAGGCCTCGCCCGCGGACGAGTTCTCCGCCTCGGGCACGATCCGCGGCGACCGCAACACCAGCAATCCGGTCAACATCACCGCCGACGAAGTGAACAACGCCATCGTGCTGTTCGCCACGCCGCGCGAATACACCACCATCGAGTCGGCGCTGCACCAGCTCGACACCCAGCCGGTGCAGGTGTTCCTCGAAGCGGTGGTCGCCGAGGTGACGCTCACCGACAGCCTGAAATACGGCTTGCAATATTTCTACCAGCCCAACGCCTCGAACACGCTGACCTTGTCCAATACCGCGACGGCCACGCTGGGCCAGGCCTTCCCCGGCTTCTCCTACATGTTCTCCAACGGCGCCAACATCCAGGTGGTGCTCAATGCGCTGCAGAACATCACCCATGTCGAGGTGATCTCCTCGCCCAAGATCATGGTGCTGAACAACCAGACCGCCACGCTCCAGGTCGGCGACCAGGTGCCGATCGAGACGGCGCAGGCCGTCAGCACCATCGACAGCTCGGCGCCCATCGTGAATTCGATCACTTACGAAGACACCGGCGTGATCCTCAAGGTCACCCCGCGCGTCAATCGCGGCGGCGTGGTGATGATGGACATTTCCCAGGAAGTGAGCGCCGTCGATCCCTCCGTGCCGGCCACGGGGCTCGATTCTCCCACCATCTCGCAGCGCAAGATCGACAGCTCGGTCGCGATCCAGGACGGCCAGACGATTGCGCTCGGCGGGTTGATCAGCGACAGCAAGAGCAACGGCCGCTCGGGCCTTCCCTTCATCCAGAACATCCCGCTGCTCGGAAACCTGTTCCGCACCACCGACAAAGAGCACAACCGCACAGAGCTGATCGTGCTGATCACGCCGCATGTGATCGACGACAGCAAAAAAGCGCAGGCGATCACCGATGAACTCCGCCGCAGGCTTCCGATGGCGCAGGCGATCCTCGGCCCCGGCACGAACTGAGCCGGGCGCCCAACACGGCTGGGCGCTGGTCAGCGTGCTGTGGATCGTGGCGATCCTGTCGATGCTCGCCGCCGCCGGACAGGCCCTCACGCTCACCTCCACCAAGACCGAACATCGCGCGCAGGATTTCGCCCGCGCCAACAGCGATCTCGATGCCGCCGTGGCGCGCGCCGCCATCGCCATCGGCGACAGCGATCCCACCAAACGCTGGCGCATCGACGGCGTGCCGCAGGCTTTCGTTTTCGACGGGCTGAAGATCACCGTCGCGGTGCAGGACCAGCTCGGCCTGATCGACATCAACTCCGCCGACGTCTCCACCCTGACGCGGCTTCTGCAATCCGAGGGCCTCGCGCCCGCCGCGGCCGATGCGCTGGCTGACAAGATCATCGACTGGCGCAGCACCGCCGACCTGCATCGCCTGCACGGCGCGACGGATGCCGATTATGCCGCCGCGCACCTGCCCTGGCGCGAACGCCATGGCGCGTTCCAGACGGTGGAGGAACTGAACCTGGTGATGGGGATGACGCCGCAACTCTTCGCGCGCATCCGCCCTGCGCTCACCGTCTATTCGCACCGCCCCGGCTTCGACGCTTCAACCGCGCCCCGCGAGGCGCTGATGGAGCTTTATCTGGATGACCCGCAGCAGGTGGATGCCGCCATCGCCCAGCGCAATGGCCCCGGCCTCAATCCGAATCCGCAGCTTTCGGTGCCGCCGGGAATCCTGAGCCCGTCTGTCCAGCCCGCCGGGCGCGCGTTCGCGGTGGATGCGTCGCTCGTCCTCAAGGGCAGGACATTCACCCGCCACGCCGTGATCGAGATGACCAGCGACGACCGGGCGCCCTATTTCACCCTGGCGTGGAAATAGACGCGATCAGCGGCGCATAGAGCCAGACCAGCCATCCGCACAGCGCGAGGAACGTGCCGAACGGGATGCGCGTGGTGGCCTCGATGCGGCGCCCGGCGAGCGACTGGACGAGCACGAAGAGCAGCCCTGTCACAGCGCCGATGAAGATCACGCTGGGCAGGCCCTGCCAGGAAACCCATGCGCCCAGCGCGCCGAGCAGCTTCGCGTCGCCCAGCCCCAGCCCCTCGCGCCCGCGCAAGCGGCGATAGAGAACAGTGATGCCCGCGAATACCAGAAAACCCGCCGCGCAGCCGATGACGTGATTGAGGAACGCGCCCCGGTCGAGAAACCAGGCCGCGGCGAGACCGAAGAGCGCCAATGGCGCCGTGAGCGCATCCGGCAACAGGAAGCGCTGCCAATCAATCACGGCGAGTGCGAGCAACAGCCAGCCGAACACGCAGGCCGCGACCAGCATCCCGCCGGACGTTTCCGTCGCGGCCCACAGCACCACCGCCAGCGCCGCCAATTCCATCAGCACCGGGAAGGCGCCGATGGCCGCACCGCATTGGCGGCATTTTCCGCGCAGCCACAGCCAGCTTGCCAGCGGCACCAGATCGCGCGCACCCAGCGCCGCGCCGCAACGGTCGCAGCGCGAGCGCCCGATCAGGACCGGCCGCCGCTCCGGCAAGCGCACCACCAGCACGCCGAGGAAGCTGCCGATGAACGGCGCGATCACGGCGAGCGCGATCAAGATGTCTGTGGCATCGGGCATGACGCGGCAGCATGGGGAACTTCGGGCGGGAATGAAAGTGCGCGCGCCTCTTGTCGGGCGGCCCATCGGCGTGTACCGGTTCATTAGGCAAGGGCCTGAAAGATCATGATGAATCGCACCTTCCCGCGCGTCCTCGCACTCCTGTTCTGCGCACCGCTGCTCCAGGCGGCGGCGCCGCAGACCATCGCGGTGGGCGAGGCGCTGCGCGGCCATTTCGAGCAGACGCGCCATCTGGCCGGTTTCGCCAGGCCGCTCGTCAGCGACGGTTCGTTCGTCCTGGTGCCGGGCAAGGGCCTCATCTGGCACGACGAAAAGCCCTTCGCGAACGTCACGGTGATCACGCCGGACGGCATCCTGCAGATCGCGAACGGCCAGGAGGCGATGCGCCTGCCGGCGTCGAAGCTGCCGGGGCTGAGCCATCTCTACGACGCGCTCGCCGCGGCCGTGTCGGGCAATGTCGAACCGCTGAAGCAGACATTCGCCGTCCAGCAGTCGGGCGGCGCGGATGCGTGGAAAATCGTGCTGACGCCGCTGCATCCCGACAGCCCCGCGATGGCGCAATTGAAATCGCTGACGCTGACGGGGCATCACTTCGTCGACAGCGTGGAGATCGACAAAGGCGGCGGCGACGCCGACCACATCGCCATGCTCGATCAGTCGGTCGCTCCGTCTCAACTCAGCGCGGACGAGGCGTCCGAGCTCGGGGCCTTGCGCAAATGAAGCGTACCGGGCCGTGGCTTTGGCTCGCGGCCATCGTGATCACGGCCGCCTATCTCGCCTTCCGGCTCGCGGCCGGCATCACCCTGCAAAGCAACATCCTCGCGCTCCTGCCCCGCGCCGAACGCGACGAGGCCGCGCAGAGCGTGCAGGACCGGATCACCAATGCGCTTTCCCATCGCGTCGTGTTCCTCGTCGCCGATGCCTCGCCGCAAAAAGCCGCCGCCGCGGCGCGCGCGCTTTCCACGACGCTCGAACGATCCGGCACGATCGCGAGCCTGACCTCGAGGATCGATCCCGGCGCGCAGCAACGCATGGCCGCGGCCTATTATCCCTATCGCATGGGCCTGTTGTCGGAACACGACCGCGCACAGCTTCTCGCCGGCAAGGGACAGGCGCTGATTGCGCGCACGCTGGCGAATTTCTACAGCCCCGCGGGTTTCGCCAACGCCAGGCTCGTCGCGCATGACCCCTTCCTGCTGCTGCCGTCCTTCTTCCTCGGCCTGCCGGTTCCGCAATCGCGCCTCACGCCCGATGACGGAGTGTTGTCGTTGCGCGACGGCGGTCTGACCTATGTGCTGGTGAGCGCCGATCTCGCCGGCGATCCCTATTCCCTCAAATTCCAGGAGACGTTCGACACGCTCGTCTCCGGCGCGATTGCGGACATCCACGCCAGGACGCCCGATGCCACCGTGCTGCGCACCGGCGCGGTGTTCTATGCCGGGGAGAGCGCCAAGGAAGCGACCGGCGAGACGTCGATCATCGGCACGGCGTCCATCATCGGAACGCTCGCGCTGATCCTGCTGGTGTTTCGCGGGATTCGCCCCATCGTCATGGGTTTCGCGGCCATCGGCGTCGGCGTGCTGTTCGCGTTCGTCGGAACCTTGCTGATCTTCGGGCAGATTCACGCCGTGGCGCTGCTCTTCGGCGTCAGTCTGATCGGCATCTCCGTCGACTACAGCCTGCAATATTTCTGCGAATATTTCGACGCGGAGGCCAGCAATCCCCAAAGCCGCCTCGCGCGTGTGCTGCCCGGCGTAATGGTTGGGCTCACGACTACCCTGATCGGCTATTGCACGCTCCTCCTCGCGCCCTTCCCCGGCTTGCGCCAGGTCGCCGTGTTCTCGCTGATCGGCCTCACCGCCTCGTTCCTGACGGTACTGCTCTGGTATCCTTCGCTCGACAGCCGCGAGCCGCCCTCGCGTGGCAAGTTCTTCGTGGGGCTGGCGCAGCATCATTGGACCTTGTGGGAGTCGCCGCGCCTGCTGCGCGCGCGCGTCGCCATCATCGCGGTTTGCGCCCTCGCAGCGTTCATCGGCGTCTTCTTCCTGAAGGCCGACGACGATGTGCGCCACCTGCAATCGCTGTCCCCCGATCTGAAGCGGCAGGAAGCCGAGATCGAGCGCCTCACCGATGCGCCGGCTGGCGCGCAGTTCCTGCTCGTGCGCGGCTCCAGCGAAGAAGCGCTGCTGCAGACCGAGGAGCGCCTCGCCCCGCGCCTTGACAGCGCCGAGCAAAAAGGCGCGCTCGGCGGCTACACCGCGATCTCGCAATTCTCGCCTTCCATCGCGCGGCAGAAAGAGAACCGCGCGCTGGTACGGCAGCGCCTGCTGCCGAGCCTCCCAAGCTATCTCGCGCAGATCGGCTATGGCGGACCGGTCGACTACACCACGCCGGCCGGTTTCCTGACGCCGGACAAACTTCCGAGGACAGGCCCACTCTCGCTGCTGCCCGCGCTCGACATGACCGCCGACGGCCATCCCGCGCATGTCATGCTGCTGCGCGGCGTGAGCGATGCGGCCGCGATCACCGCGCTGATCCATGGCATCCCCGGCGTGCGGCTGGTGAGCCTGGCGGACGACTGGTCGTCTCTGTTCGCGCAATACCGGCGTTACGCCATCGCGCTGCTCGCGCTCTCCGCCGTGCTGATGGTGCCGCTTCTGGCGTGGCGTTACGGCTTCTGGCGCGGGCTGCGCGTGATGGCGCCGTCGCTCGCGGCGGTGATGCTGGCGCCACCGCTGGCCGCTCTGGCGGGCGTGCATTTCACCTTCTTCAACGCCATGGCGCTGGTGCTTGTGCTGTCGGTCGGCGTCGACTATTCGGTGTTCTGCGCGGAGACTTCGGGCGCGCGCAAGCCCGTTACCACGCTCGCCATCGCGCTCGCCGCGCTGAGCACGATACTGGGGTTCGGCATGCTCGCTTTCAGCCGCGTCTTCGCCGTTCATGCTTTCGGCATGACGATGCTGATCGGCATCGCGCTCGCTTATCTGTTCGCGCCCGCCGCCGGCAGCGCGGATCGGCGCGCGGAGGTATCGCCATGAGGCGCCTGTCCGCTTTCGTGCTGATCGCGAGCCTATCAGCCTGCGCATCGATACCCACCGCGCCCGCGCTGCCGGACAATCAGTCCCTGATCGGACCCAACACGATCTTCGTCATCCCGCCGCCGTCGGCGTTGAATACCACGGTCAACGCGACACAGCAGATCGTCGCCCATTATCACGGCCAATCCTTTTCCTTCCAGGCGCAACTCCAGCTCACGCCGCAGGAACTGGACCTCGCCGCGCTCGACGGTTTCGGACGGCGCGCGCTGACTGTCACTTGGAAAGGCAGCGCCATCGACTACCAACCCGCGCCGTGGCTTCCAGCCTCGGTGCGGCCGGCCGACATCCTGACGGATATCGCTCTCGTCTTCTGGCCGCAGACGGCGCTCGCTGGCTCGGGCGTGACGGTGGCGGAAACAGCAAAACGCCGCACCATCTCAGCGAACGGCCATGATTTGATCGTGGTGGATTATGGAGACGGCGCGGGCTGGAACCGCACGGCCAAGCTGAAAAATCTGAGCTTCGGCTATGAGATCGACATCCAGTCGGCCGTGACCGCGCCCTAAAGCCGCCGGAACACCAGCGACGTGTTCAACCCGCCGAACGCGAAATTGTTGGACACGAAATGCGCGATATCGAGCGTGCGCGGCCCGCCCACGATATAATCCAGCGGTGCACAGCGCGGATCGATTTCGGTGAGATTGGCGGTGGGCGGGAACCAGTTGTCGCGCATCATCTCGATGGTGAGCCAAGCTTCCATGCCGCCGCAGGCGCCGAGCGAATGGCCAAAGTGTCCCTTGAGCGAATGGAACGGCACCGTCTCGCCAAACACGTCATGCGCCGCGATGGACTCGGCGACGTCGCCCGTATCGGTCGCCGTGCCGTGGCCGCTGATGAAGCCCACGTCGCCGGGCGCGATGCCCGCCTGCCGCAGCGCCTCGCGCATCACCACGGCCTGCGTCTCGGCTTTGGGCTGGGTGACATGCGCCCCGTCGCTGTTGGTGGAGAAGCCCACCACTTCGGCGATCGGCACCGCGCCGCGGGCACGCGCATGTTCGTATTCCTCCAGCACCAGCATGGCCGCGCCCTCGCCGATCACGAGGCCGTCGCGGCTCTTGTCGAACGGGCGCGAGGCGGTGGCGGGCTCGCCGTTGCGCGTGCTGGTCGCGAACAGCGTGTCGAAGACGATGGCCATGGTCGGACACAATTGCTCGGCGCCGCCCGCTACCATGATGTCGGCATGGCCTTCGCGGATCGCCTCGAACGCAAAACCGATGCCTTGCGAGCCCGAGGTGCAGGCAGATGAGGTGGTGATCACCCGCCCCGTCAATCCGAACGTGATCGCGATGTTCACCGGCGCGGTGTGGCTCATCATGCGGATATAGCTGGTCGCGTTGAGACTGCCGGCCTTGCCCGTGTTCATGAAGCCCGCGAAATCCTGCACCGGCTCGGTCGCGCCGAAGGACGAGCCGCAGGCAACCCCGGCGCGCCCCGATTGCAGCACCGCATCGCCGATCAGGCCCGCATGGGTGAGCGCGCGCTCCGCCGCGTTGACCGCGAGCACCGCGACGCGGCCCATCGAGCGCGCCTTCTTGCGATTGTAGACAGTGGTGTGGTCGAACCAGTCGATCGCGCCGCCGATCTTGGTATTGAGATCGGTCAAGCGATCCCATTCGTGCATGTGGCGCGTGCCGCTTTTGCCCGCTTCCATCGCTGCGCGGATTTCCGGCCAGGCGCCGCCCAGCGCCGTGATCCCGCCCATGCCCGTGACGACCACGCGGCGCATCAATAAAGCCCTCCGTTCACGCCGATGACCTGGCGCGTGATATAAGCCGCGTCGTCGGAGAACAAAAAGGCGGCCGCGCCCGCGACCTCGTCCGGCGTGCCGAAGCGGCGCATCGGGATCTCGGCGCTCACTTCGTCCGCCGGCAGATCCTCCGTCATCGCCGTTTCGATCAGGCCGGGGGCGATGCAGTTCACCGTGATGTTCCGCTTGGCCAGTTCCACCGCCAGCGCCTTGGTCGCGCCGATGATGCCGGCCTTGGAGGCGCTGTAATTGACCTGGCCGCGATTGCCGGCCTGCCCCGAGACGGACGACAGCGTGACGATGCGCCCACCATCGCGAAGCCGGATCATCGGCATCACCAGCGGATGCAGCACATTGTAGAAGCCATCCAGATTGGTGCGCAGCACGAGGTCCCAGTCCTTGCCCTCGATGGCGGGGAACGCATTGTCCTTCGCCACGCCGGCATTGAGCACCACGCCCCAGAACGCGCCGTTCTTTTCGCAGAGCGCTTCCAGCGCAATGCGACAGGCCTCACGGTCCGCGATGTCGAAGCCCACCGTCTCGGCAATGCCACCCGCATTGCGTATCGCCGTCACGGCCGACGCCGCGCCGTCCGCGTCGCGGCCATAATGCACGGTGACCGGATAACCCTGTCCACCCAGGCGCAAAGCGATCGCCTTGCCGATCCCCTTGCTGGCGCCGGTCACGAGCACGTTGCGCTTGGCGGTCATGCCGCGCCGCCTTTCGCCAGGAAGGCTTCGGGATCGGCGGGCGCATAGACATTCATGTTGGCGCGCGCCAGTTCTTTGCCGTCCTCGCCATCGATGCGGCATTCGAAGGAGAACATCTCGCCGTCGCTGAACACCATCTTCGCATTGATCCTCAAAACCGTGCCGTCCGCGAAACTCTCGCAGGCCACGCTGTAGCGCCGGCAGCCGAGCAGGAAACCGATCTTCGGCGTGGAGCCCGCTTCCGTCCGCTTCTGCCCGTCCACCGCGGCGACGGCCTGCGCCATCATCTCAAGCCCCACGTAACCCGGCAATCCGCGCCCTGCCACGTGAAGCGGATTTTGCGGGCCGCACACCGTCTCGGCCGTAACCTCCGTGTCGCTGATCGCGATGATCCGGTCCAGGAACAGCATCGGCGCGCGATGCGGCACGAGCGTTTCCGGCACGCCGGTCATGCCGCCTTCTCCAAGATCAACGCGATATTGTTGCCGCCGAATGCGTAGGAACAGCTCATGGCGCGGCCGATCGCACGGTCTTCTCCCGCGCCGTCCACGAGCCGGATGGCCGGCAGCTCCGCATCGCGCGCGCCATCCCAGACATGGGCGGGCAGCCGCGCGTTTTCCAGCGCCATCACCGCGAACGCCGCCTCGCATGCGCCCGCCGCGCCCAGCATATGGCCGGTGAGCGGCTTGGTGGAGCTGCACGGCAGGTCGAAACCGAACACCTCCGACACCGCGCGCGCCTCCATCAGGTCGTTGAGTTTGGTCGCCGTGCCGTGGAGATTGAGATAGCCGATATCGCCCGCGCCGCATGCCGCACGCGCCAGCGCCTGGCGCATCGCGGCCATCGCGCCTTTGCCTTCCGGATCGGGTGCGCTGATGTGATGGGCGTCGGCGCTCTCGCCCCAGCCGGCGAGGCGGATCGCGGAGGGTTCGGCGGAGAGGACGAAAAGCGCGCCGCCCTCGCCCAGATTGATGCCGTGCCGGTTGGCGCTGAACGGATTGCACACCGTGTCCGACAGCGAGTCGAGAACCGCGAAGCCGTTGAGCGTGAGATCGCACAGCGCATCGATCCCGCCGGCAATGGCGACATCGCACAACCCCGTCTGGATCAGCCGTGCCGCGCTCGCCAGCGCCTTGGCGCCGGAGGTGCACGCGGTGGAGATCGCATAGGATGGCCCTTGCGCGCCGGTGCGCATCGCGACATGGGCCGCCACATCGCCCAGTTCCTGCGCCGGAAAGCGGAAGCCTTCCGGCCAGTGTCCCGTGCGGTGATGTACGCGATAGGCATCGCCGCCCTCGCCGACGCCACTGGTCGATGTGCCGACGATGACGGCAAGGCGCGATTTGTCATGCCGCGAGAGCGACGGCGCCAGTGCAGCGAGGCAATGATCGGCGAGCTGGTTGCAACGCGTATCGGTCGCGCTTTCCACGGTTGTGCGTCCCACGGGCACGACGCGCCCGCCCACGAGCCGCGCCTCACCGTTTACAACCGGCGGCGCGGCGGACAGCAGCGCACTGCGCACCGCATCGGCATTGTCTCCCAGCGCGCAAACGACGGCATAATCTTGGATATAGACGGCGCGCGCCATTCACGCTCCCGACAACTGCCGGACGGATTCTAGGTGGCGCTTGGGGCTGGTCACGAACGGGTTGGCCTTGTCCCAGGCATAGCCCGCCAGCACCGAGATGATCTTGCGCTTCACATCGGTGCGGCGCTTGGGCTGTGCGAAGATCACCTGCTGCAGCGAGGTGTCGTACCAGCCCTCGACATAGGCGCGGAACGCATCGACGCCGATCTTGAGCGGCGTTTCGTAATCCGCCATCCAGTCCACGGTCTCGCCCTTGAACTTCCGGTCGAGCGCGTGGCCCGCGAGGATCGCCGATTTGAGCGCAATGGTGACGCCGGACGAAAACACCGGATCGAGGAATTCCGCCGCATTGCCGAGCATCGCGAAACCCGGCCCGGTGAGCCGCTCCACGTTGCAGGCGTAGCCCATCAGCGTTCCGGCGGGGCGGATCTGCTCGGCATGTTCCAGCACCTGGCTCATGCGGCTGGCCTCGGCGACAAGATTGAAGAGCTGCGCCTGCGGATCGGCGCCCGCGGCGGCGAGCGCGGATTCGGGCCCCACTGCGCCGATGGACGAAAGTCCGTCGGCCAGCGGGATCAGCCAGTACCAGATGGAGGGATTGTCCGGGTGGATGCTGACCAGGATCTTGTTGCGGTCGAAGGTCTCATCCGTGATGTTGTCACGAACGTGACAGAACACGGCCTTGCGCACCGGAAAGTCGGACGGTTTGTCGAGCGACAACAGCCGCGCCAGCGTGCGGCCGAAGCCGCTGGCATCAAGCGCGAAGCGCGCCGCAATCTCGCGCTCTTCGCCGGCCTCGTTGCGCACGTTCATCGTCACGCCGTCTTCGCCCGGCACGAAACGCGTCACCTCCTCGCCGAAACAGACGCGTGCGCCCTTGGCGGCGGCGCCCTCCGCGAGGATCTGGTCGAACTTGTCGCGCCGCACCTGGAACGTCGTCGACCAGCCGTCAGCGGATTTGTCGTGGAAGTCGAGCGACTGTTCGAGATCGCCGCGGCGGAACACCGCGCCGTCCTTGTGCTGGAATTTCCCGGCGATGACGCGATCGAGCAGACCCGCCTCTTCCAGCAGCGCCATGGATTGCGGCAACAGGCTCTCGCCGATGGAGAAGCGCGGGAAATGCGCGCGCTCGACAACCTCAACGCTGTAGCCGCGATCCGCCAGCCACGAAGCCGCCACGCTGCCCGAAGGCCCCGCGCCGATTATCGCGACATCCACTGTGCTTTGCATGACCTTCGCCCCGCCGGAGATTCACATTAGGCCACGCATATATCCAAATCAAACAGCGTCACAGGAACGGCGCGAGCTTCTCGCGCAGGATTGGCGGGGTTTGCCACAACATGGATTCGCTTTTGATATCCAGCGCCACCTGCACGGTGTGGCCCTTGGTCGTCTTCTGGCCGGTTTCCGCGTCGCGCAACAGATAATCGATCTTGAGCCGGTTTTCCCATTCGACGATGGAGGCCGTCGCATCGATCCAGCGGCCGAGCTTGAGCGGCCGGTAATAGCGCACATGCATGTCGATCACCGGCCAGGCATAGCCGCTGGCCACCATCGCCTCGTAGCCGTAGCCGATGCGCGCGAGCAGCGCGGTGCGGGCGAGCTCGAAGAAGCGCGGATAATTGCCGTGCCACACGATGTTCATCGGGTCGAGATCGTAGAATTGCGGGCAGACCTTAGCGGTCTCGCTGACGATCGTTTTCATGGCGCATCGTCCGGCAGCGCGAAATCGCGCATCTCTATCATGTCGAACAGCCGGTTGAGCAGTGCATCGAGCGCGACATCGCCGTCGATGAAGGGGATGGTCTCGCCCATCTCCGCAAGAAAGGTCGCGATACGCTCGCCCAAACCTGCTTGCGTCAGCTCGCCTGCGCGCAACCGCAGCCGCAGTGCCTGCACCGTCGCGATCAGGTTTGCGCCCGCGACCTGTTCGCTGAGTTCGAGCACGCGCAGCGCGTCGCGCGCGGCGATGGTGCCCATCGAGACCTTGTCCTGGTTGTGGCATTCGGTGGAGCGCGAGAACACGCTGGCCGGCATGGTCAGCTTCAACGCCTCCGCCGTCCACGCCGAGGCCGCGATCTGCACCGCCTTGAGCCCGTGATTGATCGCCGCGCGTGCACCTGTGGCGCCCGAGAGATTCTGCGGCAGACCGTTATTGTAACGCGCGTCCACCAGCAGCGCCAATTGCCGATCCAAAAGATCGGCGACATTCGCCACAAGAGTCTTGAGCCCGTCCATCGCGAAAGCGATATGCCCGCCATAGAAATGCCCGCCATGCAAGGTACGGCCATCCTCGGGATCGAACAGCGGATTGTCGTTGGCGCTGTTGATCTCTGTCTCGATCAGCGAACGGAACGCGGGCAGCATGTCTTCCAGCACGCCGATGACATGCGGCGCGCAGCGGATGGAATAGCGATCCTGCAGCCGCCCCGGTTCGCACGCCGCCGCATAGACCGCGAGGTCGTCGCGAATGCGCTGCGTCGCGAGCATCTGCCCCGGATGCGGCTTGGCGAGCGCGAGCCGCGCGTCGAAATGGGCGGGATTGCCGAGCAGCGCGAGCGACGCCATCGCGGTCAAGCGGCACGAAAGCCGCGACAACCACTCGGCGCGCTTGAACGCGAGCACGGCGAGACCCGTCATCACCGCGGTGCCGTTCATCACGGCGAGCGCTTCCTTCGGCCGCAGCACGATGGGCGTCAGCCCTGCCTTGGCGAGCGCGGCGCCCGCATCCATCTCCGCGCCCGCATAACGCACACGGCCTTCGCCGGTGAGCGCGCCGACGACGTAGCTCAGCGGCGTAAGGTCTCCGCTGGCGCCGACCGAGCCTTCGGCCGGGATCATCGGCAGGATGTCGAGCCGCAGCATGTCGGCGAGCAATTGCACCAGCGCGAGCGAAACGCCGGACCAGCCCTGCACCAGGCTTCCCAGCCGCGCCGCCATCACCGCGCGGGTTTCATCGGCGTCGAGAATGCGCCCGGTGCCGCAGCGGTGATAGCGCGCCAGATGCAGCGGCAATTCCGCGATCAGCTCTTCGGGGATGGAGGTCTCGCAGCTGTCGCCGTAGCCGGTGGTGACGCCGTAGATCACCGAGCCGCGCTTGATCGTTTCATCGACGATGGCGGCGGAATGAACGATGCGCGCATGCGCGTCCTCGGACAAGCGCGCCGCGCGTGTCTGCCGCGCGATATCGAACACGTCTTCCAGGGAGAGGCGCGTTTGGCCGAATTCGACAGACCCGGTCATTCCGCGGCCCTCCTTGTGATCGCCGTATCGGCAGCGGGGCGCGGGCGCCAGAATGCGTAGAAATTGAACCATTGCAGCGGCGCCTCCGCCACGCGCGCCTCCAGCGCCTGCGCGAACTGCGTGGCATAGCTCCGGATTGCGCCGATGCGGTCGGCGCGCGGCAGCACGATGGGATCGGCGAATTTGGAGAAATGCACGTCGAATCCCTTTTTCCCGCGCAGGCAGAACAGAAGATAGGACGGCGCTTTCAGGATTGCGCCCAGGATATAGGGTCCTTGCGGGAACTGCGCCAATTCGCCCAAAAAAGGCACCTCGATCACGCGGCTGTCTTCCTCCACGCCGACGCGGTCGCCCATGATCACCACCCATTCGCCGTTCGCGATGGCTTGCGCCAGCAGGATCGCGGTGTCCGCGCCCACCTTGGTGACGGGAATCGCCCGCACCGGCGCGTCCGGCGAAAAGGCCTGGATGAGCTTGTTGAAATGCGCCGAATGGGCGGTGTGCATCAGCACGTTGACGCGCATGTGCTGGCCCAACATCACCACCGCGCGCATCACCTCCGGATTGCCCAGATGGGCGGTGATGACGAAAGCGCCGCGCCCGCTGGTCTCGGTCTCCTGCATCAGGGCCGACGACGCGCCGTTCAGCCGCGAATGGGGGATGTCGCCGGTCCAGCCCGCCAGCTTGTCGACCAGCGAGGCGCCGAAATGCAGGAAATGGGAGAACGACATCCACAAAGTCGGCCTGGCGGCGAGCCGCCCGCTGCGCCACAGATGATCCAGATAATCGCGCGAGGCCTGCCGCTGCTCGCGGCCGGTGATGAAGAAATAGAGCACGGCGGGCGCCATCGCGCCGACACAGATCGTGCGCCCCAGCACGCGATAGACCGAAGCGAGGATACGCAGCCCCCAATAGGCGCCGCGCTCACCCATCGACGACCAGCGTTGCGGCTCGGCGAGGCGCGGCCGCCGGAACAGCAGCACCGGGGACCGCAGCAGCATCCCGAAGAACAGGCGCGTCTGCAGCGCCGAGAGCCGGACATTGTCGCGCAGCACGTCGAAATTGGAGAAGTTGCCTTGCGGATAGCGCACCTGGACCGGCGCCGCCGCCACGGCAATGCCGGCCCAATAGGCTTTCACCAGCACCTCGATGTCGAAATCCATGCGGCGGCCCTTCACCGGCAGCGCCAGGATCGCCGCGGCCGGATAGACGCGGAAGCCGCACATCGCATCGACGATCTGGAACGACAGCGTGTTCACATGCACCCAGAAATTCGTGAACGGCCGCCAGATGCGCCGCATCAAGGGAAGCGTCTTATCGTATTGCGGCACGCCGCTCACGACGGCATTCGGATAGCGCGCAGACATCGCGAGCAATGCCGCGAGCCCATCCAGATCGTGTTGCCCATCCGCATCGATCTGCACCGCATGGCTGAAGCCGCGCTCGCTTGCGCGTGTGAGTCCACTCAGCACCGCGGCACCCTTGCCGCCATTGGTTGGCCGCAGCAGATATTCGGCGTTCGGATGGCGGGCGCAGGTTTCGCGGATGCGCGCTGCGATATCCGGCGTGCTGCCGTCGTCGATGACAATCGCCTGCAAGCCTTCGGTCTCGAGTCGCGTCAGGATGGCATCCAGCGCATCGACATGATTGTGCGTCGGCAGGACGGCGCAGGTGCTCATGGCGCGCCACCGATGGTGCCGTCGGAAGCGAGCACATCCTTAAGCCGGTAGGCGAACGCCAGACGCTGTCGCTTGAGATCGCGCGCGAGCGACAAAGTCACGACATCGCCTGCGCGGAGGATCCGGCGGAATTTGAGCTGGGAGAGGTTTGCGCCCGCCGGCTTCCAATCCCACAACCGCTCCGCCCATTGCACGGCCATATGGACCTGCGCGATCCCCGGCAGCACTGGCTGGTCCGGGAAGTGTCCGCGAAACCAGATGAGATCGGGCGTCAGGGTCATCGCGACCTGCGCATTTTCATCATCCCGCGCGACAACGGTTCCCGTCGGCTCCGCGAAACACGCGCGCAACTGCGCCTGCACCCGCTTGCCCTGCGCATTCAGCGGGATCGACGCAAACCGCCAATGCTTCGGGCGCTCCGCCGGTTCGAGGCGTTCGGCCAGCCCGCTGCGGAATGCGCGCGACAGGCGGAACGCGCCCTTCTCCAAAAGCGCGGACTTGCCGTCCGCGCTGAGTTCGACGATGGCGCCCAAAGCACCTTTGCGATCCGGCAGATCGATCGCAGCCGCCGCCTCGACAAACGGCAGTGCAAGCAGCGCATCTTCCACCCGCGCCAGCGAGACACGCTTGCCGTCGATCTTCGCGACCCGGTCCGCGCGGCCCAGCAAGCGGAATCTGTCGCCGACGAATTCGGCGGCGTCGCCCGTGACATGCGATCCGCTGCCCGCGAAAGGCGACGTCACTTCAAGCAGGCTATCCGCATTGATGTTCACGCGCACGCTTGGCAATGGCGTCCACGACGCACCGGCGTCGTCCTGCTGCCGCCACGCGATACCGCCGGTCTCCGTGCTCCCCAACACTTCGATAGGCAGCACGCCGAACAAATCGCGCGCACCCTGCGCCGCCGCAAACGGCAATGCCGCGCCGGATGAGAAGATCAAGCCCGGCCCGGCGCCCGCCAGCGTGGACGGCAAACGCGTCAGATGCGCGGGACTGGTGATCAGCATCGTGCCGGGGCCGGCAACGACGCTCTCCCAATATTCCGCCGCGCGATCTTCGGAGAGGCGCCCGCCCAGCACCGGCCAGAACAGGCGGAACAGCATGCCGTAAATATGCTGGTGCGAGACCGTGGCGACGGCGCGGCCGGCGCGGCTGCCCCAGACATCCTCCAGCACGCGCGCCTCCGCATCGAGCTGCGCGATCGCCTTGTGCACCGGCTTGGGCGCTCCGGTGACGCCGGAGGTGTAGAAGACGAAATCGAGCATATCGGGCGCGTCGATGGCTGCGTCTTCGTCCTGCGACAGCGCCACGGACTGATCGGTCAGCAACACGGCGTCTTCGGCGCCGATCTCGCGCAGATAGGCGGGTTGCAGATGGGCAGGACAACACACCGTCGCGCGCTTGCTCGCCGCGGCGAGAAGCCCCGCCGCAAACAGCGCCGCCGATACCGTATAGAGATAGACACGATCCCCGGACATCCGCGCCGCGATATCGGCCGCGGTCGCGCGGATTTGGCCGGCGGTAATCGCGCGGCCGTCGCGCACGAACAGCGCCCGGTCCGCCGGCGCGGTGGAAAGCGTGTGCAGAAGCCCGCTCATGACGCGGCCCGGACGCGCCGGCGCACCAGATACTCGCCCGCGAACAGCAGACCCGCGACGCAATAGGCGATGACGCCGTTATAGATCGCCCACACCGTCCATCCCGGCTGCAACGCCGACCACAGCGCCACCGCGCCGTTGAGCGCGAAGAAACCGACCCAGACATATGTGACCTTGCGCGTGTAGCGTACGCCGCTTTCCGGCAGGTTCGGCTCGAACACGCGCGCGAAACGCTCGATCATACTGGGCGGCTTCCACAAGGTCGCGGCAAACGCGGCCAGCATCGAGGCATTCATGAACACCGGATAGAGCCGCATCGAAAGCGCCCGATCGAATGTCGCCACCGCCGCCATGCCGGCCAGGACCGGCAGCAGCGCCAGCGACAGGGACAACGGCACGCCGCGCAGCAGCGGCACCGCCAGGCGCGCGGCGAGCAGCACCAGCACGGCGGCAAGCGCCGCCCCCGGCCCCACCGTGCGCATCGCCACGATCACGATCAGCGGATAAAGAAGCGAGAACCCCGCAAAGATCGCAGATGTGAGGTCAAGTCGCTTGGGCATTGGTGAGATCGTAGATCCGGTCGACGACGTCGCCGACCGTGCGGACCGTCTTGAATTCCTCCGGCTTGATCTTGCGGCCGGTAAGGTCCTGCACCTTCACCACCAGATCGACCGCGTCGATGCTGTCCAGGTCCAGGTCGGCGCCGAGCTCGGCGTCCATCGTGATCGCCTCTTCGGGCGTGTCGAACAGGCTCACCATGTATCCCCTGATGCGCGAAAAAATCTCGTCCCGTTCCATCTCCCCGCTCCTCAGCGCATGCTCGAAACGAATGTGGCCAGGGTCCGCACGGTGCGGAAATGATCGGAGAGATGCTCGTCCTCCGGATCGATCTTCACGCCGTATTTCTTCTGGATCTCGACGCCGATCTCCAGCGCGTCGATGGAATCGAGCGCTAGCCCTCCGTCGCCGAACAAAGGCTCGTCGGAATCGATATCGGCCGGCACCACGTCCTCCAGGAACAGGCTCGCCACGATCAATTCCTTCAATTCGGCTTCAAGCGCATCCATCGGCGATCAATTCCTCGAAACGTGTCGTGACCCTTTTGGTCAAATCCCGCGCGGCGCGCGACGGAATCTCCTGGCCGCTGAGACTACCGGCCTCCATCCGCT
Source organism: Rhizomicrobium sp. (assembly GCA_036268825.1). Lineage (GTDB taxonomy): Bacteria > Pseudomonadota > Alphaproteobacteria > Micropepsales > Micropepsaceae > Rhizomicrobium. Next base: position 9,820 of record DATATK010000221.1, on the reverse strand, counting down.
CGCACACCTTTATGCGGAACAGAGGCCGCCCCAAGGGGCTTTGATACCACTTCTCGCCCTTGCGCAGGGTGGGCGGGGTGCAGCTTACCGTGACCAGCCGGATCGGCGCCCCGGCCCGGATCGCGATATTCGCAAATCCGCGCTCCAGATGCACCGGCCGACCGGGTACCGTGCGCGACCCTTCCGGGAATATCACCAGATTGTTGCCGGCTTTGAGCGCCGCCACGCAACCGGCCAACGTGCGCTCGGGATCCCCCAGATTGGGGATATAGTTCGAGGCGCGGATCGCGCCGCGCATGAACGGATTGTTCCACACGCCGGACTTCACCACGCATTGGGTGCGGTCCATCAGGGACATGATCAGCACCACGTCGATCAGCGAGGGGTGGTTGGCGATGACCAGCGTACCGGTCTCCCGGCGCAAGATATCGCTGCCCTCCGCCTCGAAATCGATGACCCTGAGCGTCACCATCACCCAGACGAAGAACTTCCAGGTCGCGTGCACGGTGCGCTGGGCGGCGGCCTCGCGGCGCGCGCGGTCGCGATAGAGAAGGTTGATCAGCGGGAACACGATCCCCGCCAGGAACAGCCCGCCGACGCCGAACAGCGCGAACGAAATGCCCGTTCCGCATTGCCGCCAGAAGCGCTCGAGGCGTTTGCCTATCGCGCCCATAACGCCTCCGTCACCGCGAGGCGGACAGGCCCTGCCATCAGCGCGCCCAGCAATTCCAGCGCGCCACGGCGGCCATGATGGAGCGCGAACGCCGGCGCGTCATCACCGCCGTCAAGCTCCAGCCGCATCGCGAGCGCAAGGCTTGGCGCCTGTTCCTCTTCGAATTCCTCATAAGGCGGCGGCAGCCTCATATCCGCGAACGTAAGCGCCACATTGCGGCATTCTTCGGATGCGAGCCGCGCATAGGCTTCGATCAATCCCGCCGCCAGGCTCTGTTGCCCCGCCGCGATGGCGGTGTGGCTGAGGCGCTCCTTGCGGATCTGCCCGGTGAGGCCCGGCGCCGCATTGTGGACCGAACCCGAAAAGCCCATCGGCGAGATGAGCTGCTCTTCGGCGAGGCCCAGCAGCAACGTACCCAGCATTTCGAGATTGCCGTAGCGCGAGCAGAAGATCAGTTCGTCCGCTGGCGGACCGTCCAGCACGCCCAGCGTGCAGCGCACGGCGAGGCGCTCGAATTGGCCCATCCGGCGGCGGATCGCGGCGGGAATGGCGTCCTCGCCCGGCGCCTGGCCGAGCAGGTCCGCGCCACCGCCCGAAAGGCGAATGGCAGCCCATTGCCGCACTTCCAGGTTGTGAAAATGCCCCATCTTCGCCCCGTTCCCCCGAAAAACCTTAGCAAGTATTCCTTCGTGATTGCAAAGGCTTATCGTATGATTGCGGGCCGATTTTCCGGCAAAGTGACGAATTGGACAGGGTTTTGAACGCCAGTACGCCCACGAGCCCCGGCCGCGTCCTCTACGCCATTGACCGGCTCACCGCACGGGACGTGACCCATCGGGCGCCCCATCGCGACCAATCCGCCGCGGCGGCCCGGCTCGTGGCGCGCCTCGGGCTTGCTTCCGTGACCTCGCGCAGCCACAGCCGGGGGCTGATCGCGGCGGCGGCCGGCGACGCACTGGTGCTGGGCATCGACATCGAATGGATGGCGCCGACCCGCGATTTCGCCGCGCTCGCACGCGCCTTTTTGCAGCGCGCGCCGCAGGCCATGAGCGCCGCCGATTTCTATCGCGGCTGGACGTTCCACGAAGCCCACTACAAGGCCTTCCAGCGTTTTCCGGATGAAGAGTCTGTCCTGGCCGTGCTCGCGGCCACGGACGAGACCCTGACGCTCCCGAATGGAACGCAGGTGCTGCAGCGCCGCGTGGCGGAGATGTTTCAGCTTTGTCTTGTCTGGCAATGCGCGCCGTCCGCGCCTTGCCGCGCGCAAGAGTTGACGGGTTGCCAAGCCTGAGGCTTTGTTGCGATATTCGCGACCGCTATTTGCGCATCATTGCCGAAGGGGACTCGAACCATGTTCAGTATTCGCAAAGCCGCTCTCGTCGCGGCCGCTTTCTCCACGCTCGCTTTCACCGGCACGACGGTGTCGCCCGCGCTCGCCGCCGACGACGTCTACATGCTCTCGGTCCCCGACGCGCTCGCCACGGCCGATGCGCATGACAGGCTGGACGGCAGCGTGAAGTTCTATTTCGGCGACGGCGCCCATCCCGCCGTCGTGCGCAGGCTGGGCGATTTCGTCACCAACCAGAAGACCAACGGCTTCGCCAAGGGCGACTTCCAGGCCTGCTCCTGGGTGTTCCTCTCCGCGCTCCTCGAATTCCAGAAGCGCGCGCATGATGTGGGCGCCGATGCGGTGATCAACATCCACAGCTATTACAAAAAAGAAGACGTCTCCATCGATACGCAGGTTCCCTGCCACAAGGGCTTCTGGGTCGGCGGCATCGCGCTTCGCGGCGAATTCGTCCGAATCCGCTAACACCACGCGAAGGAAAATACGATGCGCAAGACCGTTCTCACCGCCATGGCGCTGGCTACGCTGGCGTTCGCCGGCGCCGCCGTGGCGAGGAATGTCGCGCAGACGCTATCGGTCCCCGATGCGCTGGCGACTCCCGCCGCGCACGAGAAGCTCGATGGCAGCATAAAATTCTATTTCGGCAACAGCGCGCATCCGGCGGTGTTGACCACGTTCGACACCTATTCGGCGAAGGCCAACACCAACCACGCCAACAAGGATGATTTCGTCGCCTGCACCTGGGTGCTGCTCACCGATCTGATGGACTTCCAGCGGCACGCCCATGACGTCGGCGCCAACGCCGTGATCAACATCACGAGCAGCTACAATTCGAAGGACGTATCGAGCGACACCGGAATTCCCTGCCACATGGGTTACGTCGTCGCCAGCATCGCGATCAAGGGCGACTTCGTCAAAATCCCCTGAACGATACCCGTCTCCTATTCCTACTGGCCCAGGATTGTGACGTGATGGAACCGCCGCGCGATTCGCGCCGGCGCGGAGGATGTCGTGATCGGCAAACGACTGGTTCAGCGGCTGCGCGCCCCCTTCGAGCTTCGCCATCTGGTGCGCCGGCTCGGTCCCGGCGTCATCACCGGCGCCGCCGACGACGATCCCAGCGGTATCGCGACCTACGCCCAGATCGGCGCGCAATTCGGCTACTCCCTCGGATGGACGGTGGTGCTCACCACGCCGCTGATGGCCGCCGTCCAGGAAATGGCCGCGCGGCTCGGCCGCGTCACCGGGGCGGGCCTCGGCGCGGCGATGCGCAATCACGTGCCACGCTGGCTGATCGCGATCATCGTGATGGCCCTCGTCGTCGCCAACATCTTCAATCTGGGCGCCGATATCGGCGCGATGGCCGATGCCTGCCGCCTACTCGTCGGCGGCCCGGCGCAGGTCTATGCGGTGCTGATCGCCGTGTTCTGCGCGGCCTGCGAGATTTATCTCGCCTACAAGCGCTATGTCGTGATCCTGAAATGGCTGACGCTGGCGCTGTTCGCCTATGTGGCTCTGCTCTTCGTCGTCCATCTGCCGCTCCGCGAGGCGCTGACCGGCGCGCTCCTGCCCCGCAGCGGACTGACGCGCGCCGCCTTGATCGCGCTGGTCGCCGTGCTCGGCACGACCATCAGCCCCTATCTCTTCTTCTGGCAGGCCTCGGAAGAAGCCGAGGACGAGCAGGGCGAGAGCGACGCACGGCCGCTGCGCGACCACCCCGAGGACGCGCCGGCGCAAACCCGGCGCATCCGGCTCGACACCTATGCCGGCATGATCTTCTCCAACTTGATCGCGCTCGCCATCATGTTCGGCTCGGCCGCCACGCTGCATGCGAGCGGGCACACCGACGTCGCCAGCGCGGCCGACGCGGCGGCGGCGCTGAAGCCCGTCGCCGGCGCGTTCGCTTCCGCGATCTTCTCCCTCGGCATCATCGCGACCGGCCTTCTCGCCGTGCCGGTGCTCGCGGGCTCCGCGGCCTATGCGGTCGGCGAGGCCTATGCCTGGACGGTGGGGCTGAGCCATCGCGCGCTCGAGGCGCGGCTGTTCTATGGCTTCATCGCGCTCTCCACCGCGATCGGCGCGGGCCTCGTCTTCCTGCCGATCAGTCCGATGAAAGCCTTGTTCTGGAGCGCCGTGATCAACGGCGCGGTCTCCGCCCCGATGATCGCGCTGATGGTCTATCTGGGCTCGAACCGCGCGATCATGGGCGCGCTGACCTTGCCTTTGTCGCTCAAGATCCTCGGCCTGTTCACCGCCGCACTGATGGGCGGATGCACCTTGGCGATGCTGCTGCTGTGAAATGGCCGAGCGGAAAGAACTGGCATCGCAACGATCAACGCACCAGAAACGGCCGCACGATGCCGCGGCTGCCCACATCGAGGCGAAACAGTCCTCCGGCGTGCGGCTCCCTCGCCTTGGCTTCGGCGCTCATTTTGTCGGACGCGCTGGTGACGTAGAGCGTGGCGAGGTCTTCGCCCGCGAACGCCGGCATGGTTGGCTGGCTGACGGGCAGGTCGATGTCGCGATCGATGGAACCGTCCGGGCGATAGCGGCGCAGCTTGCCGCCGCCGTGCAATGCCGACCAATAACCGCCCTCGGTGTCGATCGCGGCGCCATCGGGGATGCCGAGTTCCGCGGGCACGATTGCGAAAACCCGGCGGTTCGAGATCGCGCCGCTATTCGCTTCGTAATCGAAAGCGATGATCTCGCCTGTGTTGCTGTGCGAGAGGAAGAACGTCTTGCCGTCGCCACTCCAGGCCATGCCGTTGTGCAACTCGGCGGCGTCCGGCTCCTCGCGAAGCCCTTCCCCAAGAGTAAAACTGTGAAGCTTTCCCTTCTGTGCGGGCGGGGAACCCGCCAGCGGATCGAACATCACGCCGATCCAGAACCGGCCATTGGCGTCGCAGGCGCCTTCGTTGAAGCGAAACAGCGCCGGATCGAATGGCGGGAGCGCCAGAAGATGCAACGCGCCGCTGTCGAGGTCGAGGCGGAATAGCCCTCGCCGGAGGGCCACCACCGCACTCCCATCGCCGGTCAGCGCGAAACCGCCGATATCGCTCGTCAGCGGCCAGTTGTGTGTCGCTCCGCTGTCGGGGTGGTAACGGTGCAGGGCCGGCGCCTTGACGTCGATCCAATAGAGCGCGCGCTCGTCCGCAACCCAGGCTGGGGACTCGCCGATCGCCGCATGGCAATCCAGTACCGTCTCGATCACGATCGCGGCCTCCTATGTATGGCAATCCGTGCTGCAGGGGCAGGTTCCCTGTTGTCAAAGCAGAGCGCCGCCAACATGCGTAATGGCCGGCGTTAAAAGCATGTGACGGCGCGCTCAAAGCTCGCCTCTGGCCGCGAGCTTGCCGATCCGGTCGGCGGTGCGGATCGCGATCGCCTGGATGGTGAGCGACGGATTGACGCCGCCGACGGTCGGAAACACCGATCCGTCGCACACCCACAGATTGGGAATGTCCCAGCTGCGGCAATCGGCATCGACGACGCTCGCGCGGCGATCGCTTCCCATTCGGGCCGTGCCGCCCAGATGACAGGTATCGTCTTCCTGGCGGAACATGTCCTTCGCCCCGATGGCCTCGATCGAGGCCCCCATCTGTTCGAGCGCGTGCCTGACCAGGGCCTTGTCGTTTTCGCCCCAGGCATAGGTGATCTTCGCCACCTTAAGGCCATACTGATCCAGATCGCCGGCGAGCGTGACGCGGTTCGCCTCGTTGGGCAGCATCTCACCGACCATCTTGACGCCAATCATGTGATTGTAGTCGAGCATCGCGCGCCGAAGATCCGCGCCCCACAGCCCGCGCGCTCCTGTCTGCACCGACACCCATTCGTTGGGCAGCGGTCCCTGCCCCATCCAGCAATAACCGCCGTGAAAGTCCTTGTTGTCGTCGTAATTCCAATGCTCGGTGATCGCCAGACTGGGCGGTCCCTTGTACCAGCGCACGGGCTCGTCCATCCGGCCCCAGACGGCAGAATTGGTCTGGGTCATAAGATTTTTCCCGACGAGACCGGAACTGTTGGCGAGGCCGTCGGGATAGGCCTCGCTCGCCGAATTCAGCAGCAGCCGCGGCGTCTCCACCGCATAGCCCGCCACGACGACGTTCTTCGCGCGCTGGAAATGCCAGCCGCCGTTGCGATGATATTGCACGCCCGTCACGCGGCCGTCCGAGCCCGTTTCGATCCGTCCGACCATCGCCAGATCGCGCACCTCGGCGCCTGCCGCGAGCGCGCGTGGAATCCAAACCGTCAGCGCCGAGCGCTTCGCGTTGGTCGTGCAGCCGAACCGGCAGAAGCCGCGATAGGCGCAGGGCGGGCTGTTTCCTTCCGGCCCGGCATGGGGCGCCGACAGCGTCGCAAGCGGCGTCTCGGTCCAGTCGATGCCGATCGCCTCGCAGCCCTTCGCGAGCAGCTTGCCCGCGGTGTTCAGCTCATGCGCGCGATAGGGATAACGCGGCCGCTCGGGGCCCCAGGGATAGGTTAGCGGCCCGGAGATGTTGATCTGCTGCTCGGCAAGTCCGTAATAGTGCCACATCTCCTCCCAGGAGATCGGCCAGTCCACGCCGTAGCCGAGCGTCGTGCGCGATTTGAACCATTCGGGGCGGAAGCGCAGCGCCACCATCGCATAATGAACGGTCGACCCGCCCACCGCCTTGCCCGAATTGTTGCCGCCCATCTTGATCGGGTTCGCGCCGTCGAGGACGCGCTTGTCGGTCCAGTAGAGTTGGTTCTGCGCGGTTTCGTCCGAGGCGAAATCCTCCAGCGGCCGGAAATAGCCGCCCGCATCGAAAGCGATGACGGAGAAGCCCTGCTCGGCCAGCAGGGCCGCGAGCGTTCCACCGCCGGCGCCGGTGCCGACGATGACGAAATCGACCGCTTCGCTTTCGCGATATTCGCGCATCGGCACCCAGGCTCCCTTGCGGAAAATATCGGGTGCCCGACCGCGCGTCGCTCGAGGCCGCAGGCTCGGGTCAGACATGCTTGTTCTGCTTCGTGGTGCGTTCCTGTCCCGGTTCGGCTTCCACCGCCTCCCAGGGATCGAGGCGATCGCCATCGAGGCGAACATAGCCGCGCGGGGACGCAGGACCGCCGAAGCCGATCTCGTTCCACGCCTTCGGATGCCCATAAAACAGCGATGGCACGTCGACCAGGATCCGGCGTTCGAAAAAGACTTTGGCATCGAGGTCCGACCAGCGATCCCCCTTCACTTCGCCTCCTTGCATCGAACGCAGCAGCGCGTCTCGTTCGCGGTCGGTGAGGACCGCAAAGCCCCGGCCATGCCGCGCCTTAGCCTCGCCATCGATCGCGAAAAGCCCTTGCCGCCAGGCATCGCGCATATAGGGCATGCTCGCCTCGCGGAAACCGTCCCCGTCATCGGCGAGCAGCTTGGCGTCGAGCAGCGCGACCAGCGACACCGGATCCGCGTCATCCGTCTGCGGCAGGATCCGGCGGCACACAGCGTCCGCGATGGCCCACTCTTCGGCGCTGAAGAAGCGCGGCACGCCGGGCGTCGCCAGACGCCGCGCGATGACCTGGCGCGTCTTCGCGTTCCACGACGGGGTGTCGCGCTTGGCGAGCACGTCATAGCCCGGATAGCGGGGCGGTTCAGTCATCGGCATGCTCCTTGAGCAGCGCCAGGGCGGCGAGACCCGCGAGCGCCAGGCCGGTGAACGAGGGCGGCGCGGGCAGCGGGGGCCCGGCGAAAGCATTCTGCCGCCAGTTGCGCCATCCGCCCATGCCGCGCGACACGCCATAGGCGTGGAACGCGACGCCGGCGACGCCCATCGCGGCGGTGGCCGCCATCCAGAGTCGCGAAATCTTGCGGTCTTTCGCGGCATCGCCGGCGGCCGCCACGCCAAGCAGCGCCGCGGCGACCGGCGGCATCGTTACCGGCAGCAGCATCGCCGGATTGTGAAATGCGCCGCGAAAATGGAGCAGTCCGGCTTCGGCAATGGTTCCGAGAAACGATACCGCCGTCGTTGCGGTGACGACCCTGCCGGCGGGCAGGCCGAACACATCGGGCTCGCCCACGGGTTCGTTGTCGCGAACGCGTTCGGCGAGGAACCCCATCAGCCCCGACAACGACATCGCCGCCGGTGCGCCGAGCGGCGCGGAATAGAAGATGTTCTGCCAGTTGAACCCGCCGACCTTCTTGGTGACGTTGTAGACGTGGAAAGCCGTGCCGATCACCCCCACCAGCCCCGCGCAGGCATAGACGACATCGCGCACCGGATGCGCGCCGTGGCGCTTGTCCGCCAGGCCGTGAATGCTGACCGCGAGCGAGAGCGCCGAAGTGACGAGCGGCGTCCACATCGCCTTGTTGTGGAAATTGCCGCGGTAGTGCTCCATCGCGCTGTCGACCAGCACCGATGCCGCGATCGTGCCGGCCGCGCGGTTGAGACGCTGCGCGGCGGTCACCACCGCACTCGGTCCAGGCTCCTCGATACGGCGCAGCAGCCGCGCCGCGAGCGGCATTACCTTGCCAGAAGCGGGCAATGGAATTTCTCGCACGCGCTCCCGCATCAAGAACATCGCTCAGTCCTTGCCGGGCAGGATGCCGGCGAGCATCTGCCGCGCGCTGTTCTTGATGACGCTGGCAAGCTCGGGCTCGTCCGCCATCATCGTCATGAAGTTCTTGGCGTCCTTCAGCGTGATGTGCGGCGGTAGCGGCGGCACGTTGGGATCGGCCTTCATGTTCATGATGACGGGGCGATCGGACGCGAGCGCCTCCTTCCATGCCGCGGCGATCTTCTCCGGATCGTCGCAATAGATGCCCTTGAAGCCGAGCAGTTCGGCGTATTTGTGATAGGGGAAGTTGGGGATCGACTGGGTCAGCGGCGTCTTGCCGTCGCCGAGCTGCACGCGCTCCTCCCATGTGACCTGGTTCAGATCCTCGTTGTTGAGCACCATCAGGATGAAGCAGGGGTTCGACCAGCTCCGCCAGTATTTGCTCACCGTGATCATCACGTTGAGCCCGTTCATCTGCATCGCGCCATCGCCGATGAACCCGATCACGGGGCGGTCGGGATAGGCCATCTTGGCGGCGACCGCGTAGGGCGTCGCGGCGCCCAGCGAGGCGAGGCCGCCCGACAGTGATCCCATCATCCCCCGCCGGATTTTGATGTCGCGCGCGTACCAGTTGGCGACCGAGCCTGAATCTCCGGTCATGATGACCCGGTCGGGCAGGAGGGGCGACAATTCATGGAAGATGCGCTGGGGATTGACGGGATCGGCCGGCTCCATCGCGCGGGCCTTCAGCGTCTCCCACCAGGCCGCGACATTCTTCTCGATGGTTTCGCGCCACGCGGTGTTGGTGTTCTGCTCCAGCAGCGCAAGCAGCGCGGCAAGCGTCTGCTTGCTGTCGCCGATCAGGCTGTATTCCATCGGATAGCGCAGGGAGACGTTCGCGCCGTCGATATCGATCTGCACGCCGCGCGCGTGACCCGGCTTTGGCAGGAACTCGCTATAGGGGAAGGCGGAGCCGACCATCAGAAAGGTGTCGCACTGTTTCATCATATCCCAGCTCGGCTTGGTGCCGAGCAGGCCGAGAGAGCCGGTGACGAACGGCAGGTCATCGGGCACGGCCGCCTTGCCGAGCAGGGCCTTAGCGACGCCGGCGTTGAGACGGTTGGCGACCGCGATCACCTCGTCCGTCGCGTGCAGCGCACCCGCGCCGACCAGGATCGCAACCTTCCTGCCCTTGTTGAGGATTTCGGCGGCGCGCTTGATGTCCGCCATGTCCGGCAGCGTCGCAACCCCCGGATAGCCAACGCCGGTATGCGTCGCGCCGTGAACCATTG
>DATATK010000220.1:0-31122 GCA_036268825.1 Rhizomicrobium sp. | reverse complement strand
TGTCAGCATGCCCAACACGGCGCTGGTGGCCAATGCGGTGACTTATTCTGACGGCACCCAGGCCACCATCGACCAGGAGGCCCATGACGTGGCCACCTTCCTGGCCTGGGCCTCCGATCCCAAGATGGAAGAACGCAAGCGCATGGGCTTCGAGGTGATGGCGTTCCTGATCGTGCTGTCGGGCCTGCTGTTCCTCACCTACCGCAAGGTCTGGAAGGACATGCATTGATCCTTCGGGGCCCGCTCGCGCGGGCGCCTCAGGATGACGCGTGTCGCGGTCTCGTCATGGTGAGGTGCGAGCGTCAGCGAGCCCCGAACCATAGGAATGATCCATGACCAGAACCGTTCTCGGCATCATCGGCGGCAGCGGCGTCTATGACATCGCGGGACTCGCCAATCCGCGCTGGGAGCGCGTGGCGTCGCCGTGGGGCGAGCCGTCGGACGCGCTGCTCTTCGGCACGCTGGACGGCGTCGACATGGTATTCCTGCCGCGCCACGGCCGCGGGCACATCCAGTCGCCGACCTCGATCGACTACCGCGCCAATATCGACGCGCTGAAACGCGCCGGCGTCACGGACGTGATCTCCGTCTCCGCTTGCGGCTCGCTGAAGGAGGAGCTGCCGCCCGGCACGTTCGTGATGGCGGACCAGTTCATCGACCGCACGCATAGCCGCGAGAAGAGCTTCTTCGGCCCGGGTTTCGTCGCGCATGTTTCCATGGCCCATCCGGTCTGCGCCAAGATCTCGGACGCGCTCTATGAGGCTGCCGGCGAGGTCGGCGTGGAGCGCCACAAGGGCGGCACGTATCTCGCCATGGAAGGCCCGCAATTCTCCTCGCTGGCGGAGAGCAATCTTTATCGCGCGTGGGGCTGCTCCGTGATCGGCATGACCGCGATGCCCGAGGCCAAGCTCGCGCGCGAGGCGGAGCTGCCCTACGCCATCGTCGCGATGGTGACCGATTACGATTGCTGGCACGAAGACCACGGCCACGTCACGGTGGACCAGGTGATCAAGGTCCTGGCCGAGAACGCCGAGAACGCCCGCCGCCTCATCGCCCGCGCCGCGCCCAAGCTGGGTCCCGAGCGCAAGCCCTCGCCCGGCATCGACACCGTGCTCGACACCGCCCTCATCACCGCCCCCGAAAAACGCGATGCATCGCTGTTCGCGAAGCTGGATGCAGTGGCGGGACGGGTTTTGAAAAGAGGCTGACCATGGATTTCTCGACCGTCATCCGCACGATCCCGGATTATCCCAAGCCCGGCATCATGTTCCGCGACATCACCACGCTGCTCGGCAACCCACGCGCCTTCCGCCGGGCGGTGGACGAATTGGTGCAGCCTTATGCCGGCGTGCGCATCGACAAGGTGGCGGGAATCGAGGCGCGCGGCTTCATCCTGGGCGGCGCGGTGGCGCATCAGCTTTCGGTCGGCTTCGTGCCGGTGCGCAAGAAAGGCAAGCTGCCCTACACGGTGCTGGGCGAGGATTACGACCTCGAATACGGCAAGGACCGCGTGGAGATTCATTCCGACGCGGTGAAACACGGCGACCATGTGCTGGTGGTCGACGACCTGATCGCCACCGGCGGCACCTGTTTCGCCGCGATCAAGCTGCTCGAGCGCGCCGGCGCCAAGGTGATCGGCGCCAGCTTCGTGATCGACCTGCCTGAGCTCGGCGGCGCCGACAAGATCCGCGCCCTCGGCAAGGAAGTGATCGCACTGGTGGAATTCGGCGGGCATTGATCGTTGAAAATTAACGGCAAACCCTATCGCACCATCTGGCCACTGGGCGACGACGCGGTCGAGGTGATCGACCAGACGAAGTTGCCGCATGCGTTCGAGACGCTCGTGCTGAGGAGCGCGGATGATGCGGCGCAGGCGATCAAGGCGATGATCGTGCGCGGCGCGCCGCTGATCGGGGCGACGGCGGCTTACGGAGTGGCGCTGGCGATGCGCGAAGATGCGTCGGACGCGGCGCTGGACCGCGCGTACGACATGCTCGCCGAGACACGGCCCACTGCGATCAATCTGCGCTGGGCGCTGAAGCGGATGCGCGATGCGTTGCGCAACCATCCGCGCGAGGCGCGCGCGGCGCTGGCCTGGGCCGAGGCTGCGAAGATTGCAGATGCGGATGTAGAGGTTTGCCACGCCATCGGCGAACGCGGGTTGAAGATCATCCGCGATGCGGCGGCGAAGAAGAAGCCGGGCGAGGTGCTCAACATCCTCACCCATTGCAACGCGGGCTGGCTCGCCTGCGTCGATTGGGGCACGGCGCTGGCGCCGATCTACATGGCGCATGACGCCGGGATCAAACTCCACGTCTGGGTGGACGAGACGCGGCCGCGCAACCAGGGCGCCTCGCTCACGGCGTTCGAGCTCGGCGGCCACGGCGTGCCGCATACCATCATCGCGGACAATGCCGGCGGGCATTACATGCAGGCGGGCCGCGTGGATCTCTGCATCGTCGGCACCGACCGCGTGACCGCGAATGGCGACGTCGCGAACAAGATCGGAACGTATCTCAAGGCGCTCGCCGCGAAGGACAATGGCGTGCCGTTCCATGTCGCGCTCCCCAGCTCCACCATCGACTGGACGATGGCGAAAGGCGCGGACATTCCCATCGAGGAACGCTCTGCCGACGAGCTGCTCAAAATGACCGGCCGGTTGCCCGGCGGCGGCCTCGCCACGGTGGAAATCGCGGCCCCGGGCTCGCCGGCTGCCAACCCAGGTTTCGACGTGACGCCGGCTCGCCTGGTGACGGGTTTCATCACCGAACGCGGCACTTGCGCGGCGAACGCGGAAGGCTTACGTGCGCTGTTTCCCGAACGGAAATAAGCCATGAAATCCCGCTGGTCCGATGCCGACGCCGCAGACTTCGTCAAGCGCTATGCCGAAAAAGGCGTCGGCGCGGAACTCGCGCTGCGCACCTATACGACGCGACTCCTCGGCGGCGATCCCAAACTGGTGCTGCATGGCGGCGGCAACACATCGGTGAAGACGCGTGCGAAGGATCTCCTCGGCGAAGAGGTCGATGTCATTTGCGTGAAGGGTTCCGGCTGGGACATGGGGAACATCGAGCCGCAGGGCCTGCCGGCGGTGAAGCTCGCTGAGTTGCGCCGGTTGCGCGCGCTCGCGAAGCTCAGCGACGAAGATATGGTGAATTTCCAGCGCATCAATCTCCTGGACTCGACCGCGCCGAACCCGTCGGTCGAGACGTTGCTCCACGCCTTCCTGCCGCACAAGTTTGTCGACCATACGCACTCCACCGCGGTGCTCGCGATCACCGACCGCCCCGATGGCGAGGCCGTCGCGCGCGACCTCTACGGCAAACGCGTGGCTTACGTGCCCTACACGATCCCGGGCTTCGCGCTGGCCAAAAGCGTGGCCGAAATCTTCGACAGGAATCCGGATGTCGAAGGCCTCGTTCTGCTGCGCCACGGCATCTTCACCTTCTCCGACGATGCGAAGACCGCCTATGAGCGCATGATCGAATTCGTGACCATGGCGGAGGAGCGCCTGGCGCGGGACCGCAAGCCGTTCAAGCCCGCCGCGCTGCCCAAAGAGATCGCGCGCCTTGCCGACATCATGCCGATCCTGCGCGGCGCGGTGACGATCGAGAAAGATGCGGCGGCGGGAACGGCGAAACGCCAGATACTGTGCTTCCGCTCCAACCCGGCGATCCTCGCCTATGTGAACGGCGCGGAGCTTGCGCGCTATTCGCAAGCAGGCGTGGTGACGCCCGACCACACGATCCGCACCAAGAACCTGCCGCTCGTCGTGCCCGCGCCGGAAGCAGGCAAGCTCGGGGATTGGAAAGCGGCGGTGGAGCGGGCGGTGGCCGGTTACGTGTCGGCCTATCACGCCTATTTCGCGCGGAATAACGAACGTGCCGAGCCGAAGAAGAAGACGCTCGATCCGATGCCGCGCGTCATCCTGGTGCCGGGCGTGGGGCTGTTCGGCCTCGGCGCCTCGGCGAAAGACGCCGCCATTGCCGCCGACATCGCGGAGAATACCGTCGAAGTGATCGCCGACGTGGAAGCCACCGGCCGCTACCAGCCGATCAGCGAAGCGGACATGTTCGATGTGGAATACTGGTCGCTGGAGCAGGCCAAGCTCGGCAAGGGCGCGGAGAAGGTGTTGGCGCGGCAGGTCTGCGTCGTCACCGGCGGCGGCTCGGGCATCGGGGCGGCGACGGCCAAGGCGATGGCGGCCGAAGGCGCGGAGATTGCCGTGCTCGACCGCGATCACGACGCGGCGGTGAAGGCCGCGAAAGCGATCCACAAGCACGCGCTCGCCATCCAATGCGACGTGACCGATCCCGTGGCTGTGAAGGCCGCGATGGGCAAAGTGGTCGAAGCGTTCGGCGGCGTGGACATCGTGGTCTCGAACGCAGGCGCCGCGTGGCAAGGCCGCATCGGCGAGGTCGAGCCCGAGGTGCTGCGCAAGAGCTTCGAGCTCAATTTCTTCGCCCATCAGAGCGTGGCGCAAGCCGCCGTGCATGTGATGAAAGCGCAGGGCACCGGCGGCTGTTTGCTGTTCAACACCTCCAAGCAGGCGGTGAATCCCGGCAAGGATTTCGGCCCCTACGGATTGCCGAAAGCCTCCACCCTGTTCCTGATGAAGCAATACGCGCTCGATTACGGCAAGGACGGCATCCGCTCCAACGCCGTCAACGCCGACCGCATCCGCTCGGGCCTGCTGACGGACGAGATGGTCGCCGCGCGCTCCAAAGCCCGCGGCCTCAGCGAGAAAGACTATATGGGCGGCAACCTCTTGGGCCGCGAAGTCTACGCATCCGAAGTCGCCGAGGCGTTCGTCTACCTCGCCCATGCCGAGAAGACGACTGCAGCAGTGATCACCGTGGATGGGGGGAATATCGAGGCGTCATTGCGATGAAGGTGCGCCCATATAGGCGTATCATACCTTGACGCCACCCTGGTATACGCCTATATAGGCGTATTGGCAGGTGGCAATGGCTGATATTGAAGCCAATCGTACCAAGGTTGTATCTCGTTTGCTTCGCGAGGGCTGGGAACTGGCGCGTCATGGCGGCGCACATGATGTGTTCCGGCATTCGCAGAGGGGCGTGATCGCCGTGCCGAGACATCGTGTGCTGTCACCGGGTGTGGCGCGCAGCATAGCCAAAGCCGCAAGGTGGCTTTGAGCCGCGAACAGGAGACGAGCATGGCTCGCTACATCGCACTGATCGACGGCAAGGCTGGGGCCTATGGCGTCGTATTTCCCGATCTTCCCGGCTGCACCGCGATGGGAAAGACCATGGATGACGCGCTGAGCAACGCGGCTGAGGCGTTGCGCGATTGGGCTGCCGTCACCGAAGAAGGCGGCGGCAAGGTTCCGCGCCCACACAACCTCGAAGTGCTGCGTCGCGATTCCGAGGTGAAGGCCGCGCTTGCCGCTGGCGCCGGTCTGGCGACAATTCCGCTCGTGCGGGAGACGGGCAAGCCGGTGAAGGCCAATCTGTCCATCGATTCCGGCGTCCTCGCCGCGATGGACGAAGAAGCCCAGCGCCGCAGCCTGACGCGCTCCGCCTTCGTCGAGTTGCTGGCACGCACGATGCTGACGAAGGTGGCTTAAAAATCTGACGAACGGAGTTTTCAGATGGCCGCATTTAGGTCCGCCAGAACAAAGCGGGCGTTTCTGTTATTTGTGGTTGGAACACAACTATTCACTTCGGCGGCCAATTCGAGCGAGAAAATTGACCGCCGGAAACTCGACACGGCACTCGCACCCATTCCGGCCGCCAGTGGCCGCACTGTGCTTGCCCGCATCAATCAATGCGGCATCAAGATTCAAAGAAACACTTCCTGGATCGCCAGCGAAACGCTCGACCAGCCACAAATCGGGGCCAGAGCCGGAGATGAGGTCATCCAAGTTGTCATGGATGTTCCACCAATGCGTGGCGATGAACCATCATTATATCGTGATTTGACGGCGCGATGGATCATTCGAGATGGCAAAGCTCGACCGGATACCGGATGGGCAGATCAGCTACAAAATAAACCGGCGCCATTCGGTTCGCCGACTTGGATGAACTGCTACCCTCCATTCTTCCGGAACAATTCCAGCGTCCTCTGCCGCGCCAGCTTCGCGGCCTCCGGGTTGTAGTCCGTGCGGCGGTCGGAGTTGAAGCCGTGGCCGGCATCGTAGATGTAGACCGGCACTTCGGGATGGGCCTTGCGCACTTTGTCGATCCCTTCTATCGGGATGCCGTGGTCGTGTTCGCCGAAATGCAGGATCACGGGACATTTGGGCTGCCAGTCGGCCATTTGCGGGATGGTGCTGCCGTAATAGCCGGAGGCCGCGGCGAGGCCGTCGCATTTGCACGCCGCCGCCCAGGTGACGGAGCCGCCATAGCAATAGCCGGTGATGAAGACGGGGCCTTTGGCTTTCAGCGCGTCGATGCAGGTTCCGGCGTCGGCGATGGAGAGGTCGAAGGGGTGTTCGCCGCGCGCGATCTTGATCGCCTTCTGGATGCTTTCAGGATCGTAGCCGACATTGAAGCCGGGTGCCTCGCGGTCGTAGAGTGATGGGCCGAGGACTTCGTAGCCTTCTGCCGCAAAGCCGTCGCAGCAATCCTTGATGTGCTCGGTGACGCCGAAGATTTCCTGGATCAGCACCAACCCGCCGCGCCGCGCGCCCTTGGGGGCGACATGATAGACGCCGATCTCGGCGCCGTCGCTCATTTTCATCTTGATCATCGTGCCGTCACTCATGCCATCTCTCCTTTGGGGCGCCGTTGGACAAAGCCTTTGCCGACGAAACTGAACACCACTTCGCCGCTTTCGTCACGCGCTTCGTTGTAGCTTTTGACGAGGCCGAGTTCGGGGCGGGAGCGCAGTTCGGTCTTGCCGAGGGTTTGCGTGTAATAGGTCAGCGTCATGCCGGGGCGGACGGGCTTCAGCCATTTCATGTCCTCGAAGCCAGGCGAGACGCCCGCGCGGTTGAGGCGGGGTTTGCCGTCGTCCAGGTCGGTCTTGCGGCTGGCGATCATCAGCTTCATCCAGATGGCGGCGGTGTGCCAGCCGCTGGCGATGATGCCGCCGAACATCGAATGCCTCGCCGCTTCCGGATCGACGTGAAAGGCCTGCGGGTCGTATTTCTGGCCGAAACGGATGATCTCGTCTTGCGTGAAGGTGTAGCGCCCGATCTCGCGGCGGTTGCCGGGCTCGATGTCTTCCCAGTAGAGCGCGCTCATGGCCCGCGCCTTCCGATGATCGGCGTCATGCTGATGAGCGCGACCTGGCCCTCTTCGTTGTAGACGCGGCAATCGAAGGTGACGAAGCCGATGGGTTTGCTTTGCGAGGGCTTGGCCTCGACCACTTCGGCTTCCATCCGCAACATGTCGCCCGGCCGCACCGGCTTCATCCAGCGCGCCTCGCGCGCGCCCGCGCCGCCGCGGTTCTCAACTTTGAGCACAACATCGTCGGCGAACATCCGCATCGCCATGGCGCAGACATGCCAGCCCGAGGCGGACAGGCCCTTTAGCATGGAGGCTTGGGCAGCGTCTTCGTCGAGATGATGGGGCTGGGGATCGAACTCGCTCGCGAATTCGAAGATCTCTTCCCTGGTGACGTTGTAAGGCCCGCATTCGAAGACGCGGCCGACGGGAAGATCTTCGAAGTGAAGCAGCATGGCGATCCGTTCTATTCCCGCGGCACCTGGAACGCGAAGTAGCGGCCGCGCGAATCCGGATCCCAGCCGGCTTCCATGGCCAGGCGGATATCCGCCTCGATTTCGCGCTGCGAAACCTTCGGCCGCTCCGGCAGATAGCCAGGACTGTTCGGCCTTCCGAGGAAGGGATATTCGAGGATCAGCTCGCGGCGCACCGCATCGGTGCGCTGCACCGAAAGCGCCAGACCCTTGTAGCCGTCGCGATCGCCCCAGACCGGCTGGCGCTGCAGTCGCCAGGCCAGCGCATAGCCGTCGACGGTGATCGGCGTCTCGCGGGATTTCTTGAACTTGTTGGTCATCGCGCTACGAGGTGAACCGGAAATGCATTACGTCGCCATCCTGCACGACATAATCCTTGCCTTCCAGCCGGAACTTGCCGGCGTCGCGTGCGCCCGCCTCGCCCTTGCCCGCGACGTAATCGGCATAGGCGATGGTTTCGGCGCGGATGAAGCCGTGTTCGAAATCGGTGTGGATGACGCCCGCGCCCTGCGGCGCGCGGCTGCCCTTGGTCACGGTCCAGGCGCGGGTTTCCTTCGGGCCCACGGTGAAGAAGGTGATGAGCCCGAGCAGGTCGTAGCCCGCGCGGATCAGCCGGTTGAGACCCGGCTCTTCGAGGCTGAGGCTGGCGAGGAATTCCTCGCGTTCGCCGGCCGGAAGCTGCGCGACCTCTTCCTCGATGCGGGCCGAAATGGTGACGCAACCGGCGCCCTGCGTCTTCGCCATTTCCTCGACGGCTTTGGAGAAGCTGTTGCCCGTCGCTGCCGCGGCTTCATCGACATTGCAGACATAGAGCACCGGCTTCTGCGTCAGTAGGCCGAGCTGGCGGAACGGATCGCGTTCTTCCGGCGCGAGTTCCGCGAGACGCGCGGGTTTGCCCTCGCGCAACAGCACCAGCGCCTTCATCATCAGGGCGTGCTGCTCCTTGGCTTCCTTCTCGCCGGACTTGGCTTTCTTCTCTATCGGCACGACGCGCTTTTCGAGGCTGTCAAGATCGGAGAGCATCAATTCGGTCTCAACGGTCTCCGCGTCGCTCACCGGCTCGATGCGGCCTTCGACATGGGTGATGTCATCGTCCTCGAAGCAGCGCAGCACGTGCACGATAGCGTCAACCTCGCGGATATTGGCGAGGAACTGGTTGCCGAGGCCTTCGCCCTTGGAGGCGCCGCGCACCAGGCCCGCGATATCCACGAAAATGATGCGCGTCGGGATGATCTGCGCGGAGTTCGCGATGGCGGCCAGCGTGTCGAGCCGCGCGTCGGGCACCGCCACGTCGCCGACATTGGGCTCAATGGTGCAGAACGGATAATTCGCCGCCTGCGCGGCAGCGGTCTGCGTCAGCGCGTTGAAGAGCGTGGATTTGCCGACATTGGGCAGTCCGACGATGCCGCATTTGAATCCCATTACGCGTCTTTCTGCTTCGGCGGTTTGGGCGGCTGCGTGAGCAGCGCCACTTTGCTCATGAATCCCACATCGTCGTCCTTCGCCAGCAGCGGCGCAGCCTCGGCGATGGCCGACAGCATCGGCACGAGCCATTCTTCGTCGGTCTTGGAGAAATTGCCCAGCACATGGCCGTGCACACGGCCTTTTTCGCCGGGATGGCCGATGCCGATGCGCACGCGGCGGTAGTCCGGCCCTAGCGCCGCGGTGATCGAGCGTGCGCCGTTGTTGCCCGCGTCGCCGCCGCCGGTCTTCACTTTGAGCTTGGCGGCGGCGAGGTCGATCTCGTCGTGGATGACGACGAGCGCGGTGAGCGGCAGCTTGAAGAAGCGCATTGCCGGGCCGATCGATTGGCCGCTATCGTTCATATAGGTCATCGGCTTCAGCAGCCAGGTCTTGCGGCCCGCCAGCGCGCCTTCGCTGAGGAAGCCCTGGAACCGCGAGCGCCATGGGCCGAACTTATAGCTCTCGTGGATCGTGTCCACGGCCATGAAGCCCGCATTGTGCCGGTTGCGCGCATACTCCGCGCCGGGATTGCCGAGCCCGGCGACGAGGAGCGGCGTATCGGACATGGCCCTTACTTCTTCGGCGCGGCTTTCGCGGCACCCGGCTTGGCGGCGCCAGCGGCCGGCGCTGCGCCAGCGGCGGGGGCTGCACCGGCCGCGCCTGCGGGGCCGGTGGCGGCGGGCGTTTCCTCGACGACGGGCGCATTCGCGGCGGCGGTCGCGGCGGCGGCGGCGGCGCGCTGCTCTTCGATGAGGCTGGTCGGCGCCACGATGGAGGCGATGGTGAAGTCGCGCTCATGGATGAGCGGCTTCACGCCTTCCGGCAACTGGATATTCGAAAGATGCACCGTGCCGTGGATTTCGAGGCCGGTCAGATCGACTTCCACCGAATCCGGAATGTTGTCGGCAGGGCAGAGCATCTCGATTTCATGGCGGATGATGTTGAGCACCCCGCCCTTCTTCAGGCCGGGCGATTCCGACTGGTTCTTGAAGCGCACGGGAATGTCGAGGCGCACCTTGGCGCCTTCGGCCAGGCGCATGAAATCGACATGCACGGGGCGGTCGGTGATCGGATCGATCTGCACGGCGCGCGGGATCACGCGCTGCTTCTTGCCGCCCATCTCGAGCATGAACAGCGTGGTGAGGAAGGTGCCGGTGCCGTAGACGCGCTCCAGCTCGGCGCGGCCGACGGAGACGGGCTCCGGATCGGTGTTGCCGCCATAGACGATGCCGGGAATGTTGCCTTTCTGGCGGACCTGGAAGGAGGGTCCCTTGCCGGTGCCCGAACGGGCTTCGGCGCGCAATTCCTGCATCTCACGCATCTCTTAAGTCCTTGATATATCGGCAATATTCGCCGGTTCCACAGACCACCGGGCCCCTGGAAAGGCGAGGCTTTTAGCGGAAGGGGCGCGGGATGGCAACCGGGCCTTACGTCGGGTTCTCCAGGCTGAACATCTCCGTATCGTCGTCATAGGAGAACAGCTCGGCGAAGCGGGCCCAGCTGACGACGGCGCGCAGGGTTTCGTCGGCGGTGTCGGTCGTCATGTAGTCTTCGAGCTCGTCGATGAAGCGGTTCCAGGGCGCGCTGTGGCTTTCGCGTTCGTCGAGGACGCGGCGCACCAGTGCAACGATGGGTACGTAGCGGATGAGGAGGCGCGCGAACATGCGCTTGCGCTCGTCGATCTCGGCGACGGCGAAGCGCTTGCCGTTCTCGGTCAGCGTGATGTCGCCTTCGCCGATATCGGCCAGGCGCAGCATCTGCAGCGTTTCGGTCACCGGGAACAATTCGTCGATCTCGAGTTGCAGGTCGGAGGCGATCTCCGGCAGGTCCGCCTTGCCGTTATAGGGCGCGGCGGCGACGGCCTCGATCAGGCCGGCGAGCAGGTTGACGGAGATGCGCGGCAGGTGCGTGCCGATGCCGGCGCGGGGCATGTCGGTCTTCTGCGAGAGCTTCTCGGCGCGCCGCGTTGTCATCTCGACATAGATGCGCTCGACCAGCGCGGTGAAGGCGGGATCGTTGCGGTCGCGCGGCTTGCGCAAATCGATCTTGATCTCGGCGGCGACACGGCCGGGATTGGTGGAGAACAACAGCACCCGGTCGCACATCAGCACCGCTTCCTCGATATTGTGGGTGACGAGGATGACGCCCTTGATCGGCAGTTGCCCCTCGCTCCACAGTTCGAGGAAATCGGTGCGCAGGTTCTCCGCCGTCAGCACGTCGAGCGCCGACATCGGCTCATCCATCAAAAGGATGTTGGGATGCACGACGAGCGCGCGCGCGAAGCCGACGCGCTGGCGCATGCCGCCGGAAAGCTCGCGCGGATAGGCGCTTTCGTAACCGTCGAGGCCGATCAGGTCGATCGCGGCGATGGCGCGTTTGCGGATCTCCGCCGGCGGCAAGCCCAACGCTTCGAGACCGAGCTGCACGTTCTCCAGCACCGTGAGCCAGGGGAACAGCGCGAAGCCCTGGAACACCATTGCGATACCCTGCGCTGGCCCGTCCACCGCATGACCCATATAGTTGACCGAACCGGATGTCGGCGGCGACAGGCCCGCGATGATGCGCAGCAAGGTCGATTTTCCCGAGCCGGAACGGCCGAGCAGGCCCACGATCTCGCCCTGCAGCAAGGTGAGATGCACGTCTTCCAGCACGAGCAATTCGCTGCCGCCGGGCCGCGGAAAGGCGCGGCGCACGTCATGCAAGTCGAGCAGGGCGGTGGTATCCATGAGTGCTCCTCACACCAGCCGGAACTTGCGTTCGGCATACCAGTAAAGCGGCCGCCAGAATATCCGGTTGATCACCGTCACCAGAGCCGCCATCACCGCGATGCCGAGCACGATGCGGTGGAAATCGCCCGCATAGCTCGCGCGCATGATGTAATCGCCCAGCCCACGCGCGTGGAGCGTGCGGTCGCCCCAGGTCACGAACTCCGCGACGATGCTGGCGTTCCACGAGCCGCCCGAGGCGGTGATCGCGCCGGTGATATAGTAGGGGAACACGCCCGGCAGCGCGATCTTGCGCCACCACAGCCAGCCGCCGACCTGGAAGTTGGTGCCGGCATCGCGCAACTCGCGCGGCATCGCCGAGGCGCCAGCGATGACGTTGAACAGGATATACCACTGCGTGCCCAGCACCATCAGCGGCGACAGCCAGATGTCGGGATTGAGCTTGAAGGTCACGATCGCCGATACCGCGACGGGAAACAGCAGGTTGGCCGGGAACGCCGCCAGGAACTGCGCGATGGGCTGTACGATCGCGGTCAGCCTCGGCCTCAGCCCGACATAGATCCCGATCGGCAGCCAGATCGCACTAGCCACCGCGATCAGGACCATGACGCGGGTCAGCGTGAGCAAGCCGAGCCCCAGCGCATAGATGGACTCGCTCAAGGGAAGCGCGGCGCCGCTGAACAGATAAATCCGCCAGACCGAAAAACCGACCAGCACGAGGACGATCACGTTCCACGAGATATCCGCCAGCCGGCTGATGACGGGGCTGGGCGCGGGCGCGGCGCGCTCAGCCGGCAGGCTGAGCCGGTAGGTCCAGCGCATGAAGCGCTGGAACGGCGCGGCCATCAGGTCGAACAGCTCGGCCCGGTGGATCAAGGTCAGCATCCAGGATTCCGGCTGCTCGCTCGATTGCTCCTGGTCGATGCGGAAGCGGTCGGCCCAGGCGACCAGCGGGCGGAACATCAGCTGGTCGTAGACCAGGATCACAATCAGCATCGCGCCGATGGCCCAGAAGATCGCGGCGAGGTCGCGGTGCTGGATGGCGAGCGCGATATAGGAGCCGATGCCCGGCATGGTGATGCTGGTATGGCCGACCGTGAACGCTTCGGCGGCGACGATGAGGAACCAGCCGCCCGACATGGACATCATCATGTTCCAGATCAGCGGCGGCATGGCGAACGGCGCCTCGATGCGCCAGAACCGCGCCCAGCCGTTGAGCTGGAACACCTTGCCCGCCTCGATCAGTTCGGGCGGCACGGTGCGCAGCGACTGGTAGAAGCTGAACGCCATGTTCCAGGCCTGGCTGGTGAACAGCGCGAAAACGCACGCCATCTCCGCGCCCACGATGCGTCCGCCCGCGAGCCACAGGAAGAAGGCATAGGTCACGGTGATGAAGCCGAGGATCGGCACCGATTGCAGGATATCGAGCAGCGGGATGAGCAGCGCGCCGGCGCGCGGGCTTTTGGCGGCGAGCGTGGCATAGCTGAAGGTGAACGCCAGCGACGCGCCCATCGCGATCAGCATGCGCAGGCCCGTGCGCAAGGCGTATTCCGGCAGATAGGCCGGCGACAGCGACAAAGGCTGCGTCGCCAGCGCCTTCAAAGGCAAAGCGAGGCCGCGGCTGGCCTGCGCGAACAGCACGATGAAGCCAAGCACCAGCAGCGCCGCGAGAAGGTCCCAGCGGCTCGGCAGCAGGCGCCGGATCTCCACGGAGACCGGCGGCAGGAGCTTCGTTCCCAGCATGGCGGCACTCGGATGCGGGATGATGTGGAAGGCTGTTTGTCCCCGGGGTGTGGCAAGGTCCATCGCCGCAAGCAAGCCTTTTCGTGCCTGCGCCGCCGTTGCCGAAAACGAAAGGGCTCGGCGTTACAAAATCGTCAAATGGTCTTGCGTTTCGCCGGCCTGCGCTTCACCGGCTTCGGCGGTGGCGGCGCGCAAAATTCCCAGGCCTCGCGCAGCAGGGCCGCGAGCTCCGTCTTCGAGACCTTCGGAAGCTGGACGATCACGTTGGAGGTCTTGCCCCACATATATTTGACGAAGGTTTCGGGGTCGGCCTCGAACAGGAACTGTTTGCGCTCATCCGGCAGGTGCAGATAGAGCCCGTCGGGCCGCATCACCGCGAAGATGCGCTTGGTGGTGCGCCAGGCCGGCCGGTTCCAATGGTCGATCTCGGTGGCGCCCTCCAGCGCCAGCGCGATCTTGCGGACATCGGCAGGGGTCGTGGGCATGGCGGCGATCTCGTCAGCAGAGCCTTGATGCTTTATCATTTCCGCCCGCAAGGAACCATGTGGGGCAGGATGCGCGTCGCGGCAATTGTGGTCGGGTTTTTGTGCGCGCTGGGCGCGGCCGAGGCGGCCGATCTTTCGCAGGTTGGCCCCGATGCCACAGCCCACGCCCTGATCGCCGCGCGTCCCGCGGTGAAGGAGCCGGGTTTCGAGTTCGTCTACGCCATGGCGGGCGGCGGCGCGTCCGGCACCATGACGGTCGATATGGCGCAGGATTTCACCGTCGTCACCCGCAGCCCGACCGTCGCGACGATCTACGATTATGCGCTGCGCCGCATCCTTACGATCGACGACGAGTCGCACGATTTCCAGAACATCTCGCTCTACGCGATGGTCGACTTCTTCGCCCATGAGACTGCCAACCGGCGCTATCTGCGCGGGGTGATGGCGCAACTCCACACGCCCGCCGACACGAACGAGCCGTTCTGGGTGCAATCCGAGCTGCATGTGATGGACCCGGAGGACGGCGTGCCCAAGATCGTCCGGCGCGCCGCCAAGGACGGCAGCGTGCGTTTCCTTTACGCGGGCAAGGAGGTCGCGTCCTACTCGCCGTCCAAACAGGCGCTGACGCCCGAGCAGGGCGCAGCCTTCGCCAGAGTCCTGCGCATGAATTCGAACCTCCATCCCACGATCATCGCCGCGATCGTGGCGAGCGGGCATCTGCCGCAGCGCCTGACCTTCGCGCTTGCCCCGATTTTGAAAAAGCCGCTGGCGGTGTGGACGCTGCAATCCGCCGCGGCCGTTCAAGACGCCTATCCGCTCCAGTCCGGCGCCCATCCCGTGCTGCTGCCGCCCGGCGATGCCGCCGCGGCGCCGCTCGCTCCGTTGTTGCCGGTCATGCGGGCCGCAATCGCGGGCACGGCGCCCGGCATGAAGACGGCGGCGCAGTATCACGCGCTGATCGAGGCCGCGCTTGCAAAGCAGAAGTTGTTCCAGGCCGCGCTGCTGGCCCTCGAACTCAATCTGCAATATGGGGCGGCCGCCGCGAATTGCGCGTCGCCCTGCCACGGGCTCAAGGATGTCTTCACCATCGCCAATGGCGATGTGCGTGTGCAGGCGCTGTTGAAGGCGCTCCAGCCTGCGAACGGCGCCGCGCTCGATGCCTCGATCCAGGCGCTGACCGACCTGAAGCGCGACGACCTGAGCAACGCCTATGTGGTGGACGATTTCCTCGCCAACGATCTGGTCGAGGCGGGGCATCCGGATCAGGCCATCCCGCTCTTCGCCGGCGCGATCAAGGCCAACCCCTATCTCTTCGGCTTCTACAAGGATATGGGCGATGCCTATAGGCTGGGCTACGATCCCGTACTCGCCTGGCTGTGCTACGACATGGGCCGCTCGCTGCCCGGCGCCGCCACCTCGCCGCTTTTTGCGGACATGCCTGCCTATGAAGCGGACTTGGTGAAGAAATATCCGCAATTCTTCTGACGCGGTCCGTTCACCCAAACAAACTCGACACGCTCTCTTCGTGGTTGATGCGCTTGATCGCTTCGCCGATGAGCGGGGCGATGGAGAGGCGGCGGATGTTGGTGCATTTGCGGACGTCTTCGGTCGCAGCGATGGAGTCGGTGATCACCATACTCTTGAGCTTGGAGCTCTGGATGCGCGCCACCGCGCCACCCGATAGGACGCCATGGGTCGCATAGGCGCAGACGTCCTTGGCGCCGTTCTTGAGCAAGGCATCGGCGGCGTTGCAGATCGTGCCGCCGGAATCGATGATGTCGTCGATCAGGATGCAGGAGCGGCCCGAGACGTCGCCGATGATGTTCATCACTTCGCTCTCGCCAGCGCGCTCGCGGCGCTTGTCGACGATGGCGAGATCCGTCCCCAGCCGCTTGGCGAGCGCGCGGGCGCGCACCACGCCGCCGACGTCCGGGGAGACGACCATCAGGTGGTCGCCGGTGCCCAGATATTCCTCGATGTCTTTGGCGATGGCGGGCGCGGCATAGAGATTGTCCGTCGGGATGTCGAAGAAGCCCTGGATCTGGCCAGCGTGGAGATCGACCGTAAGGACGCGGTTGGCGCCGGCCTCGGTGATCAGGTTGGCGACGAGCTTGGCGCTGATCGGCGTGCGCGGGCCGACTTTGCGGTCCTGGCGGGCATAGCCGAAATAGGGGATCACGGCGGTGATGCGCCGGGCCGAGGCGCGCCTCAGCGCGTCGATAACGATCAGCAATTCCATCAGATTGTCGTTGGCCGGAAAGCTGGTCGACTGGATGACGAACATGTCCTCGCCGCGGACGTTCTCCTGCACCTCGACGAACACTTCCATGTCGGCGAAGCGGCGCACCTGCGCCTTGACGAAGGGCAGCTTGAGGTAGGCGCCGATTTTCTGGGCAAGTTCGGGATTGGAGTTGGCGGCCAGGAGCTTCATGTTTCGCGTCGTCTCGCCCATGCGCGCCCGATCCCGATGTAAAGGTTTGATGAAGGGTTCTAGCAACGGCAACCGCGCCGGTAAACGGCTTTCCCCCGCGTCAATGCGCCAGCCATCGGAATGCTTTGCGGATAAAGGCCGTCCCGTCCTCGCGCACCATGTCGCCATGCGCGATAACGACCTGTTCCGGCCGCCAGCCGAGGATGCGCGCCAGCGCCTGGCGCGCGGATTTGCGGTTGCGGAAGGAAAACCGCCATTCGCGCGGCGCTCCCGGATCGGACGCGGTGATTCCGTCCAGCCGGGCGACTAGCCCACGCCAGCCCTTGAACCAGCCGGGCGGAAAATTCTGGACCAGATCGGCGAAGATCGCGGTGCGGCTCTCGCGATGGAAGAAGACGATTTCCGTCATCGCAAAGCTGCCGCCCATTCTTGCCTGATCGATATCGGCGGCCCATGCCGGCTCGGGCGCATCGCCCAGCGCCGCGTCGAAATGCAGGTTCCTGCATTTTCGCGCCAGACCGGGCGGCGCGTAGAGCCGTGCGTCTGGGTACGCGGTCTTCCATTCGCCGAGATAGAGGTGGTGAAGCTTGTTGGGCGACAAGAGATGCGCGACACGGCCCAGCGTGTCGACTTCGGCCTTGAGCGCGGGTGTCAGGCGGATCGGCGACCAGACGAACAGATCGCGATTCGCCAGCCGGATCGCCGCCATGCGCGTGGGATAGGCAAAGCCGAGGAACGACACCACCGGACCTTCCGCGGTCCAAATCCCGGGACCGAAGGGTTGAAGCGCGGTCATCTTAGCGCGATTGCCGAAATTTGCCGCCCATAACCGGTTTCGCCGCGATGCGTGGCGCGGCGGAAGCTGAAGAATTCGGTGTCTTGTGAATAGGTATCGCGGAATACGCCCTCGACGGCGCCCACGCCCGCCTCGCGCAACCTGTGGACAACATAGGCTTCCAGGTCGAAGCGGAAATGCCCGGCGCGGTCCGAGAGTGCGAAGAATCGCCCCGCGTCCTGGTCGGCATCGTGGAAACGGTCGTGGAATTCCGGGCCGACTTCGTAGTTCGCCTGCGAGATCGCGGGGCCGATGGCGGCGCAGACGCGCTGGCGGTCAGCGCCCAGTTTCTCCATTGCCGCCAGCACCGATCCGATCACGCCGGTGAACGCGCCCTTCCAGCCGGCATGCGCCGCGCCGATGACGCCGGCCTGCGTGTCGGCCAGCAGCACCGGCGCGCAGTCGGCGGTGAGGATGCCGAGCGCGATGCCTCGTGTCGCGGTCGCCATCGCGTCGGCATGTGGGCCTTTGCCCATCTCCCATGGCGCGTTAACGATCACCGCGTCGGCGCTGTGAACCTGATAGAGCGTGACGAGATGCACGGCGGCGAGCGCCTCGCGCACGCGCTCGCGATTGGTTTGCACGGCCGCCAGATCGTCGCCCGAGCCCGGTCCGCAATTGAGCGAGGCGAAGATGCCCGTCGAGACGCCGCCCTCGCGGCCGAAAAAGCCGTGCGCGGCTTCGGGCAAATCCTTGGCTTTCAAGATCAGCATCAGAATCCCGCCGGTTTGGGTGCGCCATTGGGCAGGATGGCGAGGGCTTTGAACAGGGCGCCCATCTGCACGGGATTGGTCAGGCGGTCGACCTGCATCATCTGGCCGAGGCGTTCGCCGCGCCCGACGCTACCCAGATCGATCAGGAAATCGCCTTGGTTGGCGGGGCCATAGCTCACCGCGCCATTCTCGCGTGCCGCCCGCGCCAATGCGCCGAAATCGACATGGGCCGAAAGATCGACCGTGCCGGGCTCGTCGAGCAGGGGTTTGAATTGGTGTTCGCCGATGGCCTGGAAGGTTTCGCCGAAGCCGGCATTCGCGCCATAGCCGTAATCCACGACCAGCGCCGCGCCGCCCTTTTGCGCGATGGTGCGCGCGACGTCCTCCATCACGGCGGTCGCGGCGGGGGCGGCTTCGTAGA
Source organism: Rhizomicrobium sp. (assembly GCA_036268825.1). Lineage (GTDB taxonomy): Bacteria > Pseudomonadota > Alphaproteobacteria > Micropepsales > Micropepsaceae > Rhizomicrobium. The sequence continues at coordinate 12,638 of DATATK010000220.1, read as the reverse complement.
CCGCGCCCAATTCCGCCGGTCCACGATCCATCGGGATGGCGATGGAAGACGCCGCAGGCGCGAGCGCGAAGGCGAGGCCTCCATTTGTGTCTAGCCCGACCATCCGCTCGCACCAGCCGCGATCCGTTTTGACGAATTGGCGGATGGGCAGCGCGTCGAAGAATTCGTTGGCGAGAAGAAAGAGCGGCCGGTCGGTGAGTGTCGCGTCGAATGTGGGAGACCAACGTATCTTCAGCCCGCATTCCGCCAGTGTCGCTTCCTGGGCTTTTTGCAGTACCGGGTTGGTCTCGACCAGCACCACCTCGATGGCGGCGCTGAATGCGGGCATCAGCTTTGCCGCGCGCAACGCATCGCACATCAGCGTGCCGCGTCCGGGGCCGAGTTCGACGAGGCGCGCGGAAGGCGGCTTGCCCTGGTCGTGCCAGCATTGCGCGGCCCATAGGCCGAGCAACTCGCCGAAAATCTGCGTGATCTCGGGCGCGGTGAGGAAATCGCCGCCGTCGCCCAGCGGGTCGTTGACGGCGTAATAGCCATATTGCGGATCGTGCAACGCCATCGTCATGAACTGCGCGACGGTGATGGGTCCCTGCGCCGCGATCAGCGCGGCGATGCGCTGGCCCAGCGCGTTCACGCCGCCGCCGCCGGGCGCCTGCCATAGGCGATCCACAGAACCGCGAAGCCGCCGAGGACGAACAGGAACGACAGCGCCTGGCCCATGCTCATATTGCCGAGGAACGGCGCGTCGGGCTCGCGGAAGAATTCCACGATGAAGCGCGTCACGCCGTAGCCGACGAGGAAGACGCCGCTCGTCAGGCCCGGCCGCTCGTTCCAGCGGAAATAGCGGATGCCGATCTGCAGGATGACGAAGAGCAGGACGCCTTCGAGCGCGGCTTCGTAGAGCTGGCTAGGATGGCGCGGCGTGGGCACGGCGTCGGGCGCGCGGGGAAAGATCATCGCCCAAGGCACGTTGGTCGGCTTACCCCACAACTCGCCGTTGATGAAGTTGGCGATGCGGCCGAAGAACTGGCCGATGGGCTGGACCGCGCAGACGAGGTCGCCGATGGCGAACAGCGCCAGGCCCCGGCGGCGGCAGAACAGGATGATCGCCACGATCACACCGACGGCGCCGCCGTGGAACGACATGCCGCCGTCCCAGGCCGCGAAAATGCGCAACGGGTGCGCCAGGAAGTCTCCCGGCAGGCCGGTGCAAGAACCCTGGTCGGCGCCTGACGAAACGCTGCACAGGATGATGCCATAGAAGATCACCCAGCCGATCCGCCCTCCGATCACGACGCCCAAGGTGACCCAGACGACCAGGTCGCCGATATCGTCGGCCGTGGCGGGCGGTGTGCCGTTGAAGGGCGGGCCCACCCACAGGCTCTTCTGGGCGATCATCTTGAGGATCACCCACCAGCCCAGCAGCAGCCCCGTCAGGTAGGACAGCGCGTACCAGCGGATCGCGATGGGTCCGTAGATGTGCAGGAGCACCGGATCGATATGGGGATAGGGAATGACGGCCATGAAGCGAAACACGCGCTGCTTCGCCCGGACCTGTCAAGAGATGAGCGAGGGGCGCGTGGCGAATGGCGAATGGAGGGCATTTACGCGCCATTCGCCATTCGCTATTCGCTATTCGCCCACCCGGCGGAGGCCGCCCATGCAGACCGACAACCCAGTTCTCGACGGCATTGCTCGCCTGTTCACCGACGCGGCGGGCGCGGCGCAAAGCGTGCGCACGGAGATCGACACCTTCATGCGCCAGCGGCTGGAGAAGCTGGTCGCCGACATGGACTTGGTGCCGCGCGAGGAGTTCGAAGCGGTGAAGGCGATGGCGGCCAAGGCGCGCACCGAGAACGAGGCGCTGGCCATGCGGCTTGCCACGCTCGAAGCGGCACTCGTGGATAAGTCCGCGAACTGACTCACAATGTCCGGAACCTGTTAACGACATCGTGTCGTCCCCAACAGGTTTGGCGTGCGGACTCTTGTGCGGCCACAAAATCTTGTGTCAGGTTGACCGCAACTGCTTCGTTTTGCGTCTTGGGAGTCCGTTCATGACTATGGTCCACCAGGAAGAGTTCGTGGCCGGCCCGCACCCGCTCGACCTGCTCGAGCACGCGGTGGAGGATAATGGCTGGGCTTTCGAACGCAGTGGACGGGACGAGTTGAATTTGTCGGTGGCGGGCCGCTGGTGCGACCATCATTTCAGCTTCACCTGGCGGGAGGAGCTGCAGTCGCTGCATCTGTCCAGCGCCTTCGACATGCGCGTCAACGAGACCCGCAAGCACGATGTCGCCGCGCTTCTGATGTATGTGAACGCCAAGCTCTGGATCGGCCATTTCGATCTGTGGCCGGAAGACGGCACCTTGCTCTATCGCCATGCGATGATCTTCCCCGAAGCGCGCGCCAGCGCTTCGCAATGCGAGGCACTGCTCAATCTGGCGGTCGAGGCGTGTGAATATTACTATCCGGCCTTCCAGTTCGTGCTCTGGGGCGGCAAGTCCGCCGAGGACGCGGTGGCCGCCGCCATCCTGGAATGCCAGGGTCAGGCTTAGGCGGCGCATGAGCCGGCCGGTCCTTCTCGCCGGCGCAGGTCACATGGGCGGCGCGCTGCTCAAAGGCTGGCTCGAGGCCGGCACGCGCGACATCGTGGTGATCGAGCCGTTCCCGAAGCCCTGGCTGCGCAGGCAGAAAGGCATCGCGCTGCTCAAGGCGATCGAGGACGCGAAGGGGCCTTACAGCGCCTGCGTCGTCGCGCTGAAGCCGCAGATGCTGCGCAACGAGGCCGCGCGCCTCAGGCCCGTCGCCGAAGGCGGCGCGGCGATGATCTCCATCGCGGCGGGGACCACGATCCGCTCGCTCGCCAAGGCCTGGGGTCCCAAAGCCAGTATCGTTCGCGCCATGCCGAACCTGCCCGGCGCGATCGGCAAGGGCATCTCCGCGCTCTATGCCGGGCCCAAGGCGCCGGCGAGGCACAAGGCGCTCGCCGAGTCGCTACTCGCCGCGCTGGGGCAGACCGTCTGGGTCTCGCGCGAGGGCCTGATTGATTCTGTAACGGCGGTGTCGGGCTCTGGACCGGCCTATGTGTTCCTGCTCGTCGAGGCTTTGGCCTCGGCTGGCGAGGCGGAGGGTCTGCCGCCCGCGGTGGCGGCACAATTGGCGCGCGCCACGATCACCGGGGCCGGTGCTCTGCTAGATGCCGATCCGCGCCCGGCGGGCGCGTTGCGCGCAGGCGTGTCCAGCCCCGGCGGCACGACGGAGGCCGCGCTTAAAGTGCTGATGGGCAAAGACGGGATGGCGAAGCTGATGGCGCGCGCGGTTGCTGCTGCGAACAAACGTGCGAAGGAACTCGGCGCCTAATTCTCGAAATAGACTTTCACATCCGCCGACAATCCCGGGCGCAAACGGTCGCTGCCGTTCTGTCCCGGCGTCAGGCGCACGCGCACCGGCACGCGCTGGACGATGCGGGTGAAATTGCCCGTCGCGGGCTCGAAGGGCAGCAGCGAGAACTCCGAACCCGAGGCGGGCGCGAAGCTTTCCACCGTGCCATCGAAGCTCTTGCCCGGCAGCGCGTCGAACCAGATGCGGACATGCTGGCCGATCAGCATGCGGGCGGTCTGCGTCTCCTTGAAATTGGCGTTCACATAGAGCGTGTCCATCGGCACGACGGTGAGAAGCTGCGTACCAGGCTGCACATATTCGCCGGTCTGCGCCTGCCGGTCGCCGACGACGCCCGCCACCGGCGCGCGGATGATCGTGTGCTCGAGATTCTGGCGCGCGAGCGAGAGAGCGGCCTGCGACTTCGCCAGCGCCGCACGCAATTGCGCGCGGGTGCGCGTCACAACCTGTTGCTGCTGCACGCTGGCTTCATAGGCGGCGCGGCTCTTGTCGGCATCGGCGGAAGCGGAGATCGCGCCCGCGCGCATCTGGTCGGCCTGGCTCCTGGAAACATCGCCGGCCGCGCCCAAGACGCCAAAACGTTTGCCATCCGCGCGGGCGCGTGCGGCTGTCGCGTCGGCCGAGCGGATCGAGGCATCCGCTGCACGGACATTGGCGGCGGCGAGGCCTTCCTGCGCGACCTGCTCGTCAAGCGCGGCCCGCGCGGACTGGACATCGGCCGCGGCAGAGGAGACGGCCTGGCGATAGTCCTCGTCGTCGATCTGGATCAGCGGTTGCCCCGCCGTTACGCGTTCGTTGTCGCGCACCAGCACGCGCGCGATCAGGCCGGAGACCTTGGGCGCAACGATGGTGGAGTCCGCTTTGACGTAAGCGTCATCCGTCGAGACCGAAGAAGCGGGCCACGCGATCCATGTCGCGCCCGCCAGCGCGATCACGACGGCGAGACCGCCGACGAGGAGCGCGCGCTTGGGCAGGCGGGCGAGAAGCGAGGGGCGCGTAACGATCGTTCCGGCGTCATAGGTCGCGGTGGTCATTGCACAGGGCTTCCCGAAAGCGCGGCGTCGGTGAGGCCGAGCCGCGTTTTGATGCTGGCGCGTGCAGAGTCCAGCATTTCGTCGGAGAGGCGTTTGTCGGAGACGGCACGCGAGACCGCGACGGCGCCGGCCATCGCGGACAGAATGGAGGCGGCGAGCGCTTCGCCGTCTCTGTCGATATCGGCCTCGCGGATCAAGCCCGCGAGGGTGGCGGACAGGCGCTTTACGCCATCATCGAACACATCGCGGAATTTCCTGGACTGGCGCGGCAGATCGGAATTGAGCGCGACGATGGCGCAGCCGCCGGTCAAGTTATCGCGATGCGCGGGCGAGACATAGAAGTCGATAAAGGTGGCGAGCGCGTGACGCGGCGGCAGGCCTTCGATCAGACGGCCGTATCTTTTTTTCGAGTGCACGAAGATGGCGTTCAGCGTTTCGGTGAGAAGCGCGTCCTTGGATTTGAAATGGGCGTAGAAGCCGCCATGCGTCAGCCCGGCGGCTTGCATCACCTCGGCGACGGCCAGCTTGTCCGGCCCCTTCTCGCGCAGCGCGCGGCTCGCGATCTTGAGGATCTTCTCGTGCGTTTCGCTCTTGTGGGTGTCGCTGTAGCGCATCTTGCGGACCTCCGTTGCCTGATTATATGATGGCGGTCATATAAAACGTCAAGGCCCGAGATGAGCGTCGCCGCAATCGCCGTTCCGCCGCCCGCCACGGCCGCCGGGCTCTCCTACCGCCGCAAGCTTTTGATCTTTGGGATCATGGCCTTCGGCCAGTTCATGGCGCTGATCGACGTGCAGATCGTGGCGGCGTCGCTCAACTCCATCCAGGCCGGGCTCTCCGCCGGGCCGGACGAGATCGCCTGGGTGCAGACCGCCTATCTCATGGCCGAGATCGTGATGATCCCGCTGGCGGCCTATCTGTCGCTGGCGCTCTCCACCCGCTGGCTGTTCACCGCCTCCGCCGTGCTCTTCGTGCTGGCGAGCCTGATGTGCGGCATGGCGTGGAGCATCCAGAGCATGACGGTGTTCCGCGCCATCCAGGGCTTTGTCGGCGGCGCGATGGTGCCCACGGTGTTCGCCACCGGCTTTGCGATGTTCCAGGGCAAGCAGCGCGCGATGGTGCCCACGATCCTAGGCCTCGTCTCCACCCTCGCGCCCACGCTCGGCCCCAGCGTCGGCGGCTGGATCACCGACACGCTGGACTGGCGCTGGCTGTTCTTCATCAACATCGTGCCCGGCCTGTTCATCGCTATCGCGCTGCCGATCCTGGGCAAGGTGGACGAACCGGACCTCTCGGCGTTCAAGCGCATCGACTGGCTGCAGGCCGCCTCGCTCGCGGTGTTCCTCGGCTGTTTGCAATATGTGCTGGAAGAAGGCCCGCGCAACCAATGGTTCGAGGATCCCACGATCCAGACCGTGGCGTGGTTTTCTTTTGTCGGCGCGGTGGTGTTCTTCGAGCGGTCGTTCTTCTCCACCATGCCGGTGGTGCGGCTGTCGCCGTTCAGGCGTCCGGTCTTCGCGATGGCCTGCGCGCTCAATGTGATCGTCGGCTTCGGGCTTTATGCCGCCACTTACCTGACGCCGATCTTCCTCGGCCGGGTGCGCGGCTATTCCAGCCTCGACATCGGCACCACGGTGTTCATCGCGGGCGTCTTCATGGCGTTCGGCGCGCCGCTCGCCGCAAGGCTCACCACCTTCGTCGACCAGCGCATCGTCATCGGCGTCGGCTTCTCGCTGTTCGCGTTTTCCTGCTGGCTGATGAGCGGCATCACCGACGATTGGGGCTTCTGGCAATTGTTCGTGCCGCAGGCGATCCGCGGTTTCTCCATGCTGCTCTGCATCGTGCCCGCCGTCGGCATGGCGCTCAACGCCGTGCCGCCGGAGGAACTGCGCTATGCCTCCGGCCTGTTCAACCTGATGCGCAACTTGGGCGGCGCAGTCGGCATCGCGATGGTCACGACCTGGCTGCAGGATTTCGGCCGCATCCACGGCGAGCGTTTCGGCGAGGCGCTCTCCGGCGCCGGCGCCGGCGCGCTGAGCCAGGCCCTCGCGCGGCTCTCGCGCATGGGCGCGGATGCGGCCCACGCCAAGCTCGTGCTGAGCGGCGAGCTCACCCAGTTCGTCACGCGGCAATCGCTCACGCTTGCCTTCGAGGACGTCTATTTCCTGATGGGCGGTCTGTTCGTGGCAGGCCTGATCCTGGTGCCGTTCTGCAAGACGGCGATCCTGAACGACGCGCCGGTGCATATCGAATAGGCGTCAGGCGCTTTCTTGTCCGCGCGGATCGAGCTCCAGCGCGAGGGGCGAACCGGCTTCCTGCATCGGCTCGAAGCGTTCGCGGTTCTCGTCTGGCGGCGGCGACTTGATCGCGAGCCGCGTGAGCACGAAGGCCGAAAACAGCACATGGATCCCCGCCGTATAGACGAACAGCCACGCGATCCCCATGTGGTCGGTCAAGAGGCCCGCGATCAGCGGACCGACGACGGCGGCCAGCGCGTTGAGCATCAGCAGCGTGGCGGACGACTCCACGAACATCTCGCGGGGCAGCCGGTCATTGGCATGCGCGACCGACAATCCGTAGAGCGGCAGGTTGGTGATCCCGAACAGCGCGACGAGGCTGAGCGCCCAAACCGGCCCCCGCCCGCCGAGCGCCGCCAGCGCCAGGCCCGAGGCGATGGCCGCCATCGAGACGGCGGCGATGATCTTGCGCCGGTCCATGTGATCGGAGAGCCGCCCCATCGGCATCTGGATCAGGGCGCCGCCGATGGTGAACGCGTTCATGAAGCCCGCGAGCAGGCCCTTGGTCAGGTGATGGTCGTGCGCATAGATCGGCGCCAGGCTCCACACCGCGGCGTTGGCCAGCCCGACCGCGATGCAGCCCGCCACGCCCACCGGCGCCAGCTTGAACATCCGCAGCGGGCGTATCGCCGCGACGCCCGCGGGCTTCGGTTGCGGCAGGCGCGTTAGCCCGACGGGGATGATGCACAGCGCGTAGAAGATGGCCGACAGGCTGAACAGCGAGAAGCTCGTGGGCCGCCCCACCGTGAACAGCGTTTGGCCCAGTACGAGGCCCAGATAGTTCACGGTCATATAGGCGGCGAAGATGCGGCCGCGGGTCTCGCCCGTCGCGCGGTCGTTGAGCCAGCTTTCGATGGTCATGTAGAGGCCCGCCGCCGCGAAGCCGAACAGCGCGCGGGCGAGGATCCAGGGGACGACGCCGAACACCAGCGACTGCAGCAGCGGCGTCACCGCCGCCAGCCCGGCCGCCACCGCGAAGGTGCGGCTGTGGCCGACGCGGTCGATCAGCCGCGGCCCGGCGAAACAGCCGCCGACGAAGCCTACATAATAAGCCGAGCCGATGACGCCGATGACGAAGTCCGACAGCCCGCCCAGATGCGCCCGGACCGGCGTGACCGTGCCGAGCAGCCCGCTGCCCATCAGGAAGATGAGCACGGAGAGCAGGATCGCCCCGACGGAGTAAAGTTGCTGGCGCATGACGCGATTGGGCTAACGCGCCGTGCTTATCGTGTCAAAAGAGGGCGGATGTTGGGCGCGAAAGCGCTGTTTTCCAAATCAATGGAAATTGCATATCGAGAAGCCACCGGCGGCGCCGGCGAAAAGGTAGCGGGCGACGAAGAAGCCGCCGACGACGATGACCAGAAGCGTGACGAGGATCACCGGCAAATAGCGCTCGATGAAGATTCGGGCCTTGTCGCCCATCGCATAGAGCGCGGCGGCGACGGCCATGAAGCGGAAGGTGCGCGTGATGGTGGAAAGGCCGATGAACAGCAGCAGCGGCAGGTGCGCGAAGCCGGACGCGATGGTGATCAGCTTGTAGGGGATCGGCGTCATGCCCTGGAGCACGATCAGGGGGCCGCATTTGACGAAGGTGGTCTGGAACGCGGCGATGTCGCCGCCCATGCCGTAGACGTCGATCAGCCATTTGCCGACGGAATTGTAGAGCAGCGAGCCCAGCGCGTAGCCGAGCAGGCCGCCGATCACGCTCCACAGCGCCGTCCAGGCGCCGATCAGGAAGGCGCGCTTGCGGTCCGCCAGGATCATCGGGATCATCAGCACGTCGGGCGGCATGGGGAAGAACGAGCTTTCCGCAAAGGACAGCCCCGCCAGCACCGCCCAGGCCCTGGGGCCTTCGGCGTGACGCATCACCCAGTTGTAAAGCGTGCGCAAAGGGTTCCAGCCCTTCCGCGCTTCGACACCATCCGACATATCGTTATCCGGCGCTTCCCAGGCCGCCTTCCTAGCAACAGGCATGCGGCCGGTCCATGGCTGATTTGACCTCTTTTTTTGTGCATTCAAGGGTCATTTGCTAGAGTTGCTCCTGCTGCAGGGGACCATATCGTGATGCAAGGGATGGCACGGTTTTGTTTAATCGCGAGCCTCTGCGTGGCGGGTCCTGCCTGGGCTGGCCCTCCCGACGCCCCCAACACTGTCTGGCAGCAAGGCGTGCCGGGGCTGCAGAAATGCGATAGCGATGCCTGCCGCTGCGAACGGGCGGCAACCGCGGCGTCCGGCAATAGCGAAGCCCTGTGCGATGCGGTGCTGGGCAATGCCGCGACGAACGATGCCGACCGCGCATCCGCTCTACGCGCCCGCGCACAAATTCGCAGTCAGGCGCACCGTTACGACGGGGCGATCACGGATGCCGACGAAGCAATAGGGATCGACATGAAAATCGACGATCCCTTCGATGCGGCGCTCGCCTACGATGTGCGCGGCAATGCCCATCTGCAGCGCAACGAAGACGCGGCGGCTTTCGCCGATTTCGATTCCGCCGTGAACGAGATGCCCCACGACACGCGGTTCGGCGTCGCCCGGGGGCTCGCCTATCTCGCAGCCGGAAATCTCGCCAAGGCGGCCAGGGATTTCGGCGATGTGATTGACAGCTCGCAATATCCTACGTCCCGCGTCGGCAGCATCACCATGACGCTGTACGACAATCATGCGGATGCGTATTGGGGGCGTGGCGTGGTTCGCCTTCTCGCCGTCCACTATGACGAGGCGGCGGAAGATTTTACGAAGACCATCGCGCTGGATCCGAAATCCGGCATCGCCGCGATCTGGCTGCATTATGTGCGCGAACGTCAGGGCCACGACGACAGCGCCGAGCTTGCCGCCAACGCGGCCAAACTCGATCCGGCGGGGCGCGCTGCCGCGGCGCTGAAGCTGTTTGCTGGTAACGCTCCGGCAGCGACCGCCAACGACGTCGCATCCGGCCCCGAGAGCGCGAACGGCACATGCGAAGGCATACTGGCCGTCGCCGAATGGAACAAGTTCAGCAGGCACGACGACGCGAACGCGGCGCGCGCCTATCGCGCGGTCGTGGGCACCTGCCAGCGCTCTGTCCAGACGGCGCTGGCGCAGGCGATGCTGCAAACGCCGCCGCAAGTGAACTTGCCTCGCTAACCCTGTTTCAATAGGTTTGCCCCGGTTCAAAATCGGCAGGCGGATCGGTGCGCAAAGGCAGCAAGACAACGGCCAAATCGGGCCGCGGCAAGAAGAAGATCGCGCCAAAAAAGGCCGCGCCGCGCAAGCTTGCCGCGAAGGCCAAACGCGCGCCGAAGGCCAAGGCAAAACTCAAAGCCGCACCCAAGCCCAAGGCGCCGCCGCGCGGCCCGACGCCGCGGCGTTCGCGCAAGCCGGCGGTGCGCCGCGGCGGGCGCCCGATCCCGCGCTTCAAGACGCAACTGGCGCGTGGGCTCTACGACACCGATCTGGACCGCAATCCCGCCAACTATCAGGCGCTGACGCCGCTGACCTTCCTCGAGCGCTCCGCATCGGTGTTCCCCGAGCGCATCGCCATCGTGCACGGAAGCCAGCGTTTTACCTATGCGCAGTTCTACGAACGCAGCCGCAGGCTCGCTTCGGCGCTGGCGAAACTCGGCGTGAAGAAGGGCGACACCGTGGCGTGCATGCTCGCCAACACGCCGCCGATGCTGGACGCGCATTTCGGCGTACCGATGACGGGCGGCGTGCTCAACACGCTGAATACGCGACTCGATGCGGCGGCGCTGGCCTTCATCCTCGACCATGGCGAAGCCAAGGTGCTGATCACCGACCGCGAATTCGCGCCCGTCATCAAGGAGACGCTGAAACTCGTCAAGGCGAAGCCCGTCGTGATCGATTATGACGATCCCGAATTTCCGCAAAGCGGCGAGATGCTGGGCAGCGCGGAATACGAAACCTTCATCGCCGGCGGCGATCCCGATTACGCCTGGAAGATTCCGGACGACGAGTGGGATGCCGTCTCGCTCAATTACACCAGCGGCACCACGGGCAATCCCAAAGGTGTCGTGTTCCACCATCGCGGCGCGGCCCTGATGGGTTACGGCAACATCCTCGCCGCCAACATGCCGCGCCATCCGGTCTATCTGTGGACCTTGCCGATGTTCCACTGCAACGGCTGGTGCTTCCCCTGGTCGCTCACCGTCGTCGCCGGCACGCATATTTGCCTGCGCTGGGTGCGGGCCAAGGCGATCTACGATGCGATCGCCGAGCACAAGGTCACGCATCTGTGCGGCGCGCCCATCGTGATGTCCACGATCATCAACGCGCGCCCCGAAGAGCGCCGCGACCTGCCGCACAAAGTGGAGTTCATCACCGCCGCCGCGCCGCCGCCCGAAGCGGTTCTCGCCGGCATGGCGGAAGCGGGATTCAACGTCACTCATGTCTACGGCCTCACCGAAACCTATGGCCCTGCAGTGGTCAACGAATGGAACGCCGGCTGGGAAGCGCTCCCGCGCGAACCGCGCGCCGCCAAGAAAGCGCGCCAGGGCGTGCGCTATCACGCGCTCGACGCGCTAGCGGTGATGGATCCCGAAACCATGGAGCCTGTGCCCGCCGACGGCGAAACGTTGGGCGAGGTGATGTTCCGCGGCAATATCGTGATGAAGGGCTATCTCAAGAATCCCACGGCGACGCGCGAATCTTTCGCCGGTGGCTGGTTCCACTCCGGCGATCTCGGCGTGATGCACGAAGACGGCTACATCCAGCTCAAGGACCGCTCCAAGGACATCATCATCTCCGGCGGCGAGAACATCTCCTCGAGCGAGGTCGAGGACACGCTGCTCAAGCATCCCGCCGTGATGTTCGTCGCCGTCGTGGCGAAGGAAGACGAGAAATGGGGCGAGACGCCGGCGGCCTTCGTCGAACTCAAACCCGGCCACAGCGCGACGGCGGAGGAGCTGATCGAATATTGCCGCGCCAACCTCGCCCGCTACAAATGCCCGCGCTACGTCGTCTTCGCCGAGATCCCCAAGACGTCCACAGGGAAGATGCAGAAATACAAATTGCGCGAGATGACGAAGGCGTTGTAAAAAGATTGTTGCACGCGGAGACGCGGAGATAACAATGGCAGAACGATATACGTCGGGGATCGCAAAACTTATTTTGGTGTTTTTCTTCTCTCTGCTCGGTTCGGAACCGGCGCTGACCCATACTGTCGCGGAAGCGGCAGCGCTGTGGGGACTGGTCGGCCGGTGGCAAACGGATTGCAGCATACCGGGAACCCGAGACAATCCTCCTGAAGTCTTTACCGTGCGAGATGGCCACCTCTTTTTTTCAACCAATTCCCGCGACGTGAATCCCAGCCCAGTGTTATCTGGAGCAATAACTGCTGATCATGCGCTTTCGTTGGTGACTGATTTCCGCACGATGAACCTCGCGGAGCGTCCTTTGGTGCAAGAAGTTCGTCAAGAATTATATCTGAAAGATGGAAATGGTCGTATCAGGGTATTCCAGAATAAGAACGTCAATAACAACAGGAGCTATGTGATAGACGGAGTGGTGAGGGATAAGCTCTCGGAATTTAACGGCAAGCCAACACCGTGGATGACTCGCTGCGACTAGCAAGTTTCGCATAAAGCTGCGGCAGCGCGAAAAGCGGCTTGAGGATCCCGGTGAATGGGGCGAAGAAGCCATTCGTCAGCCCGCCGCGCACATCGACGGCCGCGAACAGCGCCACGGATCACCGACGCGACGAAAGTCAACGGCCAGTTCAGGGCTTCGGCGCGTTACTCCGGCGCCGCCAGTTTCACTGTCGAGACTGGGCGCCGTACGTCCGCCATGTAGTCGTTCATCAGGGTCTCGGTGATCTGCGCCGGTTTGAACTTGTATTCCGCGATCTGTTGCACCGGGGTCACTTCGGCGGCGGTGCCGGTCAGGAAGCATTCGGTGAAGCCGGACAGCTCTT
>DATATK010000219.1:0-5697 GCA_036268825.1 Rhizomicrobium sp. | reverse complement strand
CGCACGCGTTGGAGACCATGTTGGCCATCGCCTTGGGCGGGAATATCCCGTCGCCGATCTGGATGCCGTCGGGCGAGCCATGCGAGGTCATGTAGATGAGGCACCCGGCGCTGGTGCGGTTGGACAAGTCCCACAGCGCGTTGGCGATGGTCTGCGTGTCGGATCGCAGCGGCGGCGGCGCGTAACGTTCGGGACGCACGGAGAATTGCAGCACGTTCTCCTTCTTGAAGCCCATCGCCTGCAGCCGCGCGGACATATCGCGCCGCGCATTGTCGAAGACTTCGGCCTCGCTCCCGTCATGCGCGTGGTAATCGCCCGCCACCACGACCGCGCCCCAGTCGGAGAAATCGCCCGCCGCCCGCGCGCCGGTGCATAGCGTCAGCGCCAAACCCAAAGCCGCCAAACTCAACCGCATCGCCCGAACCCCTAATTCCAATGCGGCAACGACGCCGCGATCTTCGAGCCCACGAAAACCTGCGGCTCGGACGGCGGCGACATGCCGGTCGCGTCTTCTTCCCTGGACACGCAATCCTTCACGCGGTTGGCCAGCGCGAGGAATCCGCCGGCGGCTTTCAGGTTCGCGATCACGCAGGTGTCGAAATAGGGATACTTGCTGTCCTGCCCGCAGCCGAACGAGGTGCGGTCGGCGCGGGCCGCCGTCATGATCATGCGGTTGTCGCCCGCCAGCGCCGGAACGAACGCGCCGGAGAAGCAGGCGGAAATGATCACCACCGTCGGCCGCTTGCCGCAGGCGCCGTCCACGATATGGGCGAGATCGGCGGGCCGCAGGATCACGCCACCCAGCAGTAGGCCCTGCGGCGCGCCATGCGAGGAGAAATAGAGCAGGCACCCGTCTGGCACCTGTGCCGCCAAAGTGTAGAGATCGGCGGCGATGGTGTGTCCCTCGGCGCCGGTCGTGCCGGCGTAACGTTCGGGACGCGCGGAGAACTGGTGGATGTGCTCGGCGCGGAAACCGATGGCGATCAGCCCCGCCGTCACGTCGCGCCGGGCATTGTCGAACGCTTCGGTGGGGCCGCCGTCATGGGCATGGGCGTCGCCGGCCACCACGATCACCGCCCAGTCCGGATGCCGGTTTCCAGAAAGCGCGTACCAGCCCGCGCCCGCAATCACCGCGACGGCGATTGTCGCGAGCGTCGCGTTGCGCAAGACGCGCCAGTAGCGCCCCCACTGAGTCAGCGGCGCTTGCGGCGGCGGCTCGGCAGGCATCGGACGGCCTGTGCTGGACGCGACCCAGGCGCGCAGCCAGCTCAGCATGAAGCACGCATCACTTCCCCCTCGCCCCGAACACGGCGACAAGCTCAATATGCGACGACCAGAGGAACTGGTCCACCGGGGTGATTTGTCCCATCCGATAGCCCGCATTGGCGAGGATGCGCGCATCCCGCGCGAAACTTTCCGGATCGCAGGAGACATAGACGATGCGCTTGAGCCGCGCCTGCGCGAGCTCGGCGCATTGCGCGGCTGCGCCGGCGCGCGGCGGGTCGAGCACCACGGTGTCGAATGCCGCAAGCTCCGGCGGCGTCAGCGGCTCCTTGAACAGGTCGCGGCGCTCGGTGGTGACGGGCTTAAGGCCCTGCGTCATCCGCGCGGCAGCGGCAAGCGCATCCAGCATCGCCGGTTCGCGCTCCACAGCATGCACGCGCGCCTCTTCCGCCAGCACCAGCGCGAAGGTGCCGCAGCCGGCGAACAGGTCGGCGATGCGCCTGGCGCCCTTGGTGGCCGCCGTCACAAGTGCTTGCAACGCCGCCTCGCCCGGCCGCGTCGGCTGCAGGAACGCGCCGGGCGGAAGCTTCACCAGCGCGTTGCCGAAGCGCGCGGACGGTGCGCCGAGATCGATCAGCACATCGTTGCCGATACAGACACGCGCGAGCTTGAGCTGCACGGCCCAGCGCGCGATTTCCGCTTTCACCGATGTGCTCACGACGCGCTTGCCGCGGATGATCACGTCGAAACCGGTGTCGGAATCGGTGACGTCGATCTCGACCGCTTCGGTGTTGTCGAGCAGCGCGTTCATCATCGCGCGCAGGCCCGCGACCAGCGCGAACAATTTCGGCGTCAGCACGCGGCATTCGCGCATGTCGACGATGTCGTGCGAGCGCGCCGCGTGGAAACCGATCTGCGTTTCGCCATTTTTCTTTTCGACCTTGAACGCCGCGCGGCGGCGCGTGTTCGGTGGCACTTCCACCGCCGTGTCCACCACCGCGTCGGCGAAGCCCTGCCGCGCCAGCGCGTGGACGACGAGATCGCGCTTCATCGCGCGATAGGTATCGTCCGGCATGTCCTGCCAGGCGCAGCCACCGCAGGTTCCAAAATGCCTGCACAGCGTCATGATTTCTTCGCCGCGATGAGGAATTCGCGATTGCCGTCGCCGCCCGCGATGGGGCTGTCCATCGCGCCCAGCCCGGCCCAGCCGGGCTGCTCGCCGAGCCAGCGCGCGATATCGTCCCGCGCCGCGATCTGAAGCGCTTCGTCGCGTACGATCCCGCCCTTGCCGATATTCTCCTTGCCCGCTTCGAATTGCGGCTTCACCAGCGCGACGAGCCACGCACCAGGAGCCGCCATCGCCAGCGCGCGCGGCAGAGCGAGCTTGAGGCTGATGAAGCTGACATCGGCGACGATAGCCTGCACCTCTTCGCCCAGCACCACCGGCGACAATTCGCGCGCGTTGACGCCTTCCAGCGAGATCACGCGCGCGTCATTCGCGATCTTGTCATGCAATTGCCCATGCCCGACATCCACCGCAAACACCCGCGCCGCACCGCGCTCCAGCAAAACCTGCGAGAAGCCGCCAGTGGACGCGCCGATATCGAGGCAAACCAGTCCCTCCGGCGACAACGCGAAACGATCCAGCGCCGCGACGAGCTTCAACGCCCCGCGCGAGACGTAGGGATGCGCGGGTGCGTATGCGATGGTCATGTTTGCGTTCAACGTTTGCGATGGTTTCACGACGTCGCGTCCGTTCGCGCGTACCGTTCCCGCCGCGATGGCGGCCTGGGCTTCCGCACGGGTCGCCGCGTAACCGTTTTCTACGAGAAAAACATCCGCACGCATTTCCGACTAACCCCCTCCGTCCGCCATCCCCCGCAACAAGTGCGGGGTCGGCGTCCACCTCCCCCGCTGATGCGGGGGAGGATAACAATGCGCAACCGTCGAGAGCCTAGCCACTTTTATCCTCCCCCGCTTGCGGGGGAGGTGGATGGCGAGAGTAGCGAGACAGACGGAGGGGGGCAGTGGCGTCAGCTAAGCCCGCTCGCGCGCCGCGGTGGCTTCTTTTTCGCGGCCGAGCGCATCGAGCGCTGTCGCCACGATGGCTTTCGCGTCGAGGCCCGCGGCTTCGTACATGCGCTCAGGCGTGTCGTGATCGATGAAGCGATCCGGCAAGGTCATCGGGCGGAATTTCAGTCCGCGATCCAGCAAGCCTTCCCAGGCGAGGTAGTGCATCACATGCGCGCCGAAGCCGCCGGAGGCGCCTTCCTCGATCGCGATCAGCACCTCATGCTCCCGCGCCAGCCGCGAAATCAAATCGCGGTCGAGCGGCTTGGCGAAGCGGGCGTCGGCGACGGTGGCGGATAGTCCGTATCCGGACAATTTCTCCGCCGCCAGCAGGCATTCCTGCAAACGCGTGCCGAAGCTGAGCAGCGCGATGGTCGCCCCCTCGCGCACGACGCGGCCCTTGCCGATCTCCAGGGGCGTGCCGATCGCCGGCCGCTCAAGTCCGATGCCCTCGCCGCGCGGATAGCGCAGCGCGCTCGGACGATCGTCGATCTGCGCGGCGGTCGACACCATGTTCATCAATTCCACTTCGTCGGACGGCGCCATGATGACGAAGCCGGGCAGCGTCGCGAGATAGGCGACATCGAACGCGCCCGCATGGGTCGGCCCGTCCGCGCCGACAAGCCCCGCGCGATCCATCGCGAAGCGCACCGGCAGCGACTGGATCGCCACGTCGTGCACCACCTGGTCGTAGGCGCGCTGCAGGAAGGTCGAATAGATCGTCGCGAACGGCTTCATGCCGTCGGCGGCGAGCGCGGCGGCGAACGTCACCGCATGCTGCTCGGCGATGCCGACATCGAACATGCGGTCCGGAAATTTCTTGGCGAAAAGATCGAGGCCGGTGCCCGCCGGCATCGCGGCGGTGATGGCGACGATGCGGTCGTCCTTCTCCGCTTCCGTGATCAGGGCTTCGGCATAGACCTTGGTATATTGCGGCGCCTTGGCGGCGGACTTGTTCTGCTCGCCGGTCAGCACGTTGAACTTGACCACGCCGTGATATTTGTCGGCGCTCGCTTCGGCGGGCGCGTAGCCTTTGCCCTTCTGCGTCACCACATGGACGAGGATCGGTCCCGTCGTCGCGTCGCGCGCATTTTCGAGCACCGGAATGAGATGATCGAGATTATGCCCGTCGATCGGGCCGACATAGTAGAAGCCCATCTCCTCGAACAGCGTGCCGCCGGTGAAGAAGCCGCGCATGTATTCTTCCCAGCGCTTGGCCAGGCTTCCGAACGCGCGCGGCAGATGGCTCACGATGGACTTCATGAAATGGCGGAAGCCGCGATAGGACTGGCTGGAGATCAGGCGCGCCAGATAGGCGCTCATCGCGCCGACCGGCGGGGCGATGGACATGTCGTTGTCGTTGAGCACGACGATCAGCCGGGCCTCCATCGCGCCGGCATTGTTCATCGCTTCATAGGCCATGCCCGCGCTCATCGCGCCGTCGCCGATCACGGCCACGACATTGCGCGGCTGGTGTTTCAGCGCCGCGGCAACGGCGAAACCGAGGCCGGCGGAGATTGAAGTCGAGGAATGCGCGGCGCCGAACGGATCGTATTCGCTCTCCGCGCGCTTGGTGAAACCGGAAAGCCCGCCGCCTTGCCGGAGCGTGCGCATGCGGTCGCGGCGGCCGGTCAGAATCTTGTGCGGATAGGCCTGGTGGCCGACGTCCCACAACAAGCGGTCGGTCGGGGTGTCGAACACATAATGCAGCGCGACCGTGAGTTCGATCACGCCGAGGCCGGCACCCAGATGACCGCCGGTCACAGCGACAGCGTCGATGTCCCCGCCGATCTGCGCAAGCTGCCCCGGAGCAGCCTGCGACAACTGGCCGACGAA
Organism: Rhizomicrobium sp.; assembly: GCA_036268825.1. GTDB lineage: Bacteria > Pseudomonadota > Alphaproteobacteria > Micropepsales > Micropepsaceae > Rhizomicrobium. Next base: position 567 of record DATATK010000219.1, on the reverse strand, counting down.
CTGCGCAACGACCTGATCGACATCGTCTCCGTCACCGGCGGGCATTTCGGCGCCGGGCTCGGCGTGGTCGAGCTGACCGTGGCGCTGCATTATGTGTTCGACACGCCGAAGGACAAGCTGATCTGGGATGTCGGCCACCAGGCCTATCCGCACAAGATTCTCACCGGCCGGCGCAGCCGCATGCGCAGCCTGCGCCAGGGCGGCGGGCTTTCCGGCTTCACCAAGCGCAGCGAGAGCGAATACGACCCGTTCGGCGCCGCGCATTCCTCGACCTCGATCTCCGCCGGCCTGGGCATGGCGGTGGCGCGCGACCTCAAGGGCGAGGCCAACAATGTGATCGCGGTGATCGGCGACGGCGCGATGAGCGCCGGCATGGCCTATGAGGCGATGAACAACGCCGGGTCGATGGATTCGCGGCTCATCGTCATCCTCAACGACAACGACATGTCGATCGCCCCGCCGGTGGGGGCGATGAGCGCCTATCTGGCGCGGCTGGTGTCCAGCCGCTCCTATACCGGCCTCAGAAAGCTGGGCAAGAAGATCGCCCGCTGGCTGCCGCGCAGCATG
>DATATK010000218.1:0-5759 GCA_036268825.1 Rhizomicrobium sp. | reverse complement strand
GCGGCACGGTGGCCTTGGTGCCGTCGGAATAGGTGACCTGGTTGTCGGAGAGCGGCGGCGGCATGGAGATGTTCCAGCCGTCGAAATACGGGTTGTAGTATTTCCCGTCGAGCACCTTGAAGCCTGCGGGCGGCGTCTGGTGGAAACCGGTGATGATCGAATAGACATATTGCGGCCCGCCGGCGCGCGCCTTGACGATCATGGACAGATCCGGCGGCAAGGCGCCGCCGTTGGCCGCGCGCTGGGCCTGCTCGTTGGGGAAGGGCGGCGGGAAATAGTCGGCCGGCGTGCCCGCGCGCGTCAGCGGGTTGCCCTTGTCGTCGGTCGTGTCGCCCTTGTCGTTCGGACCGGCGGGCAGCTTGTAGCCGGCCGCGATGGCCTTCATCTGCTTGTCGGTGAAGCCCGGGCCGCCGTCTTCGGAGAGCGTGTGGAACGCAACGTGGCTGAGTGCGTGGCAGGCCGAGCAGACTTCCTTGTAGACCTGGAAGCCGCGCTGCAGCGCGCCGCGGTCGTAATGGCCGAACGGGCCTTCGAACGACCAGTGCACGTCCTTCGGCGGCCGCGCGGCCGTGGGCGAGGCGTCGGCGAAGGCGGCCTGCGAAACGAGAAGACCCGCCATGAGGCCGAGCGGGAGAAGAAAGCGCATATCCGTCTCCTTACTCGGCCGGCGCCAGCACGCTTTGCGCGATGCTGGCGGGCAAGGGTTTGGGCGTCTCGAAGATGCCCACGATCGGCATGATCAAGAGGAAGAAGGCGTAGTAGTAGATCGTGCCGAGGCGCGCCAGCCAGACCAGCGGAATGGAGACGCCGCCGAGCTGCCAGGCGGCGTCCGCGCCCTGTGCGCCGAGATAACCGAGCAGCACGCAATCGAACGCGAAGACCCAGAAGAACTGCTTCATCAGCGGCCGGAAGCGGCAGGAGCGCACTTTCGAGCGGTCGAGCCAAGGCACGAAAACGAGCACGCCCAGCGCACCGAACAGCACCAGCACCCCGGCCAGCTTCTGCGGCACCGAGCGCAACATCGCGTAGAACGGCAGCAGGTACCATTCGGGCACGATGTCCGGCGGCGTGACCAGCGGATTTGCGGGCACGTAATTGTCCGGGTTGCCGAAGAAGTTGGGCGCGTAGAACACGATGCCGGCGAAGAGCAGCACGAAAAGCGACAGGTAGAACGCGTCCTTCGCCGTGTAGTACGGATGGAACGGCACGGTGTCCTGCGGGCCCTTCACGTCGATGCCGAGCGGGTTGTTGTTGCCCGGCACATGCAGCGCCCAGATGTGCAGCCCCACCACGCCCGCGATGATGAAGGGCAGCAGGTAATGCAGCGAGAAGAAGCGGTTCAGCGTCGCATCGCCCACCGCGAAATCGCCCCACAGCCAGGTGGTGATCGCCGTGCCCAGATGCGGCACGAGCTGGTCGAGCGAGGAGAACAGGCTGGTGATGACGGTCGCGCCCCAGAACGACATCTGGCCCCAGGGCAGCACGTAGCCGAAGAACGCCGTCGCCATCATCAGGATGTAGATGATGACGCCCAGAATCCACAGGATTTCACGCGGCGCTTTGTAGGAGCCGAAATAGAGCCCGCGGAAGATGTGCACATAGACCGCGATGAAGAACATCGAGGCGCCGGTGGAATGGATGAAGCGGATCAGCCAGCCGTAGTTCACGTCGCGCATGATCTTTTCGACGGAGTCGAAAGCCAGATCCGCGTTCGCCACGTAGTGCATGGCGAGCACGATGCCGGTGACGATCTGCACCACGAGGCAGAAGGTGAGGATGCCGCCGAACGTGTACCAGATGTTGAGGTTCCTGGGCGTCGGGAATGTCAGCATCGTGTCGTGCATCAGCCGCGGCAGCGGCAGGCGCGAATCGATCCAGCGCGCGAGGCCGGACTTCGGAACATAGGTCGAGGGACCAGACATGGCGTGCTCCGTTAGCCGACTTTGATGCGCGTGGGGGACAGGAACGAATAGACCGGCACCGCCAGGTTCCGCGGCGCCGGGCCTTTGCGGACACGGCCGGCGACGTCGTATTGCGAGCCGTGGCAATGGCAGAGCCAGCCACCGTAATCGCCCTGGGGCATTTGCGGCGTGGAGACCGTGGGCGTGCAGCCCAGATGGGTGCAGACACCGACCAGCACCATCCATTCCGGCTTGAACTCACGGTTGGCGTCCGTCGCCGGCGAACCGTCCGGGAGGTTTGCGTTGCGCGCATCCGGATCGATCAGGTCGGAGAGGGGCACCTTGCGGACGGCTTCAATTTCGGCCGGCGTGCGGCGGCGCACGAAAAGCGGATGGCCGCGCCACTTCAGGACGATCTGCTGGCCGAGCACGACCGAGCTGATATCCGCCTCGATGGAGGCCAGCGCGAGCACGGCGCTAGACGGGTTCATCTGGTCGATGAACGGCCACGCGGCCAGGCCGACGCCCACGGCCGCCATGGCGCCGGTGGCGATATAGAGGAAGTCGCGCCGCGTCGGTTCGGGCGATGTCGTCGTGGCCACGGGCTCACCTTCTGATCACGCTTGGGGCAAGCGAAGAGGACTGAGCGCGCCATCCCCGGGATGCATCGGCGCGCCTGAATCTGGGCGCTAAAATAGAGAACAGGTTTTGGAGGGTCTTGCGGCACGATGCCGCAGAAAATGCCCGGCATTTCACGACGTTAGGGGCTGCCCTAGCAGGGTTCGACGCGCAAATGGCCCTGTTTTGCAAACTCTATGAGCTCTCTGTCTCGCGTCATCACCGTAAGGCCATACTCGCGCGCCGTCGCGGCAACGATGCGGTCTGATGGCTCGCGCGGCGGCGAGCCCGGGAGGAAGCACGATTGCAAAAGGACATGCGGCGGCATCTCCGCGAGGCGGACAAGTGGACGCGACAGCAGAATCTCAAGCCAACGCTGCGGCGCATATTGCGACCGGAATTTGCCCTTCATCGCGAGCAAGCCGACTTCCCAGCCTGTGATGGGCGAAACGAATATGGGCTCGCTTTTGCGGCCCGATTCATTAAGCGCCTCAAGCGCCGATGCTTTCATCGGAAGGTTGTCGACTATCCACATCGCGGCGCAGGTATCGAGCAAAATGGGCACTTACTTGCCTTTTCCAAACAGAAGCCTGTCAAATTTGGCGAGCGATAGCGCTTCCCAACTGTCGGGATCATCGGGCGGTTGCTCGTTGTCGTCTGGAGGCACGAGGGTGAAAGTGCCCTTCATCGAACCGATCAGCGGATGGCGATACCCACTCTTATCATTGGCGTTTTCTTCGTCGCGAAAGGCACGCCCTTCGTCCGCCATTCCGGAACCCGAATATCCAGCGAGCGTTGATGCCGGCGTTGAACCGGGTTTCATGCGCTTGAATACTAGTTTCTTGGAGGACATATCGACCCGCTCGGTGAGGTAGCCCGCCTCAAGCCAAACCTTCGTCATCACGCTATTGGAGGGATTGTTGCTCCACCAAGGGCGGTGCTTGTAGGCGGAGGCTGGCAAGTTATCGCCCACCACCCCCTCGATCTCAGCAAAGGTCATCGGCACTTCGCCAAATGGCTGCTTCTTTAGATACTCTCCCAGTGCGTCGTACTTGCTCATGAAACGGTCCTTTCAGTATGTAACGTTCCGGTATATGTACTACAGTACCTATTCCTTAGTCAAGCGGAAAATTGGATGCGCCTCGCCCTCTATGAGCCTGACATTGCCCCCAACGCCGGGTCCCTGATCCGGCTTGGCGCGTGCCTCGGCGTGGCGATAGACATCATCGAGCCTTGCGGGTTCCTGCTCAGCGAGGCGCGGTTCCGGCGGGCGGGGATGGACTATCTGGAGAAGGCCGACATGACCCGCCACGTCTCTTGGGCCGCCTTCCGCCAGGCCCTCACCGGGCGCCTCATTCTCTTGACCGCCAAAGCCTCCGATCCTTACACCGGGTTCACATTCGCGGCGGATGACACGCTGATGCTGGGTCGCGAGAGCGCCGGTGTGCCGGACGCGGTGCACGCGGCGGCCGATGCGCGGCTGTGCATTCCGATGCGGCCGGGCTTGCGGTCCATCAACGTGGCGCAGGCGGGCGCCATGGTGCTGGGGGAAGCGTTGCGTCAGACGAGAGGATTTCCGGCTTGAACGCGCCTGACATCACTGACGACAGAAAAGCGAAGGCGCGCGCCTGGTTCGAGGAACTGCGCGACCGCATCTGCGCCGCGTTCGAAAAGATCGAGGACGACTATACCGGCCAGTTCGCGGATCGCGCCCCCGGCCGCTTCGAACGCAAGCCCTGGATGCGTCCGGGCGCGACGCGGGCCGACGACGGCGGCGTGATCAGCGTGATGAAGGGCCGCGTCTTCGAAAAGATCGCGGTCATGACCTCGACCAATCTCAGCGGCATCTTCTCGCCGGAGATGGCCAAGACCGTTCCCGGCGCCGGCGCGGATCCGCATTTCTGGTCGAGCAGCATCTCGCTCGTCGCCCACATGCAGAACCCGCATGTCCCCGCGGTCCACATGAACACGCGGCACTTCATGGCGGCGCAATCGTCCTGGTTCGGCGGCGGCAGCGACCTGACGCCGATGTTCCCCGATGAAGACGCCGCGAACGAATTCCATGCCGCGCTCAAAGCCGCCTGCGACCGGCACGATCCCGGCTACTACCCGCGCTACAAACAATGGTGCGACGAGTACTTCTTCCTGCCGCACCGGGGCGAGCCGCGCGGCATCGGCGGCATCTTCTACGACCATCTGGACAGCGGGAACTGGGATGCCGATTTCGCCTTCACCCGCGACGTGGGACTGGCTTTTCTCGCCACCTATCCCCACATCGTAAGGGCGCGGATGCAAAAGCCGTGGACGGAAGAGGAACGCCATCACCAATTGGTCCGCCGCGGGCGCTACGTGGAGTTCAACCTGCTCCACGACCGCGGCACGCAATTCGGGCTGAAGACGGGAGGAAACGTGGACGCCATCCTGATGTCGATGCCTCCCGAAGTCCGCTGGCCCTGACGGCCGGCCGGACAGGTGCATAGCTCGCCCGCCTTCGTCGCGCTGCTGCAGGTCATCCTGATCGACCTCGTATTGGCGGGCGACAATGCCGTGGTCATCGGCATCGCCGCCGCGCGCATCCCGAGCGTGCAGCGCCGCAAGGTGATCTTCTGGGGACTCAGCGCGGCGGTGCTGCTGCGCATCGTCCTCGCCATCTCCGCCGCCACCATCCTCGACACGATCGGCCTGATGTTCGCCGGCGGCATTCTCCTGATGTGGGTGGCGTGGCGGCTCTATCGCGATCTCAACCCTTCCGCCGACGACGCCCATGGCCTGCACACGATCTCAGGGCGCGAAGTGGACGCGGTCCCGCGCCCGCCGCTCGACACCAAACATGTGCGCCGCGCGATCCTGCGCATCGTCGTCGCCGATGTCTCGATGTCGCTCGACAATGTGCTCGCCGTCGCGGGCGCGGCGATGGATCACTTTTGGGTGCTGGCCATCGGCCTGCTCCTCTCCATTGCGCTGATCGGCATCGCCGCCTCGATGATCGCCAACCTGCTCGCGCGTCATCCCTGGCTCAGCTACGCCGGCCTCATCATCGTGGTCTATGTCGCGCTGCGCATGATCTATTTCGGCGGCATGGAAATGATCCATCCGGACGATCAGGCAAACTCCAGCAACAGCGCCGTTGCGTCGTCCGAAGTCTTGAACCGGGGATACACCGCACCGTCCGGATCGCCCGCCTCGATGGCGCGAAGCTCTTCGCCGAGCGCCTTCAGGCCTTTCGCCTGGGCCGCCGCG
>DATATK010000217.1:0-2239 GCA_036268825.1 Rhizomicrobium sp. | reverse complement strand
CTGCCGAAAGCGCTCAGGATTTGCCCGGTTCCGCCGCCATCGTAGACCGGCTCGCCGAGGTACTCTTTGTGCAGGCGATGCGCAGCCGCATTCAGTCGTCCTTGTTGAACGGCAATCCCAGTTGGCTCCGGGCGCTGGGCGACACGCAGATCGGTGAGTCACTGCGGCTGATGCACGCCGAGCCGGGACGCCCGTGGACGGTACCGGAGTTAGCGCGCCGCGTATCGATGTCGCGCTCGGCGTTCGCTGCCCGGTTCCGTGCTCTCGTGGGCGAGACGCCGCTCGATCACCTTACACAGTGGCGAATGGTGCGCGCCGCGAGCATGATGCGGGAACGACGGCCTACTAAGGTCGCGGCCATCGCGTCCGCTGTTGGATACGAGTCCGAAAGTTCGTTCGGCAAGGTTTTCCGGCGAGTGATGGGCATTTCGCCGGGAAAGTATCGTCTGAACCACGGTCTCATCTAGAGGGAGCCACCTATAAGAAGCGAGAAGTCAAGACAGAATCTCCGCGGACGCCGCGATAGTTGTTTGTTGAACTTCTCGGGGCGTCTTTTTCTTGGCTTTGGCGCTCTTGCCAGGCGCATCCTGGAAGGGTGCATCGTCCTGATCGTGTTGGGGTTCAGAGCCGCTTGATGATCGCCAGAGATCTTGATCGTCGGGCCAATCGCCGCGGCACCGTTGTCGGGCGTCGCCCAGGCACCTATCGGGAACTCTCTCTTTTCAGGAGGTTCATGAAGATCTGTGGGCGTAGCAAGTACAACGTCTGCCGCGCGTCCATTCATGCTCCGGAACTGCCGGATGTTACTCCGGCGTTCAATGGCACCCGAGGGACTGCCCGGCCTACGCGTTGTCTGCGATCCGACTCTGTTCCGCATAACACCATCACTCCGATGACTTCATCCCGATCCGCTTTGGCTCGTACACGCCGCCGTTTTTCCACATGCCCCACGCCACCGCCGCCAGGTTCCGCGCCACGTTGCGCCGGGCGTTGCGGGGGGTTAATCCAGACTCCTTCCATCTTCGATGTTGTTGTGCGAACGGATCGTCAGGCCCATTGCGCTCCAGCACCGTCTTGGCCGCGCCCAGGATCATCGACTTCAGCCGCCGGTTGATCTTGCGATCCACATGCAGCGACTGCGGGCCGTTTCCCGAGGTGCTGCGCGTCAGGCCGATTCCCATGTACTTCCACAGCGCCGATTTGCCGGCAAAACGCCAGGGTGTGTCCACGTAGACGAAAAACGTCGAAGCGCGAATCCACGAAATGCCCGGCAATTCCTCCAGACGCACAATGAATTCTTCCTTCTTGGCTCTCTTGATTAATTCGCGGCGCAGGCGCGTCTCCTGCTTCACCGCATGATCGTATCCGCCCAACATCAGCTCCAGGCCAATGCGCACCGGCTCGAGCTCCGCATCCGCTGGCAAGCGACCCAGCAACTGGGCGCGCGTTGACTTGTCCGCAAAATCCTTGGCCGTCACCATCACCCCCCAGCGCCGCAGCCAGCCGACGATCTTGTTGCCCTCGCTCACCCGCCGCGCCACGCGCTCGTGATAGCGGCCCACCAACTGCTTGAACACTTCGCGGCTGAGATCTTCGGTCTGATGCACCGCCTTGAGAAAACCGCCGGCCAGCAGATCATTGAGCTTGCTGGCGTCGATCGGATCATCCTTGTCCCCGCCCTTGGAAATCCAGGCGTTCTTGCGCGGATCGCAGACCAGGGCCCGATCCACCGCGTGCTTGAGATTGCGGTAAAGCCACGCCGCCAGCGGCCCTTCCTCAAAGGTCAGATGGCGCGGCCGCTTGATCGACTCGATCACCTCCAGGATCGCCGGGATGGTGGTGGGCACGTTCCATCGCCGCGCGGGCCCATTGGCTCGCGTCTTGACGCAGATCTCGGTGGTGTAACTGTGGGTGTCCATGGCGATATAATGAGTCACAGGCATGGGGCGTTCTCCTTTCGGGAGGTTTGGGATAAACAATGCGGTTCAGCACAACCCGCAAGGATATCCCGCCAACCGCGGAAACGCCCCTTGCTTCTTACATCTTCATGCTCTCGCCCGCCGCAAATCCGCTGGCTTCGTGAAGAATGGCCCGAGCGGGCGTGAGCATGTCGTGTGGCGTAGACATTGGAGGAAGCACGCCAAAAGACATGCCCACGCCCGCGTGGCGCGTCATCAGCGAATCCAATCAACTCACCGCGGGCGAGGACATGGCACCCGTGCCTGCGCCAAAATACCAG
>DATATK010000216.1:0-6268 GCA_036268825.1 Rhizomicrobium sp. | reverse complement strand
GCGAACTCAAGTTGCCGCTGATCGTCCACACCCGCGACGCCGACGACGACACCATCGCGGTGCTGGAGGACGAGATGGGGAAGGGCGCCTTCACCGGGCTTATCCATTGCTTCACCGGCACCAAACGCCTCGCCGACGCGGCGCTGGCCAACGGGTTCTCGATCTCCGTCTCCGGCATCGCGACGTTCAAGAAGTCCGACGAATTGCGCGCGGTGCTGAAGGACGTGCCGCTCGACCGCTTGCTGGTCGAAACCGATGCGCCGTACCTGGCGCCCATGCCGCATCGGGGCAAGCGTAACGAACCGGCCTTCGTAGCCCACACCGCCGCGATGCTGGCCGGGCTCAAGGGCGTGAGCGCGGACGAATTGGCGCGCGCGACGACGGACAATTTCTTCCGCCTGTTCACCAAGGCGTCGCGGCCCGGATGAGCGACACGCTCGACGTCACCATCCTGGGCTGTGGTTCCTCCAGCGGCGTGCCGCGCGTCGGCGGGCCGGACGGGGCAGGCGATTGGGGCGCGTGCGATCCCGCCAATCCGAAGAACCGCCGCCGCCGCTGCTCCATCCTCGCGCGGCGCAAATCCGCCGGCGGCGAGACGGCCGTGCTGGTCGATACCGCGCCGGACCTGCGCGAGCAATTGCTATCCGCCCGTTGCGGCCGCATCGATGCCGCGCTGATCACGCACGATCACGCGGACCAGACCCACGGCCTCGACGATCTGCGCGCCGTCGCCTATGGCATGCGCCGCCGCGTCGATCTTTACGGCGACCGCGCGACGCTTGAAGGGCTGCGGCACAAATTCGGCTATTGCTTCGAAACGCCGCCGGGCAGCGGTTATCCGCCGATCCTCACCGCGCGCGAGATCCCCGAACCGTTCGCGGATTCCGCCGTGGATGGCGCGGGCGGCGCGATCCCGCTGCGCGCCTTCCCGCAAACCCACGGCAGCATCCGCTCGCTCGGTTTCCGCCTCGGGCCGGTCGCTTATTCGAGCGACGTGAACTTCCTGTCCGAGGAAGCCTTCGCCGTGCTCGAAGGCGTCGACTGCTGGATCGTCGATGCGCTGCGCCCGGCCCCGCACCCCACGCACGCCAACGTCGCCACCGCGCTCGAATGGATCGCGCGCGTGAAGCCGCGCCGCGCCGTGCTCACGAACATGCATATCGACCTCGACTACGAAACCCTCCGCCGCGAATTGCCACCGGGCGTCGAGCCGGCCTATGACGGGATGGTCATCTCTCTATCGGTGTAGCCATGGCCGAACCGCTCACGCCCGAAATCATGAACGGCTGGAACAAAGGCGGCCTGCCGCATATGCTGGGCATCGCCGTCACCGCGTGCGAGCCCGGCCGCGTCGCGGGCCGCTTGCCGGTGAAGCCGGAGCTCATCGCCGGCAACGGCGCGCTCTGGGCGCCGGCCATCGTCGCGCTCGCCGACACGCTGTGCGCCTACGGCGTCAGCACAAAGTGGCCGGACGGCGCCAATGGCTTCACCACCGTCGAACTCAAATGCAATTTCATGGGCACGCTGCGCGACGGCGCCATCGCGGGCGAGGCCAAGCTCCTCCACGGCGGCCGCACCACCCAGGTCTGGGACGCCACGATCACCAACGAGGCTGGCGGGAAACTGCTGGCCGCGTTCCGCTGCACGCAGATGATTTTGTATCCAAGGGGCGGGTGAGGCTTGCATTAGTGCAATGATTGCACTACATCAATGTGATGGTGACGGTCTATCGCGGTGCAGGTTGGAAAATCGCCGTCTATGGCCGGGAACACGGTATTCCGCATTTTCACATCGAAGGTCCGGATTTCCGGTGCTCGGTCGGTATAGCGACTGGTGAGGTCATTATCGGCGATGCGCCATCCTCCGTGCTCAAGGCCGCAATGGAATGGGCCGGTAAAAACCGAAAACTTTTGCTGGCCAAGTGGCAGGAGTTGAACGCATGAGTTCGGAAGACACGACGCACACAATCGTCTCAGTCAAGGCCAAAGCGCCAGCGAGGCTCGCGATAAAATGGTCGGACGGCACGCGAGCCGAGCTCGACCTGACCGAGATTCTGCGTCACAAGGCGTTCCGAAAGCTGCGCGACGTGGCCCGGTTCGCGGGCGTTAAGATCAGCGAATGGGGCCAAGGGGTGGAGTGGCCGTCGGGCCCGGAACTGGGGGCTGAGACTCTCTGGCTGGAGACTTTGTCCGCCACTGGCCATGAGGATACGCGCGCATTTCTCGAATGGCGGCTGCGCCATGGGCTGTCATTGACCAAAACTGCAGATGCGTTGGGGCTGTCGCGCCGGATGATTGCCTATTACTCGAATGGCGAGAAGCCCGTGCCGCGCGCGATCCTGCTGGCATGCAAAGGCTGGGAAGTGGATCAGGCGGCATAATAGCTGTTTCCCAGATAAATCCTTATCTGACATTTCCCATAATATATCTTATACGAAACGCGGATGCCCCAATATGGCCCTAGTCCTCGTGAAATCTGGCCTTCGCTCTCTCCTTGAGCGAAAATATTGTGTAGAGGGGCGTCTTGACAAAAAAGTATGAGTTGGTCGAAGCCCGCCGCGAAGCAGCGATGGCGGCGGCCCTGGACACGGCCGCAAGGGAGCTCGAGCAGTTCGTTCGCCGCCTGCACCGGGACCGCGATATCGCCCTCCACATGGAAGCGCGACACCGCGAAAAAGCCGACCTCCCCGACCAGATGCGGCGGATCGAGCGCGCCATGCAGCGCGGCCTCTCTAAGGCCGATGCCATCGCCGAGGTCGCCAATGATCACACCGAAACCACCAATGAGGCTCCGACCGCACGGGACTTCGAATTGCAGATCATGTTTTTCACCGCGCAATTCGAGCGCCATGTCACAACGGACCGGGAGGCATGGAAATTCCACCGGGATCGCGAAATCGTCCGCCTCGCCCACACCAACAGCAATGCGGAGGTCGGCCGCCGCTTCGGCCTTCATCCGAAATCCGTCTCGCGCATCCTTCAAGCGTGGCTGCGGGAAAGTCGTCCACAGCCCGCGCCGGCCGTCGCCTCGCCCGGTGTCCCGAACGCTGCTATGATAGAGAGCTCCAAGGGGGAATTACCATGAGATTTATTTTGATCATCGCCGCCGTCATCGCGATATCGGCACCGGCGCACGCGGACGTAGCGACGGCCGGAGACTGGCTGCAACACTGCCGCGATGGGAACAAATCGGATCACGATCAGTGCGGCCGGTTCCTCGCCGGCGTAATCTGGGGCTACCGCGTCGCTCAGGATGTAGGCGGCGCGAAGCAAACAATCTGCACGGCCAACACGCCAGATGAAAAAATGATCCCTGTTGTGCGGCGCTGGATCGAGCACAACCCGGCCGCGCTGGACGTGTCGGCACCGCAGGTTTTCGTTCGCGCCTATCAGGACATGTGCCCGTGCGGCGGCCACATGACGGGCAATCCCGATTGCTCTGGCCTCTAACGCGCGACGACCACTCGCATCTTTCGCGCGGACTTCCGCAGCGTCTTGAAATGCTCCCTGTAGGAATAATCCGCAGGGAGTTTTTTGAGCTTCAGTGGCTCGGGGCTGCGGCCTCTATTCGCCCACCAAAACTCTATCGGCCCGATGGACAGCCACCGCGCATCGCCGCCCCTGCCCGATCCGATGCCGAACATGCCCGCGCCCGCGAACCATAAGATGGACAGCCGCCAAATCCGCACGATCAACCGATAGCCCGTTGCCGCCTGCATGATGACCTCCCGCTCTCGCGAAGGAGACGTATGACGCGGAGGGAATATTTCAAGCTGGGCTAGAAGCCGAATGTGTCCACGTCGAGATCGCTGAAACCATCGAGATCGTCGCCCAGGCCGGAGAGGTCGATATCCGAGCCGTCATCGTCCATGCCGTCGTCGTCGTCGTCGCCGCCGTCGTCGTCATAGGCGTCCGAAATCGCATTCGCTTCCGTCGTGTCGATGGGATGGAGGCTATCGCCGCCCGTCGCCTTTTCCGGTCCCGGCGCTGGGTTCGCGGGCTTGAGCTTGAGCCCGCGCAACCCCTGCAAGGCATTGGAGCCGACCGTAAACCCACCATCGGGCACGAGGATCGAGAGGCCATAGGCTCCCGTCGCCAAGTAATAGCCGTCTGGCGTGCTCAGGGGCACGCTGGAGGCCGTTGTCGATCCGGTTGAAGCAGCACCGGTCGCGGCAACGGCGCGCGCCCGCTGATCGGCCTCCCAGAAGGCGAGGATAACTATGCCGAGAGCTATCAGTTTCCAGTTCATTCGACGCTCCGAAAACGAAGGGCGGTCCGTGCGGGGGGATCACGGACCGCCCTCCCCTTCAAAACGGCCAGATCGACCGTTTCTTACGCCGCGTGGTGCGCTTGGCCTTCTTCCGTTTCTTGTGGAAACGGCCGCAGGAGCGGCAGCGCTTGCTCTTAGCCACCGGACTGCGCCTGGGCAGCGGCAGCGATGACGGCGGCCGGCGAGGTCGCGGACGTGGCCGCTGCGGCCACCGGCTGAGGTGCGGGCACGGCCGCCGGCTTCGGCGCGGCCACTGGCTGGGGAGCGGGCATGATCGCGCTGTTCACTTCCTGCACGACCTGGCCGACCGCCGCCGCGCCTTCGGTGAGCGCTAGCGCGGGCGCCGCGAGCTGCGAGACGCCCGGCAGGCTGGCCAGCACCGTCTCCACGTTTTCGACGCGCGGCAGGAGCGCCTCCATATCCGTCATCCACGTGTCGATTTGCGTGAGGATGGCGTCCAAATTCAAGTTGCTAAAACGCATGGTGTTCTCCGATCAGAGTTCGCCGTAGTCGCGGCCTACGGCATCGCCGAACTTCACGACACGCGCCGTGGAGGATTTCCGTTGAACGCGGTTGCGCGCCCTGCCCTTCTCTTCGATCCCCATGTGATCTTCGATGCGTGTAAGCCGCACGTCGATTTTCCAGAGGGATCGCACGATCCACCAGCCGCCAGCGGCGACTGCGCCCGCAATCTCGAAGGCGAGCGCGGCGGCCTCGATCATCCGAAGGACTTTCCGAGGAACAGCAGCGAGGCGAACGCGATCACGGCCCAGCCGAGCGCCTCGGCCATGCCGTCCACGAAGTCATCCTCGAACTGCAGCGCGGTCATACGATCAACTCGCCGTTGACCGCGCCAAAAATTAGCGCGCCGATCTGGATGGTTTTGTAGATGCCATCCGTCTGCCAAAACGATGGCTGCGAAATCGACGTATCGTAGTAGTAAGTCGCGCCGCCTGTGTTGTCTGGAACGTTTCCGGCAATCGCGCTTTGCGCGAGCGCGAGGCACGCGTTAAAGATCGGATCACCCGCCTGCACCGCCATGGTGGCGGTGTAATTGCTGCCGCCATATTGCGCCGACATGCATGTGAACTGGAGCGGCTGCTTGCACACACCGCTGATCCCGCCAAGCTGGCCGAAGGAGTAGCCGAAGGTATTGGTGCGGTTCAGCACCACGCTCACAACGCCCTGTTGCGCGGCGGCGCTCTGCCCGCGGGCCTCGCCATAGATCACGCGGGCGAGCGTATCCACGTCGCCACCGGGATCTGTGATGTTCACCCCATCTGTGGTTCCACCATTCGTCCCGTACTGGCCCGTCGCGCCCGTAGTCTGCGCAGCATAGCCGTTGGTGTAGTAGCCATAGCCGGGGTTCGTGTAGGCGTCGGCCAAGTCGACCCCATCGCCGCCCGCGCTCGCCGTTGTCGTTGCAGCGCCCTGTTGCGGTACGTCCGCCATCATCACGACAGCGAGCAACACAATGCCGATCAACGCGAGCTTGGCGGCCGTGCTCACGTGCCGACCTCGTAGGCGATGCCGATCTGCACTGCGCCCCCGCCCGAATTGTAGACGTTCAGGTTGCCTTGGACGAAAGAGACGGGAACGCGCGTTGACTGTCCCGGTTGGACGAAAATGCCCTGGAGCGCTCCGCCCACCTCGTTGAACCACACACCGTTGGCAGCGGCGGCCGGAACCGAAATCCATACCGCATTCAGCGGATACATCGCACCGTTGAGCACCACCACACCACCCGCAGCAATGTTCGAAAAGGCCGCGGTCTCGGAAATCAGCAAAGCACCTGCATCATCCAGCGACGGAAAAACGGGCGGATCGCCCTTCCCGTAAACGATGATGGCCTTGGTGACGCCGGTGCTACCGGGCGTCAGCGAGAAAATCGCCTGGGTAAATTTGCCGACGCGAAGCGCCCGGCGCGGAAACGGAATTGCCTTCTCCTGGTCGAACTGTACTTGCAAGTTCGCGCCGGTGCTCGAATACAAGAACAGCC
>DATATK010000215.1:0-11917 GCA_036268825.1 Rhizomicrobium sp. | reverse complement strand
CATCGCGAAGAAGGCGCCGCTCGCGGTGCGCCTCGCCAAGAGCATGATGCGCCACGGGCTTGATGCTTCGCTCGACCACTCGCTCAACGACGCGGCGCTGGCGGTGATGATCGCCAACCCGAGCGAGGACGTGCGCGAAGGCGTCACGGCCTTTTTCGCCAAGCGCGAGCCTGATTTCAAAGGGCGTTGACCCGCCATACCGGAAGTACGAAAATCCGCCCCAATCCTGGGGAGGATGACATGACCGATTTCAGCCGCCGTTCCGTCTTGGCCGCCAGTACGAGCATGGCCGCGCTCGTCGCGTTCGATGCACCAGCTTTTGCGCAGATGCCTCCGCCACCGATACCGGTGATCAACACTTCCGCCGGCCCCGTCCAGGGCATCTCGGTCAAGAACACGCTGGCGTTCAAAGGCATCCGCTACGGCGCGCCGCCGACCGGTGCGCTGCGCTTCCTGCCGCCGCAGAAGCCCGCGAAATGGACGGCGCCCTATGCCGCCGGATCGTTCGGCGCGCCTGCCATCCAGATGCCGAGCGGCGCGGCGGGCGAAGAGCCGAAGACGCCACTCGCCAAATCGCTGCAGGTCGTCTACCCGACGCTCGCCGAGGTGAAGACGGGCAACGAGGACTGCCTGTTCCTCAACCTCTGGACCCCGTTCGCCACGCTCGACGACCGCAAGAAGCAGCGCCCCGTGATGGTGTGGCTGCACGGTGGCGGGTTCGCCTATGGCTCGGGCGCATGGCCGTCCTACGACGGCGCCAATCTGGCGATGCGCGGCGATGTCGTCGTCGTCACGCTGAACCACCGCCTCAACGCGTTCGGCTATATGGAGCTGGGCGACATCTTCGGCCCCGCCTACGCGGAGTCCGGCAATGCCGGCATGCTCGACATCGTGCTGGCGCTGGAATGGGTGCGGGACAATATCGGCGCGTTCGGCGGCGATCCGTCCAACGTCACCATCTTCGGCGAGTCCGGCGGCGGCGCGAAGGTTTCAACCCTGATGGCAATGCCGTCCGCCAAGGGCCTGTTCCACAAGGCGATTGTCGAAAGCGGCCCGGGCCTCAAGGGTGTGCCGGAAGCCGCGGCGACGGCGGATGCGAAAGCTATCCTCGCCGCGCTCAAGATCACCGACCTCAAGGCGCTGCAAGCCGCTCCTGCCGCGGACATCGTCAAGGCCGCGTTCGCGGTGGCGGCGACGCGCGGGCCGGGAGCGGAAATCCGCTTCCTGGCGCCGGTGGTGGACGGCGTGGTGCTGCCCACCGATCCGTTCGATCCGGTGGCGCCCGCGCAATCGGCGGACGTGCCGCTGATCATCGGCACCAACAAGGATGAGATGACGCTGTTCGTCGCCGGCCAGCCCTGGTTCGGCAGGCTGACCGAGGCGCAACTCGACGCCCAGGCGCCGATGATGGCGGGGCCGAACGCGCCGCAAATCCTTGCCGCGCTGAAGAAGGCGCATCCGGATTATTCGCCGAGCTACCTGCTTGCCGAATTGATGACGACGACCTTCATGTGGGGCGGCTCGATCACCCTGGCGACGCGCAAGGCGGAGCAGGGCGGCGCGCCGGTCTACATGTATCAACTGGTCTGGGAGACGCCGATTGCCGGCGGCCTTTTCAAGTCGCCGCACACGCTCGAGATCCCGTTCGTGTTCGACACGGTGGAAGCGACGCGCCCGCTTCTCGGTCCGGGGCCTGCCCCGCAACAACTCGCCGACCAGATGTCGGCCGCGTGGGTCGCGTTCGCAAAGACGGGCAACCCGAACAACAAAGCGATCCCGCATTGGCCCGCCTACGACGCCAAGACGCGCGCGACGATGCTGTTCGATGTGTCGAGCAAGGTTGTCGATGATCCGTATGCGGATGTGCGTGAGGCCCTGAAGGCTTAGCGCTTGTTGCGGTGGACGCTTCTGGCGTCGGCCCACGCGGCATCGTCCTCGCCCGCCAGCGCACTAAGGCGGAGCGGCGCGTGGGTGGCGACGTGCGAATCGGCCGGCGCGGCCGCCAGGGTGGCGGAGCCGCCGCCCGTGTCGTCCGGCAGGATGGTGTTGGCGCCGGCGACCGTGCTGGTGGCGGCGGAGACGCCCTCGACCAGACCGGCGGCCAAGGCCGGCGTGGCGATTGCGACGGTCGCGGATATGGCCAGCTGCATCAAAATGCGGCGGAATTTGTTCGTCATGACCCTTGTCCCAAAAGCTTCAGCCGCTTCGTTCCCCATGGCTCATTAACGGGATGTCAGGCGGATGTTTCCGCCCCGTTCCAAATAATTTGCAATCGAACCAATGTGCAACAAGGCTGCCGTTCATCCGGGGTTCAGGCGGGTTGGCCAGAATCCGGCGGATCAGTCGAGCGTCCTCGCGCGTTGTTCACCGTGTGGGCCCGCTGCCCCATCTAAGGAAAGAGCCATGAAGAGATTG
Organism: Rhizomicrobium sp.; assembly: GCA_036268825.1. Classification (GTDB taxonomy): domain Bacteria; phylum Pseudomonadota; class Alphaproteobacteria; order Micropepsales; family Micropepsaceae; genus Rhizomicrobium. The sequence goes on along the minus strand of DATATK010000215.1, from coordinate 9,502 downwards.
ACTGCGTTAGTAACGGCCGTTTCGGTTGCCGCGCTTTTGAGCGCCTGCGCCGAACAGCCGGTGGGCCCGACGGTTCCGGTGATGCCCGGCCAGGGCAAGTCGTTCGCGCAATTCCAGACGGACGAAGCGGCCTGCGAGCAATATGCGGGCGACCGCGTGGCGGGCCGCGTCCAGAATGACAAGGACCGCGAAACCAACGGCACCGTGCTAGGCGCCGTGCTCGGCACCGCCATCGGCGCGGCCGTGGGCAACACCAAGGGCGCGATCGTCGGCGGCGTCGCCGGCGCGGCCATCGGCAATTCGGAAACCGGCCCCGGCTACCGCCAGCACGGCATCCAGGGCCAGTACAACATCGCCTACGCCCAGTGCATGTCCTCGCACGGCAACCAGGTGCCCAACGGCGGCCCGCCGCCGGGTTATGGCCCGGGCTACGGACCGCCTCCCGGATACGGCCCCGGCTATGGCGGCCCACCTCCGCCTCCCCCACCGGGCGGATACTGAAATCGAATCGGAAAGGGCCGCGCGCGTCGCGGCCCTTTTCATGTGCGCGGCGCGAAATGTTTTGGCGACCCCGGCAGGAATTGAACCTGCATATCGCAGCTTAGAAGGCTGGTGCTCTATCCATTGAGCTACGGGGTCATAGCGCGGCCCCTAGTGGCTCCAGGGGATTTTGCGGTCGAACTTGAAATTGTCCGCGTAGGATTTTGGGCGGGGCTTGGGTCTGTGGGGCTCGAAGACCTGATATTCGATGCCGTTCTTCTCGGCGTAGGCCACGGCCTCTTCCGGCGTGTCGAATTCCAGCGCCAGTTGCTGGCGCATGTCGGCCGAGCCGGTCCAGCCCATCAGCGGGTCCACTTCGCGCGCCGTCTCGGGCTCGTATTCGAGCAGCCAGCGCTTGGTCAAGGCCCGGCCCGACTGCATGGCGTTCTTCGCCGGCTGATAGATGCGCGCGCGCATGAGAGACTCCCAATCAATATCCTGCCAAGCCCCGCGAAGGTTGGCTTGCCGAGCCGTAGCTCGCGGCAACCAGCCCGCCTTCGCCCGCTGGGCTTCGGCGCGGCAGCCTCCGCTCCGCTATCGCGTAGCGTAGGCTGGTCGGGGCGGCGGGATTCGAACTCGCGACCCCTAGCTCCCAAAGCTAGTGCTCTACCAGGCTGAGCTACGCCCCGTTCCGAACCGTCCCTTACAGGAAATACCGGCCCGGTGTCACTAAGGCTGGGTCAGGGTTGTTTGGCGTTGTGGAAGGCCTGGGCGTGGATCACGTCGCCGGGGACGATGCCCAGCGCCGCGGCCCGCCCGGCGTTGAGTTCCAGCACGGCGCGGACCATCTCGACCGAGGCAATCTCCTCCGTCGAGAACGGGGTGGTGTCGGGCGCGACGGACGAGATCGTGCCGTCGTCGCGGATGAAGATCATGTCCAGCGGCAGGATCGTGTTCTTCATCCAGAACGCGACGCCCTCGTCGATCGGGAACACGAACAGCATGCCGTGATCCGGCTCCATCGTCTTGCGGAACATCAGGCCCTTCTCGCGCGAGGCATCGGTGTCCGCGATCTCGACCTGGAACTTCTGCGCGCCGTGATCGGTATCGACCGTGATCGTCTCCATCGCCAATCCGATGGGCGACGTCTCCGCCGCCTTCGAGCAGGCGGCGAGAAGTAGAACTATCGCCGCGAGCGCTATACCCACCCTCCCCTTGAGGGAGGGTCGAAATCTGCGAAGCAGATTTCGGGAAGGGGCTGATTCAGAGATCTCGGAGTGAGCCCCTTCCCGAAATTCGCCTTGCGAATTTCGACCCTCCCTCAAGGGGAGGGTATGAGAATGTGCCTGCTTTGAAAGCTGCATGTCCCGGCTCGCGCGAAATCCGCGCGTGTTTATTGCGCGGCGGGCGGGATCGCGCCAGTCCGCTGCGCTTAATATTCGGCAATCAGGGTTCCAGGACGTCGATTTCGGCGGCGAGCTCGCCCTTGGGCCCGTCGCCCGTGCGGACGCGCACGCGCTGGCCCTGCCGGAGTTCGCGGATGCCGTAACGCCGCAAGGTCTCCATGTGGACGAAGACGTCCGGCGTGCCGGCGCCGCGGGAGACGAAGCCGTAGCCCTTGCCGCGGTTGAACCATTTCACCGTCGCATCGAACGGCGCGCCGGTGGGCTCGGCGGTGAAGCGCGACGCCCGCACCATCGCGGCCTGCGGCGCGGCGGTGGAGTTGTCGAGCGAGAGGATGCGGCGCGCCTGGAGGCCCTTGGGGCCCTGCACCGCTTCGCAAACGACCAAAGCGCCTTCATAGGCCGCCTTGAATCCGGACTGGCGCACGCAGGTCTGATGCAGGAGAATATCGCCCTCAGGACCCGCGGCCGGCTTGATGAAGCCATAGCCCTTGGAAAGATCGAACCACTTCACCAAGCCCGACACTTCGAATGCCGTGTCGGCCGCCTCAAAAACCGTATCCATCCCCGTGAACCCCGGAACTCAGATTATGGTAAATGTATGGTTAACATAATTGTCGCAAAGAAGAAAGTACAACGCGCAAGACTAATCGCGGAAGTTGCATCCGCGCTACACAGAGTCGTTGGCCGATTCGCTAACTCTTTGTTTTGCCAACCTTTCGTGGAGGCCTGATCAACCCATGGATTTCACCGGCCGCTACACCATTCCCGCCTCGCCCGAGGACGTCTGGATCGCGCTGAACGACGCGGAGGTGCTGAAAGCCTGCGTGCCCGGCTGCCAGGCGCTGACCAAATCCGACGCCACCCGTTTCGACGCCACAGCCACGCTCAAGATCGGACCGGTGAAAGCGACATTCAAAGCTGCCATCGCGCTCACCGACATGGATCCGCCGCATCGCTGCGTGCTCAAGGGCGAAGGCCAGGGCGGCGTTGCCGGTTTCGCGCGCGGGGAAGCCGAAGTGGTGCTCACGCCGGAAGGCGACGGCACGGTTCTGATCTACACCGCGAAGGCCGCCGTCGGCGGCAAGCTCGCGCAGATCGGGCAACGGCTGATCGACGGCGCGGCGCGCCAGATCGCGGACGATTTCTTCTCCCGCTTCGCTGCCGCGCTCACCGCGCCAATACCGCTGGATGCGGAGCAGGCGGATATGCTGGCCACCTCGCCGGAATTCGCCTCGACCGTCGCGGGCGCCGGCGACGTGATCGACATGCCCAGGGGCGAAGAGAGCCTGCGCCGCGAGGGCGTGGCGCCGGAAATCTGGGTGGTCGGCCTTATCGGCGTGATCGTGATTTTGCTAGTGCTTTTCGGGGTGACATTTTAGCCGCCGGCGCCGCCTTCTTCTCGGCCGCTTTCGCAACCGGCTTTTCGCCGGATTTTTCGGGTGGTTTGCGGAACAACGCTTCGAGGTCGTAGGCGATGGTTTCCGCCTTGCCGCGGTCACTCCGCAACTCGCCGCCTTCGGCCCAGTTCTCCGGCGCGAACTCGCCGATCAGCACGGTGACGCCGGTGTGCGGCATGTCGAGAACATCCGCCACCGCGCCGGTCAGCGCCTGCACCAGCTTGCGCTTGGTCTCGGCGCCGGTTCCACGCGGGATCTGAACGGTGACGATCGCCATGCGATTACTATAGCACCTCCCCCTTGTGGGGAGGTCGAAAAATGCGAGAGCATTTTCGGGTGGGGGGCGGTGTTGCCGACTGGAGCGGCCTCCCACCCGGAAAATCCATCGCTGCGCTCAGGATTTTATCGCCCTCCCCACAAGGGGGAGGTGCAGGGTTGACCTTGTCCCCCTCGCCCGCCGAAACTTGGGTTCCATCATTCCCGACCGGAGACATGAACATGGCCGTCCTTTCCATGACGGTGAACGGAAAGCCCGTTTCTCAGGAGGCCGAGGACCGCACTTTGCTGGTCCATTTCCTGCGCGACGATCTGCGGCTCACCGGCACCCATATCGGCTGCGACACCAGCCAGTGCGGCGCCTGTGTGGTGCACGTGGACGGGCGCGCGGTGAAATCCTGCTCGATCTTCGCCGCGCAAGCGGCCGGCACGAACGTGACGACCATCGAGGGGCTGGCGAAAGACGGCAAGCTTCATCCCGTCCAGGAAGCGTTCCGCGAGAACCATGGCCTGCAATGCGGCTTCTGCACGCCGGGCATGATCATGACCGCGGTCGATATGATCCGCCGCAAGCCGCAACTCGACCGCGAGACGATCCGCGAGGAGCTGGAGGGCAACATCTGCCGCTGCACCGGCTATCACAACATCGTCTCGTCCATCGAGGATGCGGCGAAGAAGATGGCAGCGGCATGATCACCTATCCGTTCACCTATCACCGCGCCAAATCCGTCGCCGACGCCGAGGCGATCTTCTCGCGCTCGCCGGACGCCAAGCTTCTCGCCGGCGGACAGACCCTGATCGCTGCGATGCGCATGCGGCTGGCGCAACCGTCCGATCTGATCGACATTTCGGGCCTGAAGGAACTCGCCTTCATCCGCCGCGACGGCAACACACTCGTCATCGGCGCGGGCGCCAATCACCACGACGTCGCGAACGCTTCCGATGTCGCACGCGCGATCCCGGCGCTGGCCGAACTTGCCGAGAGCATCGGCGATCCCGCCGTGCGCCACATGGGCACCCTGGGTGGATCGCTCGCCAACAACGATCCCGCCGCGGACTATCCCGCCGCCGCGCTGGCGCTTGCCGCCACGATCACCACCAACCGGCGCAGCATCGCCGCGGACGATTTCTTCACCGGCATGTTCATGACCGCGCTGGAGGACGGCGAGATCGTCACGCAGGTCTCGTTCCCGATTCCGGATCGCGCGGGCTACGCCAAGTTCCGCAACCCGGCTTCGCGCTATGCGATGGCCGGCGTGTTCGTCGCGAAAACCAAGGACGGCGTGCGCGTCGCCGCGACCGGCGCGGCGCCCTGCGTGTTCCGCATTCCCGAGATGGAAGCCGCGCTCGCGAAAGACTTCACGCCCGATGCCGTGGCGAAGATCGCCGTTTCCGCCGATGGGATGAATGCCGACCTCCACGGCTCAGCCGAATATCGCGCGCATCTGGTGACTGTCATGGCCAAACGCGCGGTCGAGGCGGCCAAGTAACCACCCTCCCCTTGAGGGAGGATCGACAATTTGCTGAGCGCAGCGAAAGCAAATTTCGGGGAGGGGCAATGCCACCTTCCCTAAGAGGCCCCCTCCCCGAAAAATCCTTCGGATTTTTCGACCCTCCCTCAAGGGGAGGGTGGTATGGTGTGTTATGGATGAAGACGATGTTTTGAATGCCGCCGCCGCGTGGCTCACCTCCGGTCGCAAGGTCGCGCTCGGGACGGTGGTGAAGACCTGGGGTTCGGCGCCGCGGCAGGCGGGGAGCCAGATCGCGGTGCGCGACGACGGCGCGTTCGTCGGCTCGGTCTCGGGTGGCTGCGTCGAAGGCGCGGTGATCGAGAGCGCGCAGGACGCGATGCGCGACGGACAGGTGCGGCGGCTTGAATTCGGCGTCAGCGACGAACAGGCCTGGTCTGTCGGGCTTGCCTGCGGCGGCAAGATCGAGGTGTTCGTCGAGCCGGTTATCTGATGCGCGCCGACGTCCTCCTCCAACTCAACGTTGCCCGCCACGCGGGCCGCGCCATCGTGCGGGCCACCGATCTGGCGACCGGCGACGAGTTGCTCATCGATCCGTACACGGACCAATCTCCCCTCGGCCTCGCCGCCCGTAACGCCGCCCGCGACGACCGTAGCGCGCCGGTGGAGATCGAGGGCCGCGCCTGGTTCCTCGCCGTGCACAACCCGCCCCTCGATCTCGTCATCATCGGCGCGGTGCATATCGCGCAGCCTCTGGCGCGGCTGGGCGCGATGGCGGGATATGGTGTGCGGGTAATCGATCCGCGCACGGCGTTCGCGACGGAAGAGCGGTTCCCCGGCATCGCGCTCATCCACGCCTGGGCTGATGAAGCCCTGGCAACAGCGCCGCTGGGCCCGCGCAGCGCGGTGGTGGCGTTAACACACGATCCCAAGCTGGACGATCCCGCGTTGATTGCCGCGCTGAACTCGCAATGCTTCTATATCGGCGCGCTCGGTTCGAAGAAGACGCATGCCGGCCGCCTCGCGCGGCTCAAACAGGCCGGCTTCAGCGACGCGCAGCTTGCCCGCATCCACGGCCCGGTCGGCCTCGACATCGGCGCGAAATCCCCCGCGGAGATCGCGGTGTCCATCGTGGCGGAGATGACGAAGGTGCTGCGCGCGGGAAGCGGGCGGGAGCATCACACTCCCCGCGCGACAGCCTGATCCGGTCTTACCCGGATTTCTTGGGCGCGAAGCCACGCCCACGCCGCGAGGACGACAACTCGTCCCGCGTAATGACGCCGTCGCCGTTCTTGTCGAGACGCGCGAACAATTTCTCCTCGCGCGCGGCGAACTCGGCCAGCGTCAGTTTGCCGTCATGGTCGGAATCCGCGCGGTCGAACATCTTGCCCGCCGCGTCGCGGAAGCGCGCCACCATGATGCCGTAGAACTGGTCGGCGTTCAGTGATCCGCCTTTCGCCGCGCCGGAGAATTCGATCGACACGGACTTGTCGAGTTCGGCGCGGGTCAGCTTGCCGTCTTCGTTGAGGTCGTTCTTGGCGCAGAGATTGCCGCGCCCGCGAAACCCGCCGCCGGCCCGCCGGTGCGGCTCGCCTCCGTCGCTGCGATAAGCGGCCTGCTGCTTCACCGCGCAAGGGATCGTGCCGGTGCCGTCACGGTCGGCGATTTCGAATCGGGCGCGGGCGGGTTCGAGGAATTCATCCAGCGACAGGCGCCCGTCGCCGTTCCAGTCCAGCCGGCGGAACATCGCGTCGCTGCGGGCGCGCAGGTCCTTCAGGTGCGCGCCGATGAACTGGTCCTCGCTCACCGAGCCGCTTTTGCCGGCGATCTGCGCGAAGTGAGCGGCTAGGGTGCGGTTGAACTCATCATGGGTGACCTTGCCGTCATGGTTCAGGTCGAACTCGTCCAGAAAGCGGTCGGCCATGCGGCCGGGGGCGTGTTCGGCGCCCGCGCCGGGCATGTCGGGCGGCGGCGGGGCCTCCATCTGGGCAAACGCCGCGCCCGCGCAAACCGCCACGGCGGCACAGCCAAGCAACGCAATCCGTATGGTGCTTCTCATGGGTTAATCCCCCTTGGATATGCCGAGCTTGATAGCCGCGGCGGCCCCAAAGGATTTGTCCGAGACGTCCCGGGCGGTCGCAAATCAGCGCCCTCTCCCGCTGTCCGCGAATTCTTGCGACAATAATGTTTGCAGACGGGGCGCTCGCCCCTCATCTTCGGACCATGACGAAGGAAGACAAGCCGCACGTTCTGATCGTCGAGGACGCCCGCGACATCCGCGAGCCGCTCGCGCGCTATCTGCGCGAGCACGGCTACCGCACGACCACGGCGCAGGACGCACTCACGGCCCGCAAGGCGATGAAGGGCTCGGCGATCGATCTCGTCGTGCTCGACATCATGATGCCGGGCGAGGATGGGCTCAGCCTCTGCCGCTCGATCCGCGAGACTTCGCAGATCCCCGTCATCCTGCTCACCGCGCGCAGCGAGGAAGTGGACCGCATCATCGGGCTGGAGATGGGCGCGGACGATTACATCGCCAAGCCGTTCAGCCCGCGCGAGCTTGTCGCGCGCGTCACCGCCGTGCTGCGGCGGACGCAGGCCCTGCCTCCGCGCCAGCAGCCGCCCGATGCCGAGCGCATCCGCTTCGGCGAATGGACGCTGGATACCGCGCAGCGCGAACTGGTCGGGCCGGACGGGATGGCGACGGCATTGTCGAGTGGCGAGTTCTCGCTTCTGCGCGCCTTCCTCGAACGGCCGCGCATCGCGCTGACCCGCAACCAGCTCCTCGACCTCACCAAGGGCCGCGACGCCGAGTTGTTCGACCGCTCGATCGACAACCATGTGAGCCGGCTGCGCAAGAAGCTGGAGCCGGACTCCCGCAACCCGCGCTACATCAAGACGGTGTGGGGCGGCGGCTACATGTTCGCCGTGGATCCGGAAGGCGCATGAGGCTTCCGCCATGAAGTTCTGGCCGCGCACGTTGGGGGGGCAGCTTATCGTCGTCACGGCACTGGCGGTCGCGGTGTCGAACGCGGGCGTGGCCGTGTGGTTCGCCGCGACGCGCGAGAGCGAGAACATGAGTGCGCAGACCGAGCGGCGCCTGGACCGCGCCGTCTCCGTCGCCACGCTGCTCAGCGGCATCCCCGCCAAGGAGCGCGAAGAGGCGGCGAAGACCATGAGCGTGGGGCTTTGGCGCTTCCACGTGGTCTACGGAAAGATCGCGCCCCAGCCGATGACGCGGCAGGAGACAGCCTTCGCCGAACGCGTCCGCGCGCAGCTTTCGCCCGGGCGTGCGCGCCAGCCGGTGACGGTGCATTTCACCACCATGAAATTCCCCGACGCGCGCATGGTGCAGCTTTACGGCAGCCCCACCGGCGCGGTGGTGGAGATCACCGTGCCGGTCGTGCGCAATGCAAACCTGCTGGTGACGTTCTTCCGCCCGCCGCCACCGCCCTGGCCGTTCCAGATCGCCATCGCCGCGCTCGCCGCCATCATCGTGACGTCGGCCGCGGCGGCTCTGGTCGCCAGGCGCATGACGCAGCCGCTGCGTGAACTGGCCGCCGCCGCCTCACTCGCCGCGCGCGGCGGTTCGGCCGAGCGCGTTTCGGAGGAAGGGCCGGAGGACATCCATCGCGCCGCCCGCGCCTTCAACGCGATGAACGACCAGGTCCGGCGCACGCTGGACAGCCAGCGCCAATTGCTCTCCGCGGTGGGACACGATTTGCGCACGCCGATCACCGCGATGCGCATCTCGACCGAGTTCGTCGACGACGCGGAGGTGCGCGAGCGGCTGGAGAAGAACCTCACCGAGCTGCAGGAGCTCACCGAGGCCGTGCTCGATGCCGCGCGCGGCGCCGGCTGGGAAACGATGCGCAAGATGGATCTGGCGGCGCTGATCGAAAGTCTCTGCGCCGACCTGGAAGAGATGCAAAAGCCCGTCACCTGGGCGCCGCATGCCGCCGCACCCTTCACCTGCCGCCCCAACGAAATCCGCCGGGCCGTGCGCAACCTGATCGAGAACGCCATCGCCTACGGCAAGACCGCCGACGTGCACATGACCGCGACACAGGTCGCCTACGAGATCATCGTCGAAGACACGGGACCCGGAATCCCGGAGGCGGATCGCGCGCGCGTGTTCGAACCGTTCGTGCGGCTGGAGACCTCGCGCAGCATGGAGACCGGCGGGTCGGGCCTGGGGCTGACGCTGGTGAAAGCCATCGCCGAGGGCCACGGCGGCAGCATCACGCTGGAGAACCGGAGCGAGGGCGGGCTCAGGGCGCGGTTGCTGTTGCCAAGAGAGATTTAGCTGTTTTCTATACCCTCCCCTTGAGGGTAGGGGAATCGCATATGGGTTTTTTTGCGCTTGTAGGCGGATGGCGGTTGGATTCTGAAGGTATCTCCTGATTCTTCTGGAGATGGCGATGGACACTTTCCACGAGTGCTTTGGGGATTTGGTGGATCCGCGGGCGGACAA
>DATATK010000214.1:0-4331 GCA_036268825.1 Rhizomicrobium sp. | reverse complement strand
AAGTTCTCGGGCACCAAGGAGGTGGCCGAGAACTACCGCTTCGACGAGAAGAAGCTGGAGGCCTATCTCGCCGAGCGCATCGACGGTTTCCAGACGCCGCTGGAAGTGCGCCAGTTCAAGGGTGGCCAGTCGAACCCGACCTACAAGCTGATCACGCCCAACCGCAATTACGTCCTGCGCCGCAAGCCGCCGGGCAAGCTGCTGCCCTCGGCCCACGCGGTGGACCGCGAATACCGGATCATCTCCGCGCTTCACCCCACCGGCTTTCCTGTCGCCAAGCCCTATCTGCTCTGCGAAGACGAGAGCGTCATCGGCACAATGTTCTATGTGATGGATTGCGTGGAAGGCCGGATCTACTGGGGCCCGATGCTGCCGGACCAGACGCCGAAGCAGCGCACCCAGATCTACGACGCGATGAACGAGACCTTCGCGCGGCTGCACAACATGGATTGGGAGAAACTTGGCCTCACCGATTACGGCAAGCCCGGCAATTATGTCGGCCGCCAGGTCGCGCGCTGGACGAAGCAATACAAAGCGTCGGAGACAGACCGCATCGACGAGATGGAAAAACTCATCGAGTGGCTGCCGCAGCATTTGCCTGCCGATGCGCGCGACTCCATCGTGCATGGCGACTACCGGCTCGACAACATGATCCTGCATCCGACCGAGCCCAAGGTGATCGCGGTCTTGGACTGGGAGCTTTGCACCATCGGCGATCCGATGGCGGACTTCACCTATCACCTGATGCAGTGGCAGATGCCCGGCGGCGTCTCCAGCGGCGGCAGCCTGCTGGATGCGGATTTCGCCGCGCTCGGCATTCCAGACAAGGACGCATACACCGCCGCCTATTGCCGGCGCACCGATCGCGCCACCGCGCCGAACATGGATTATTATGCCGCGTACAACTTCTTCCGGCTTGCGGGGATCCTCCAGGGCATCGTGGGCCGGGTGCGCGACGGCACGGCGGCCAATGCCAATGCGGCACAGAACGCCGCCGGCGTCCGCCCCCTCGCCGAACGCGCCTGGCACTTCGCCCAGCGCGCCGGAGCCAAGTAAAGCGGGAATATTCGCGAAAGCGCGCTGGTTAAGCCGCGCTTAACCGAAAGATTGCGGCGTGCAACCTTTGGTCGATATCGCAAGCGTTGTTTAACGTCCGCGACGTAAGCTCCTCTTCTGGACGGCGGAAGAACCGTCTTGGGGAGACCGAACGTGTCGGAAGAAGAGCCCGCCACCGCGCGCGCGCCGGAAACATCGCCGGAGGCGGAGCTTCGCAGCGAGCGCGTGCAGTTCGCGCTGGCCGAGCGCGCCGCGCGCTTCGGCTATTGGCGCGTGCGGCTGGCCGACAACCACGCCACCTGGTCGCCCGGCATGTATGCCTTGCTCGGCATCGATCCCGGACTCAAAGCCGACATGGCGTGGCTGCTCGACCAGGTCATGCCGGACGACGTGACAAACCTGCAGGGCAAGATCGCCGACGCGATCCGCTCGCGCGCGCCGTTCCACTACCGCACGCAGTCCAAGGATCCCGATGCGCCAGCGCTGTTCGTCGACACGCATGGCGAGGTGGAAGTCGGCCCCGACGGGCGCGTGGTCTCGGTGATCGGCGTCTGCCACGACGTGACGCAGCAAGTGATCGCCGAAGCCGAACGCGCCCGGGCCGAGCACATGTATCGCGTGATGGCGGAGCAGGCCTCCGACATCATCATGCTGCACACCGACGACGGCATCGCCTTCGCCTCCAGCGCGCTCGGCCGCATTCTGCAGCGCGGAACCGAAGACATCCAGCACGGCAACTATCTCAAGATCGTCCATCCCGACGACGTCGCCGAAGCGGAGAGGCTGAGCGCCCGCCCCGCGCCGGGCGAAACGCTCACCGCGACCTATCGCGCGCTACGCGGCGACGGGCGCTATGTCTGGATCGAGGCCAGTACGCGCGGCGTCTACGACGAGTCGACCGGCGAATTCCAGGGCGAGATCAGCGTCAGCCGCGACATCTCCGAGCGCAAGGAGCAGGAGCTGCGCATGCGCGCCGCGCAGGAACATGCCGAGGCCGCGAACCGCGCCAAATCGACGTTCCTCGCCAACATGAGCCACGAGTTGCGCACCCCGCTCAACGCGGTGATCGGCTTCTCCGACATCATGCGCGACGAGATCTTCGGGCCCCTCGGTCACGAACGTTACACCGAATACGCGACGCTGATCTACGATTCCGGCCAGCTCCTCCTCGACCTCATCACCGACATCCTCGACATGGCCAAGATCGAGGCCGGCAAGCTGGAACTCAATTTCGAGCGCGTCGATCTCGCCGAGGCGATCGAGGATTGCGTGCGGCTGCTGCGCGAGCGGGCGAGGAAGAGCAACGTGCAGCTCATCTTCGACGAGGACCAGGAAGGCCTCTCCGTCCTCGCCGACCGCCGCGCCGTCAAGCAGATCCTGCTCAATCTGCTCTCCAACGCCCTCAAATTCACGCCCGCCGGCGGCCGCGTCGACGTCGAAGCCCATTTTGCCGGCGACCGCGTCAGCATCACGGTGCGCGACGACGGCATCGGCATCCCCGCCGAACATCTGCCGCGCCTCGGCCGCCCGTTCGAACAGGTCTGCAACGACCCGATGCTCGCCAAGGGCGGCACCGGCCTCGGCCTCGCCCTCGTCCACGCCCTCGCCGCCAAGCACGGCGGCACCATGCGCATCGAAAGCCAGGAAGGCGTCGGCACCGCCGTGACGGTCGACTTCCCGCTCAAGCCCCCCGCCCGCGCCGCCGCGTAACGAACGTTACAGGTCACGAACGTTACGCGCCGCGCCTGCGCCGGATAACGAACCGCCCCAGATACGGCAAAGGCCCGCCCCGCGCGGCCGCGCGTGTCAGGCCCCCGTGATGTCTTCGCGCCGGCCGCGTGCGCCATTCCAGACGCCGCGCGCATGCCCTTTTCCACCGCCACGGCCCTCGCCCGAACGGCGCCTTCCCCGGCTGTGACCCCAGTTTCGGCTCCCCATCCGCGCACGGACGCACGCAAGCTTGCGCCCTTAACCTGTCTGGTCTTGCGACAACGCTACATCACAACGAATCAACTCCTGCGTGTTTCTGCACCCACAAGTAGAGGAAGAAAGGGAGGATTACAAGCCCCGCGATAGGATTTATATGACGAATTGTCAGCTGTGCCCCTCTCCCCCTTTGAGGGGGAGAGGGCCGGGGTGAGGGGGCCTCTCCACGGGCGCGATGCTTGATGCACAGTTCATGCGTCACCACCCCCTCACCCCGGCCCTCTCCCCCGCTTCGCGGGGGCGAGGGAGTGGATGGGGCGTGCGGCTACTTCGCGCCCGCGCGCTTCCGGCCCTGGTGGTGGACGTTCGGGCCGCGCGGCAGGTCCTTCGGGCGCACATAGCCCGGCGGGATCGGCTTGATCAGGTCTTCGACCGTCACGTCCAGCGCCTTGGCCAGCCGCATCATCACACCGATCGACGGATCGCGCAGGAAGCGTTCGATCTCGCTGACATAGACCAGCGAAATCCGCGCTTCGGCGGCCAGCTTCATCTGCGTCCATTTCGGGCCGCGGGCGCGCCGCAGCCGGTGGACATTGAGGCCGACAATCCGTTGCACATTCATACACGGAGGCGGCCCCATTGCAAACGATGGTGAAACAAACTATTCCACTACCCATATCTGTGAGGTCATTCCCCATGTCTCGCAACCAACCGCCTTACCTGCCCCCGCGGCAACTGCAATCACTCCTTGTGCACTGGGTCCTGGTGAGCGCGGGGCGGCATATGCCGCGCACGGAGGATTTCCGGGTGCGGTCGCTCGCGGCGTGGCAAGACCATGTGGCGAGCGTCAGCCCGGCGGCGCATGGCGAGATGAAGCGCTATCTGTTCCACGCCGTCGGCGCGAACCTGACGCCGCGGTTCGGGCGGGCGATGATGCTGAAGAGCCTGCGCGACGTGCCGCAGCCGCTGCGCGCGCCGCTCCGCGAGACGCTGAAGAGCGCGCGGTTGAATTGCGCGCCCAGCTTCGTGCGGGTGGACGTGCCGCGCGGCGACGGCACGAACGCGACATGGTGCGACCTCATCCTCCCGCTTTACGAGGGCGACATGCCGGGCGGGAAACTGATCTTCGCGAGCTATAAGGTGGAGGAAGAGGGTGTGGAGATGAATGTAGAACGCATATCTCAAATCAATTCGTCATGGCCGGGCGCGTCCCACGGCTGTCCGGTTTAAATTTAGCGCCATTGTATCGCCAACTGCTGGGAAGCGGCTTGGTGGTGTGGCGGGGGCTCGATCAGTCGGTCGAGCCGCCTTCGATGCATGAGGTTTGCGCGGACGAGGCGGGCGAAGGC